>JBKJVH010000200.1:0-3516 GCA_046590985.1 Mycobacteriales bacterium
GCGGACGGTCCAGGGCTCGGGCGACGTGAAGTACCACCTCGGCGCCGAGGGCACCTTCACCGCCGCGGACGGCTCGACCACCCGCGTCTCGCTGACGTCCAACCCGTCGCACCTCGAGGCGGTCGACCCGGTGCTCGAGGGCATCGTGCGCGCCAAGCAGGACGTCATCGACAAGGGGGTGGCCGGCTACACGGTGCTTCCGGTGCTGCTCCACGGCGACGCGGCGTTCGCCGGGCAGGGCGTGGTGGCCGAAACCCTCCAGATGGGCCAGCTGCGTGGCTACCGCACCGGCGGCACGGTGCACATCGTCATCAACAACCAGGTCGGCTTCACGACGGCACCGGAGAGCAGCCGGTCCTCGACCTACTCCACCGACGTTGCGCGCACCGTCCAGGCACCCATCTTCCACGTCAACGGCGACGACCCCGAGGCCTGCGTCCGGGTGTCCCAGCTGGCCTTCGAGTTCCGCCAGGCGTTCAAGATCGACGTGGTGGTCGACCTGGTCTGCTACCGGCGCCGCGGGCACAACGAAGGCGACGACCCCTCGATGACCCAACCGCTGATGTATGACGTGATCGACACCAAGCGCTCGGTGCGCAAGACCTACACCGAGCAGCTCGTCGGGCGTGGCGACATCACCGTCGAGGAGGCGGAGGAGGCGCTGAAGGACTACCAGGCGCAGCTCGAGCGGGTGTTCGCCGAGACGCGGGACGCCTCGACGGCCTCGATGCCCGAGCCGCCGATGACGGACGTCCTTGACCTGTCGGCGATCGACACCGCCGTCGAACAGTCGGTCCTCGACGTCATCGCCAAGGCGCACGTCAACCTGCCGGACGGCTTCACCCCGCACCCGAAGCTGGCGCCGCTCATGGAGCGCCGGGCGAACATGGTGACCGAGGGTGGGATCGACTGGGGCTTCGGGGAGATCCTGTCGCTCGGGTCGTTGCTGCTCGACGGCACCCCGGTCCGGCTCGCCGGCCAGGACTCCCGCCGAGGCACGTTCGTGCAGCGGCACGCCACGCTCATCGACCGGGTGACCGGCGCCGAGCACACCCCGATCCGCTACCTGTCGGACGACCAGGCGCCGCTCTACATCTACGACTCGCTGCTGTCGGAGTACGCCTGCCTCGGCTTCGAGTACGGCTACTCCGTCGCCCGGCCCGAGGCGCTGGTGCTGTGGGAGGCGCAGTTCGGCGACTTCGTCAACGGCGCGATGACGATCATCGACGAGTTCATCTCCTCCGGTGAGGCCAAGTGGGGCCAGCGCTCCGCCGTCACGCTGCTGCTCCCGCACGGCTACGAGGGCCAGGGTCCGGACCACAGCTCGGCGCGCATCCAGCGCTTCCTGCAGCTGTGCGCCGAGGACAACATGACGGTCGCCTACCCGAGCACCCCCGCGCAGCACTTCCACCTGCTGCGCGCACAGGCGATGTCCGCGGTGAACCGGCCACTCGTGGTCGTCACCCCGAAGTCGATGCTGCGCCTCAAGGCCGCCGCCTCGGCGCCCGGAGACTTCACAACCGGACGCTGGCAGCCCGTCATCCCCGACGTCGAGCAGCTCGACCCGGCCGGGGTCACCCGCGTCGTCCTGAGCGCCGGCAAGGTCTACTACGACCTGGCTGCCGCACGCCGCAAGAGCGAGGACAAGACGGTCGCGCTGGTTCGCGTCGAGCAGCTGTACCCGGTGCCGGGGGCTCAGATCCGTGCCGTCCTGGAGACCTACCCCAACGTCACCGACGTCGTCTGGGCCCAGGAGGAGCCAGCCAACCAGGGCGCTTGGTCGCACATCGCGCTCTCGCTCCCGGAGCAGCTGCCCGCCGAGATCCGGCTCCGCCGGGTGTCCCGGCGATCCGCTGCCTCCCCCGCCGCCGGTTCTTCGAAGGTCCACGAGGCGGAACAGGCAGCGCTCGTCGAAGCTGTCTTCGCGCGCTAGTCGTGTACTTCACCGACCGGGGCCTGGAGGAGCTGGCCGCACGGCGCGGCGAGGAGCAGGTGACGTTCGCCTGGCTCGCCGAGCGGCTCAAGGACTTCGTCGACGAGCACCCCGAGTTCGAGGTGCCGGTCGAGCGGGTCGCGGTCTGGCTCGCCCGGCTGGACGACGAAGAGGAGTGACGCCCTTCCCGGGCGATGCGCTGCTCCCGTCACCGGCCGCGGTGATGGACCGCACCGCGGTGTTCGACGTACCGGCCTCGACGTTGTGGCCGTGGGTGGAGCAGCTCGGAAAGGGCCGTGGGCGCTGGTACGCGCCGACCTGGCTCGAGCACCTGATCCCTTTGCGCTACAGGGGTTTGCGCCACACGGGAGACTTCTCGCTGGCCGTCGGAGCCACGGTCCCGGACTACGGCGGCTCCTTCACCGTGGAGCTCCTCGAGCCACCGCACGTGCTGGTCTACTCCTCCGTCCGCACGAGCACCACGTTCACCTGGGCGCTGCTGCTGACCGACCTACCTGACGGCCGCTGCCGGCTGCACCTCCGGCTGCGCATCAGCAAGGCCAGCCGCGCCATGAGCACGGTCGGGGACTGGTTCGACCACGCCACCGTGGCGGCGATGTTCGCGGGGCTGCGCGAGCGCGTGGGCTGATGGACGTCCGGCCGGTCCGGCGCGTGCAGCGGCACGAGAAGGCCTGCTACGACGAGGATCCTGGCCCTTCACACTTCCTGCCGTACGCCACATGCTCCAGCACGGACTGCTCCTGCCTGCCGGGATCACGGTGCTCGTCGGGGAGAACGCTCCGGCAAGAGCACGCTGGTCGAGGCGATCGCGCTGGCCTACGGGCTGAACGCCGAGGGCCGCTCGCGCGGCGCCGCACCCGCGACACGGAGTCGCCACTGGCGTCGGCGCTGCAGCTCATCCGCTCCCCCGGCGTGCTGCAGTCGTCGTACTTCCTGCGGACCGAGACCACGCACGGGCTGTACAGCTACCTCGAGGACCACCCGACCTCGGACCCGCATCGGCCGGACGTGGCGTTCCACCGGATGAGCCACGGCGAGTCCTTCCTCGCGCTACTGCGGTCCCACTTCCAGGGCTACGGCTCCTTCGTGATGGACGAGCCGGAAGCGGCGCAGTCCATCCAGTCCTGCTCGGACTGCTGGCAATCCTGGACGAGCTGCGGGGGAGGGTGCCCAGGTGCTCCTCGCCAAGCGCTCACCCCTACTGGCCGCGCTCCCTGGCACCAATGTCCTGGAGGTCGGCGAGCACGGCATCCGGGAGGTTCCCTGGGCGGAGCTGAACTTGGTGCGTGACTGGCAGAACTTTCTTAGTGCTGTGTAACGCTGGCTGCGTCCTCTTCTAAAATTCTAAATTGTCGAATATCTGTGCTATCATGTAAGGACAAGAAGGGGAGGGTCCGTTGCGGTCACCGGAGCAGGTCTGCGAGGTGCAGCGTGCCGCCCTGGCGGAGGTCTGGGCGGTCGAGGCGGATGCCGCGCGGTTGTTCGCCCGGCAGATGCAGACCCGGTACGACCTGAGCTCCGCGTGGGGTGAGGCGACCGGTCCGGAGGACTTCGCGGTGCTG
>JBKJVH010000258.1:0-13986 GCA_046590985.1 Mycobacteriales bacterium
GCACGATGATCACTTCCTGGATATCCTTCGCGCCAACGCTCTTGGACGCCCCGACATCCCGTAGGCAGGATGCGCTCCGGCCACGAGCTCGGGGGAGACGTGAAACCGGACGAGCGCCGTGCCCCGGGGTTGGTTGCACGGACGACTACCTTGCGGACCGCAAGCTCGCTGACGATCCAACTCAGCCCCGCTGTGGCCATGACGGGTGCATTCCGAGTCCGGCCTCGACGACAGCCTCCGCGTCACCATGCTCGCGCCAGCACAGCAAGTCACGCGTCTCCCGGACCTCGCAGGCGTCGAGGAGGCCAGCCGCGCAGTGAGGACGTCCCGTAGGTTGACGCGGTGGACCTCACTGCCCTCAAAGTCTCGGTCTACAAGAAGCTGCCCCCCTTCCTCAAGCAGGCGGCGGTACGGCTCGCGACGCCCAACTTCACGATCGGGGTCGTCGGGCTGGTCACCGTCGACGGCAGCCAGCTCCTGCTGGTGCGGCCGAGCTACCGGAAGGGCTGGGTGCCGCCCGGCGGTTTCCTGGACCGCGGCGAGCAGCCGATCGCCGGCCTCGAGCGGGAGCTGCAGGAGGAGCTGGGGCTCGACCTGACGTTCGCGCCCTGGCACCGGGTCGCCTTCGACGCGAAGCGCCGGGGTGTCGGCTTCGTCGCCGTGGCCACGGTCCTGTCCGAGCTGGCGTTGACACCGACCAGCCCGGAGATCCTCGAGGCCCGCTGGTTCCCGCTCGACGCGCTGCCCCCGATGCCAACGGACTTCTACGAAGGTCTGCACCCGGAGGACCTGGAGGCGGTCAGGAGCGCTGGCCGGCTGCCTTCAGGAAGGTGATGCGGCGGGCAGTGTCCTTGACGGCGATGACCTGAGCCCGCGCCCCGACCTTGAGGTCAGCGAGGTCGACGGTGACGCGCCGCTGCTTGACCTTGGTCTTGTCGGTGATCGCGTACGTGTGGGCGTACCCGTCCTTGCTGGTGAGACTGATCGAGGTCGGCGACACGGCCGTCACCTCACCGCGCTGGACGACGACCGTGACGGTGCCGTGCTTCTTGGTCTGCCGGGTGATGGTCGTGTGCCCGGTCTGGCGCAGCTCCTGCCGGTTCTCGGCGGTGATGAGCTTGCCCTTCGCGACCTGGGCGACGCTGTCCTGCGAGGCGGACGCCGAGGTGGGCACGAGGACGGCGACGCCGCCGAGGGCGAGGGCACCGGTGGTGGCGAGGATGGCGGTACGGCGAAGCATGACGGCTCCTTGCTGAGTAGGTGCCTTGAGCATCGGCGACGCAGGTCAAGCCACGGGTCGAGTTCTGCAAGGGTTGCGTAAGGCTCCCACGGTCGGGACGTCCGTGCCCCCACCATGGTGGCGTGACCGACAAGGGCCTGGTGCTCGTCGTGGAGGACGAGCCGGCGATCGCTGAGCTGCAACGGCTGTACCTGGCCCGCGAGGGCTTCGGGGTGCACCTCGAGCGGGACGGCGTCGCCGGGCTTGCGGCGGCCCGGCGGCTCAAGCCGGTCGCGATCGTGCTCGACGTCGGGCTCCCCGGCCTGGACGGTACGGAGGTGTGCCGAGCCCTAAGGGAGGACGGCGACTGGGTGCCGGTGCTGTTCGTGACTGCCCGCGACGACGAGGTAGACCGGATCCTGGGCCTGGAGCTGGGCGCGGACGACTACATCACCAAGCCCTTCAGCCCCCGCGAGCTCGTCAGCCGCGTGCGGGCGGTGCTCCGCCGGACGCATGGGACGGTCGCAGCACCGGGCTTGACGCTGGGTCCGATCAGCCTGGAGCCCGAGACCCGTGAGGTCACGGTCGACGGGGTCGAGGTGCTGCTCACCGTCACCGAGTTCGACCTGCTGCTCGCCCTGATGCGCAAGCCCGGCCGGGTCCTCAGCCGCGAGCAGCTGCTCTCGCAGGTGTGGGGCTACGAGGCGGCCGCCGGCACCAGGACCGTCGACGTCCACGTCGGCCAGGTACGCGCAAAGCTCGGCGCCGCAGGAGATCTCATCCGTACGGTCCGGGGGGTCGGGTACTCCACGGTGCGGCCGTGAGCATGCGTCGGCGGATCGCGCTGTCGACCGTGGCAGCCGCGCTGGTGGGGGTGCTCGCTGCCGGCCTGGTCGCCCTCGGGCTGGTTCGCACGTCCTACGACGCACAGGCCAGGACGACGCTGCGGCAGGAGGCGGTGCTCATCGCCAACCTGGTGGACACCCGGCCGGCGATCGCCGCCAAGGTCGTCACCGCGGCCAAGCTGCACGCCGCCAGGGTGGACGCGGGCGGCCAGGTGCTGCGCAAGGGACGGCTCGGGGCGCGCGTGTTCGCGGCGCAGGACATCACCGCCGCCGCCGCCGGCCGGGAGGTCTCGGCGACCCGCCGGCTCGGGGGAGTCCGCTACCTCGTCGAGGTGCAGCCCGTGGTCGGCGGCGGCGGGGTCATCGTCGCGCAGCAGGTCTCCGACGCCCGGGCCGTCACGACCGGGGTGTTCCGCAGGCTCGCGTTCGCGCTGGCGCTCGGTTTGGGGGCGGCCGTCCTCATCGGGGTCGCGCTGGCCCGCCGGTTGTCCTCGCCGCTACTTCGGGCAGCAGAAGCGGCCCACCGCTTGGCCGCCGGGGACCGGAGCATCCGGCTGGTCGAGGATGGGCCGGACGAGGTGGCCGACCTCTCGCGCTCGCTCAACGTGCTCGCACAGGCGCTGGCCACCAGCGAGGGTCGGGAGCGCGAGTTCCTGCTGTCGGTGAGCCACGAGCTGCGGACCCCGCTGACCGGGATCCGCGGGTTCGCTGAAGCCATCACTGAGGGAGTGGCTGATCCGGTCGAGGCCGGTCGCACGATCGAGGCCGAGGCCGGCCGGATGCAACGGCTGGTCGCGGACCTGCTCGACCTGGCACGTGCCGGGGCGGACGACTTCCGGCTGGACGTGAGCCAGGTGGACCTGGGTTCGCTGGTCCAGGACGCGGCCACGGTGTGGGAGCGTCGCTGCTCGGACGTGGGTGTGGCGTTCCGGGTCGACCTTCCGGCCGCTCCTGTGGTCGTGCGCACGGACGCCGGCCGGATCCGCCAGGTGCTCGACGGCCTCGCCGAGAACGCGCTGCGCGTCACACCTTCGGGGGCGCCGATCGTGTTCTCCGTACAGGCACCGGGAGTGCTGCAGGTCCGGGACGGTGGGCCGGGTCTTCTTCCTGAGGACTTCCCCGTGGCGTTCGATCGGTCGGTGCTCTACGACCGCTACCGGGGCGTCCGTCAGGTAGGAACCGGACTCGGGCTCGCGCTCGTCGGGGCGCTGGTGCACCGGCTGGGCGGCACGGCCGAAGCAGGCCGCGCCCCGGAGGGCGGAGCCTGCTTCACCGTGCATCTGCCTGGCTAGTGACGCTCGATGGTGAACGGGACGCTCGTCGGGTGGACCCGGTGGGCGCCGAGGAACACCTGCCGGGTGCTTGCCCCGTACCCGTTCACCTTGACGTTGACCTTCAACGCGTGCGAGCACTCGGCCGTGAAGTTGACCCCGTCGAGGTGTCCGACGTTGCTCATCCGGAAGGTCAGGGTGTGCCCGTCGCGGCTGATCCCGACCGCGTCGCCGGGCTCGAGGTGCACCTTGGCGAGGTGACTGATGTCCCGCGTCGCCGTCAAGGTGCCCGTGACGAGCATGCGGCTGCTGCCCGGGTGGGTGACGCGGAGCTTCCAGCCCCCCGCGTCGTGGAACAGGTAGGCCGCGCCGGCCTGGCCGGCCTTGACGTTCGGGTTCCCCTGGACGGTGGCGGGCAAGGTGCCGCAGGTGGCGGCGGACGCGGGTGGGGCAACGGCGAGCACGGACCCGGCGGCGAGGCCGGCGGTGACGAGGGCCTTCAACATGGTGTTCTCCTGCTCCGGCCGCACGGTGCGGCCACGACCAGCAGGTTGCCGACCCTGTGTGTGGTGAGTTCCCGCGTTGTGTAAGGGTCCTGTCAGGCCTTCGCGTCAACGGTCTTGAGGCCCTTGGCGACGTTGCGCTGCAGCCCGGCCTTGACGATCACGTCCAAGCCGGGCACGACCGCGCCGAACTCGATGACGTAGTGCAGCCGCGAACCGGTCCCGAGGCTGGAGAACTCCATCACGCCCCGGTGGTTGCGCAACGGTGAGCCCTTGGTGATCCGGTAGACGATCCGCTGGTCCGACACCGCCTCGATCACGGTCTCCTCCAGCGGAGGGAGCGGTCCGACCTTGAGACGACGGACCGAGCCGGCACCGTTCCGGGTCAGGTCCCCGTCGCGGACCCGGGTGATGGTCGCGCCGAAAAGCGGCCCGAGGTTCTCGTGCTCGCTGAGGTAGGCGTAGACCCGCTCGACGGGGAGGGTGAAGTCCTGGGTGATCTCGATCTTCTGCACGCCAGCACCCTACGGGCAGGAGTTTCGACGGGGACAGCGACCTGGTTCAGTCGTGGGAAGACCGTTGTCGAAGCCGGTGCCGGGGTGGTCGACGCGACCTGCCAGGCCCGGCGGCCGGCGGGACGCGTCCGGGGAGACGAACGCCACAACCCTGCGCAGCCGGGCAGGACTCGGCGCGGGCGCGTCGAAACGTAGGCGTGAGCCGCTCGCGACGAGGTGGCAACGGTGACGCCCCCGCGTCCTGCCCCCGGAGGTCCGCGTGTCCCGTCTTTCCCCACCAGGACGGGTCGCCGCCGCAGCAGTCGTGCTGCTGTCCGCCGTCGCCGCCAGCGGGGTGCTGCTCCCGGTCGCTCAGGCTGCGACGCCGAAGCCGTGCCCCTCGCGTACGGCCCATGCCTGGTGCGACATCGCCCTCTCGCCGGACGCGCGAGCCGGCCTCTTCCAGAAGGCCATGACCCTGGCGGAGGAGGTCAGCCTGGTCGGCGGCAACGGCAACGGGGCCGCCCCGCACACCGGCGCGACCTATGCCGTGCCGCGGCTCGGCCTGCCGGCGGTGTTCTTCAGCGACGGCCCGGTCGGCCCCCGCCAGGGTGCCGCGACGGCCATGCCGATCCCGATGGCGCTCGCGGCGGCCTTCGACCCCAAGCTGGCGTACGAGCACGGCCAGGAGATCGCGGACGAGGCCAAGCACAAGGGCAACGACGTGGTGTTCGCGCCGACCGTGAACATCATGCGCACGCCCTTGGGTGGCCGCACCTATGAGGCGTACGGGGAGGAGACCTACCTCGTCGGGCAGACCGGCCGCGGCTGGATCCAGGGCGCGCAGAGCACCGGCGTCATCGCCGATGTGAAGCACTTCGCCGCCAACAACCAAGAAGGCCAGAACGGCGTCCCACCGCTGAGCTCGGCCAACGGGGGCCGCATGGTCGTCGACGTGCAGGTCTCCGAGCGGACCCTCCGCGAGGTCTACCTGCCGCACTTCGAGGCCGCCGTGAAGCAGGCGAACGTCGGCACGCTGATGTGCTCCTACAACCGCATCAACGGCACGTATGCCTGCGAGAACCCGCACACGATCCAGCAGATCCTCGAGAAGGAGTGGGGCTTCAAGGGGATCGTGCTCGCGGACTACGGCGCGTCCAAGGACACCGTCGGCAACATGAACAACGGCCTGGACTTCATCCCCAACCTCGGCCAGGCCGACCAGTCCTACCAGCCGGCTCTGGTCAACGCTGCCCTCACGAGCGGGCTGGTGACCCGCGCGACCCTCGACGGCCACGTGCTGCGCATCCTGCGGACGCTGTTCGCCTATGGGTACTTCGACCGCGCCGGCTACACGATCAACGAGCGCGCCATCGACGTCCCGGCACACGAGCGCACCGCCGAGACGATCGAGGAGCGGGCGATCACCCTCCTCAAGAACCAGGGCATCCTGCCGCTCAAGCCCGGGGTCCGGAAGATCGCGGTCGTCGGTCCCTATGCCGACCGCTTCGTCACCGGAGGTGGCTCCGGCACCGTGACCGCCAGGAGCGTCGTCACCACCCTGCAGGGCATCACCAAGCGCGCAGGCAGCGGCGTGACGGTCACCTACGCCGACGGCAGCAACCAGGCCGCCGCGGCGGCGCTGGCCAAGGCCGCAGACGTCGCGGTCGTCGTGGTCGGCGACGTGCAGACCGAAGGCCAGGACAAGGACTGCGCCGGCCTCAACTGCGCCAATGACCTCGCCAACAGCGAGAGCGTGCTGATCCTGCAGGGGAAGTCCTGCGGGCAGGTGAGCTGCCCCCTCAACGGCCTGGACCAGGACGGCCTGATCACCACCGTCGCGGCTGCCCAGCCCAGGACCGTCGTCGTGCTGGAGACCGGTGGCCCGGTCCTCACGCCCTGGCGCGACAAGGTCGCCGCGGTGGTCGAGGCCTGGTACCCGGGCCAGCAGGGCGGCACGGCGATCGCCCGGGTGCTGTTCGGGGACGTCGACCCCGGTGGCCGGCTGCCCGCCACCTTCCCCGCCTCGGAGTCTCAGCTGCCCACGGCCGGCAGCCCCATGCAGTATCCCGGCGTGGCCGAGATGGAGCAGTACAGCGAGGGCCTGCTCGTCGGCTACCGCTGGTACGACGCCCAGCACCTCACGCCGGCCTACCCGTTCGGCGCGGGCCTGTCGTACACGACCTTCCGATACGGACCGCTGTCGGTGAAGGCCGCCACCGGCACGAACCAGGTGGCGGTTGCCAGCCTGGACGTCACCAACACCGGGAAGCGCGCCGGGATCGCCGTGCCCCAGCTGTACGTCAGCAAGCCCGCGACTGCGGCGCTGCCGCAGCCGGTGCGCCAGCTGGTGGGGTACTCCTCGGTCAGCGTGCC
The DNA here is from genome assembly GCA_046590985.1 of Mycobacteriales bacterium. Taxonomy (GTDB): domain Bacteria; phylum Actinomycetota; class Actinomycetes; order Mycobacteriales; family SCTD01; genus RYN-111. The sequence goes on from JBKJVH010000258.1 coordinate 6,709, forward strand.
GGCCGGCCGCACCGTGCGGGTGACGTTCCCGCTGAACGACCGGAGCTTCGCCAGCTGGGGCGCGAGCGGCTGGACGATCACGCCGGGCTGCTACGGGCTGGCCGCCGGGGCTTCGTCGCGCAGTCTGCCGAGCGCGACCACGGTCGCGCGGGGCGTGTCCTGCGGCTCCGCGGCTCGACTGGGGGCGACCGGCGACTACCGGCTGCCGCTGCCGGCCGTGGCGAGCAACCGGCTGCTCGCGGCGGCGGCCGCCGGTGCGAGCCCCTCGGCGAAGACGACCGGTGGACTCGCGGCCACCGGCGGTTCGTCAGTCCTGACGCTGCTGGCCGCCTCAGCCCTCACCGGCGGCTTGGTGCTCGCCCGCCGCCGTACCGGCAGGTCCTAGGCCGACAAGCAAGCGGTCATCGCGGCGATCATCAACGGCACGTCCTCCTCGGCAGCCAGTTCGCGGCACGAGTGCATGGCCAGCATCGGGGCGCCGACGTCAGCTGTCGGGATGCCCAGCCGGGTGGCCGTCAGCGGGCCGATGGTGGAGCCGCACGGGAGATCGGCCCGGGACACGAAGTCCTGCACCGGCACCCCCACGGTGGCGCACCGCGCCCGGAACCAGCCGGCCGTACCGGCGTCGGTCGCGTAGCGCTGGCCGGCGTTCGTCTTGAGCACCGGACCGCCACCGAGGAGCGGGGTGTGCGACGGCTCGTGCCGGTCGGCGTAGTTGGGGTGCAGGGCGTGCGCCATGTCGGCCGACAGCAGCCGGGAGCGGGCCGCCGCGAGGTACCGCGACTGCGGGTCGGTGTCTCCGGTGGCGGCAACCAAGCGGGCGAGCACGTCCTCCAGGAACGATCCGCTGGCGCCCTCGGCTGAGCTGCTGCCGACCTCCTCGTGGTCGTTGGCGACGAACAGCGCAGTGTGAGCGGCCGGGGACGCGTCGAGCAGCGCGTGGGTCGCGCTGTGACAGGAGCCGAGGTTGTCGAGGCGGGGGCCGGCGATCCAGTCGCTGCCGGTGCGCCCGGCCGGCTGGGTGTCGGTGAGGACGAGGTCGTGGCTGAGCACGTCCGACGGGCTGACCCCCAACACATCCGCGACGACCTCGACCAGCGCCGGTTCGGTGTCGAGCCCGAAGACCGGCACCAGCTGGCGCTGTGGATCGAGGGTGAGGCCGTCGCGCACCGAGCGGTCGAGGTGGATGGCCAACGAGGGCAGCCGGAGCTGGCTGCCCGGTAGCCGGACCAGGCGCAAGGACCCGTCCGCCAGCGCGACGCGGCCGGCGGCCGTCAGCTCCCGGTCCACCCAGGTGTGCGCGAGCATCCCCCCGTACGGCTCGACGCCCACGAGCCGGTAGCCCGCGCGGCTCACGTCCGACCGCGGCCGGACCTTGAACGTCGGGGAGTCGGTGTGTGTGCCGACCATGCGGGCACCGGTGTCGGCGAGCGGCGCAGACCCGATCCGGAACGCGATGAGGCTGCCGCCGTCACGAACGACCCAGTGCTTGCCGCCGGGCTGCAGCTCCCACCGCTGCTTCTCGTCCAGGGCTGTGAACCCGCCCGCGGCGAGGCGCCGGGTCATCTCGGCGACGGCGTGGAACGGGGTCGGGGAGACGTCGAGGAAGGCGCGCAGGTCGTCGCCGAGGGCGGTCATGGCACGGACGCTACCGAGACCTCGGGCTAGGTTCGAAGAACACCAGTCCTGGAGGTCCCTGTGCTTCACGAAGTTCGCGCTGTCGTCGCTCTCTCGAAGGGTGCCCCTGTCGGGATCGAGACGGTGCTGGTCCCCGATCCGGGACCGGGCGAGGCCCTGGTCGCCGTGCACGCATGCGGGGTGTGCCACACCGACCTGCACTACCGGGAGGGTGGCATCAACGACGACTTCCCTTTCCTGCTCGGCCATGAGGCGGCCGGCGTCGTGGAGTCGGTGGGGGAGGGCGTCACGCAGGTCCAGCCGGGGGACTTCGTGATCCTGAACTGGCGGGCGGTCTGCGGGCAGTGCCGGGCCTGCAAGCGGGGTCGGCCGTGGTACTGCTTCGCGACGCACAACGCGACCCAGAAGATGACCCTGACGGACGGCACGGTGCTGTCTCCTGCGTTGGGGATCGGGGCGTTCGCGGAGAAGACCCTGGTCGCGGCCGGGCAGTGCACGAAAGTGTCCTCGGTCGATCCCGCGGCCGCGGGCCTGATCGGGTGCGGGGTGATGGCCGGGTTCGGAGCGGCGGTCAACACCGCCCCGGTGCAGAAGGGCGACACCGTCGCGGTCATCGGCTGCGGCGGGGTGGGGAACGCCGCCATCGCCGGGGCGGTCTATGCCGGGGCGAAGCAGGTCATCGCCGTCGACCTCGACGACCGCAAGCTCGCCTGGGCTCGGGACTTCGGCGCCACCCACACTCTGAACGCCCGCGAGGACGTCGTTCAGGGCCTGCGGGACCTCACCGGAGGGTTCGGGCCGGACGTCGTCATCGAGGCCGTGGGCCGGCCGGAGACGTTCCGGCAGGCGTTCGATGCCCGCGACCTGGCCGGTACGGTGGTGCTGGTCGGGGTACCGAACCCCGCCATGGTGCTGGAGATCCCGCTCATCGAGGTCTTCGGGCACGGCGGTGCGATCAAGAGCAGCTGGTACGGCGACTGCCTGCCTGAGCGGGACTTCCCGCTGCTCATCGAGCTGTGGCAGCAGGGCCGGTTCCCGCTGGACAAGTTCGTCAGCGAACGGGTCGGGCTCGACGGCGTCGAGGAGGCGTTCCACAAGATGGAGCGCGGCGAGGTGCTGCGCTCGGTGGTCGTGCTGTGATCGGCGACGAGAAGATCGTCACGAGCGGCCAGTTCAGCCTCGACGGCGGCAGCTGGGACGTCGACAACAACGTCTGGCTGTACGGCGACGAGGACGAGGTCATCGTCATCGACGCGGCCCATGACGCCGCGGCGATCGCGAACGCCGTCGGCGGCCGACCGGTCAAGGCGATCGTCTGCACGCATGCGCACAACGACCACGTGAACGTCGCCTGGGAGCTGGCCAAGGAGCTCGACGCACGGGTGCTGCTGCACCCCGACGACCGGGTGCTCTGGGACGCCGTGCACGACCGGGCACCCGACGGTGACCTGGTTGACGGCGAGCTGATCACTGTCGCGGGGGCGACCCTGCGGGTGGTGCACACGCCGGGTCACTCACCCGGTGGCATCTGCCTGGTCGGCGACGGGCTGGTCTTCTCCGGCGACACCCTCTTCCACGGTGGCCCTGGCGCGACGGGGCGCTCCTACAGCGACTTCCCGACCATCCTCACGTCGATCCGGGAGGGCCTGCTCCGCTTGCCGCCGGAGACCGTCGTCCACACCGGCCACGGCGACGACACCACGATCGGCGCCGAGGCGTCGGCCTACGACGACTGGGTGGCCCGAGGTCACTGAGCTCAGCTGTGATGGACCTTCAGATCGGCCTTGACCTCCACCATGTCGCGGACCTTCAAGGCGCCGAGCAGCCCGCTGTAGGGCTTGATGCCGAAGTCCGTCTGGACCACCTCGCCGCGCACCTGGAACCGGAAGCCGTCTTCCTCCTGGTGCACGAACACCTCCAGGGTGATCGGGCGGGTGGCTCCGCCGATCGTCAGCTCGCCCGGCACCGTCATCTCACCGGGGGTCAGCGTGAACCCGGGACTGGTGAACACCACCTCGGGATGGGCCTTGGCCTTCAGGGTGTCCATGGCGCTGGACAGCAGAGTTGCCTTGTCCTTGTCCGACAGGGGCTTCACCCCACCGTCGCCACGGAGCACCTCCAGCGACGACAGCTGCCCGACCAACCGCACGGCGGTCACGGCGCTCGCGGTCGCCTCGCTCGTGGCCTCCCAGCTGGCCACCCTGATCGTCAGGTCGTGACCGACCTTGCTCGCAGGCCCTGACCGACCGGTGTGGAGCGTGAGGTCGCCGTGGGTGTGGTCGATGCGGGTCATGGGCGTTCCTCGGTGATCACGAGCGTGGCGAACAGCAGTCCGAGCGCGATGGCACCGAGGAAGTGACTGAGCTGGGCGCTCTTGAACACGGCCTCGAAGCCGAACACGGACACCCAGAGGTACTGGCGCATGCCTCGACCCTAGCCCCGCCGGCCTTACGGTGAGCGCATGGACGAGAACCGCGCCCGTCGCGTCGTGGACCGGCTGCGCGAGCAAGGCCTCGACGCTCACCTGGAACGCGCCTCGCTGTACGTCTTCGGAGTGCGGATCGCGCTGCGCGACGGCCGCAACGCGATCTGGGACACCGACGGCACGCTCGGGCTCGAGGCACAGGTGATGGCCAACGGGATGCTCGTCGGCTTCGTGCCGCAGATCGAGGGGTCGGAGGACTTCGACCTCGAGCAGACCATCGCCGCCATCGCCGGTACGGACTACGACCAGCCCATCGCCACGCGGCGGACCACCCCCGCCCCGCCGGCGCCACCGCTGCCGCGGCAGGGCGGCGTCTTCCGACGCTTCCTCGGTGGGTTCCGGGAGTAGCTAGCGTGCGGCCAGGGCGGTCTTGGCCGTCGGGGAGACCTCCACGTCCTCCTTGCGCGGGTTCGTGCCCAGCACGCGGTCGGCGGTGCGCGTCGTGACGCCCAGCCAGAAGCGCTCGTTCCGGAAGTGGTGCAGCCGGTGCGCCCGGTGCAGCCGCCGGTACACCGCATGGCGCGGCGCGTAGTCGGTGTGGATGAGGAAGTGCACCCACTCGTAGACCAAGGTCAGCACGGTCGCGAACAGCACCCCCGTCACCGCTGCCGGACTCCGAAAAGCCAGCAGCAGCAGGGCGTTCAGGCCCATCGCGCCATAGATCGTGTAGGGGTGGATGAACTGGAAGCGCAGGTCCCGCGGCTCCTCGTGGTGCCGGCGGTGGCTGTAGCCGGCGGCCCGGTCCAGCCGGCCGCCGTCGGCGGGGCAGTGCAGCACGTAGACGTGCAGCAGCCACTCGACGAACGGGTTCGCCGCGAGCAGCGCGAGGATCACGATGGCATCAGCGAGGGACCAGCCCCGCCACAGCAGCCGGGTCACCAGCAGCACGAGCGCCTCGCCGGCGAGCAGCCGCGGGCTCGGGTAGCGCGCGAACTCCTTGCCGGCGCCGGTCAGCGAGGTGAGGGTTCGCGTCACGGCTGGCACGTTCCGGACACTACGCCGGGCCACCCCTGCGTGCGAGGATCCCCCGGTGCCCGCTCGTCGGCCGACTCCTACGCCAGCCCGAAGGCGCGGCCCAGAGACGTCGCCGTTGCTGCCGACCTCAGTGGGCGGGCGCCCACCAGGTCCGTCATCCAGCGGGCCCACGAGTAGTGGCTGAGCGCACTCGTCGCCACCACGTGCCTCAGCGAAGGCGCCACCACCACGGTGAGGAGCGTCCCCGTCGCGGTGCTCTCGACCTCGTCGAAGGTGGCGACCACCGCAAGGCGCCCGGCCCGGTAGTCCGGACCCGCAAGGATCAGGTTCATCCACCGACGAAGCCACAGATCGGCGGTACCCAGGGAGCAGTCGTGCGCGTCGTGGCACAGGTCGGGCACGAGCAGTCCGACCTGAGGAAGGACACCCCGCCTGATGTCGTTGCGGAGCCGGCCGCTGGTGGGAGAGCCGGCAGGCACGTCGTTGGTCCGGCAGGCCGTCCGCGCAGCAGCATCGGAGAAGTACGCCCACGGGTTGTGCCGGACGGCGTACCTGCCCGCGGAGGTCTGCTGGCACGGGCTGCTCATGGCTTCGGCGTAGGTTCTCGCGGTGTGTCCGGCGGCGACGTCGAACACCGACCGTCCAGTGAGGAGATGCGAGGCCGGCGAGCGGTCGTCGCGGATGTTGAAGGTCGAGCCGCCGCCCATGGCGAGGTAGTTCGGGAGCGACGGGTGCGTCAACGACCGGTAGGCCGTCGTGCGGCCGTACGTCGAGGCGAGCGAGGCCAGGTAGGGCATCCCCTTGGTCGCCGCGGTCTGGCTGTGGTTCTCGAAGACGATGGTGAGGACCTTGGTGATCCGCGGTGTGGTGGCTGCGGCCTGCTGGGCGGTCGCGCTGATGGCCGTGCTCGGTCGCGGCTGCCGTGCGACCTTGGTGCCGGCAGCGCTGCAGCCGGAAACGACGAGCGCCCCTGCCAGCATGAAGCCCCACGTCCTGGTCGTCATGCCTCCAGCATGAGCGATCAGGGTGGCGCCTGCTGGGTCTTCCTCACATCAGCGCCAACGCGGTGGCGAGGAGCATCTCCTCGGCGCCGGGTCGTCCGATCAGCTGCAGCGACGCCGGGGGACCGTCACGACGCGGGACGGGGAGGGCCACCGCAGGCAGGCCGGCCAGGTTCACCGGGAGGGTGAGGCGCAGTCCGTACATCTGCTCCGGGTGGTCGATCTGGGCCGGGGCGTCGCGCAGGACGGGCAGCGCGATCACGTCCACGACCTCGAGCGCGGCGAGGACCTCGCTCAGCCAGCGCTCCCGGACGCCTTGGGCTCTCGCCAGCTCCGCGGACGTCCGGGAGGCTCCTGCTCGCAGGCGACCCGCCACGTCGGCGCCGACCAGGCCGGTGTCGAGCAGGTGTCCGACGGCGACGGAGGCCTCTGCAGACAGCAGCACGGCCGCGGCCTCGTCCGCCTCGTCCCACCCGGGCAGGAGCACCTCAGGACGCGGTCCGAGGACGCGCTCCAGCGCGTCGTCGACCCCGCTCGCTGCAGCCGGCCGGTAGCGCCCGATGGTCCCTGGTCGGCCGACCGTGAAGCCCGGTTCGAGCAGCTGCATCGCGGTCACCAGCCCGGCGACGTCGCGGGCCAGCGGACCGACCGTGTCCAGGCTGGGCGCCAGCGGCCACACGCCGGCCATCGGGATCCGGCCGTGGGTGGTCTTCAGGCCGGCGACCCCGCAGCAGGCCGCCGGGATGCGCACCGACCCACCGGTGTCCGAGCCGAGCGCCACGTCAGCCTCCCCGTTCGCGACGACCACGGCCGCGCCGCTCGAGGAGCCGCCCGGCACGTACGGGCCCAGGGGGTTCGTGGGGGTGCCCTGCCAGGGGTTGACGCCGGTGATCCCGTAGGCCAGCTCGTGCATGACCGTGCGACCCACGATCACGGCGCCCGCCCGGACGCCCGCCAGGCACGCGGCGTCGGCGGTGGCCAGGCTCGCCCGTACAGCGGGAGAACCGGCTGTCGTGGGGACCCCCACCTGGTCGAACAGGTCCTTGACCGCCACCCGGAGACCGGCGTCGTGGGGGAACCGGACAACGAAGCCGTGCATCAGCAGGGATCGACCCGGATCAGGAAGCCGCGCAGGTCGAGGTACTCCGACAGGTGCGTCCGGTGCTCCTCGCATGCGTG
>JBKJVH010000037.1:0-15645 GCA_046590985.1 Mycobacteriales bacterium
CTTGGGGATGTCGACGAGCACCGGGCCGGGACGGCCGGTTGCGGCGATGTGGAACGCCTCGGCGATGGTGCGCGGGATCTCGGCCGGGTCGGTGACCAGGAAGTTGTGCTTGGTGATCGGCATCGTGATGCCGCAGATGTCGGCCTCCTGGAAGGCGTCGGTGCCGATGTTCGCACTCGGCACCTGGCCGGTGATCGCCACGATCGGCACCGAGTCCATGTAGGCGTCGGCGATCGGCGTGACCAGGTTCGTGGCGCCCGGACCGCTGGTGGCCATGCAGACGCCGACCCGGCCGGTGGCCTGGGCGTAGCCCTCGGCCGCGTGGCCGGCCCCTTGCTCGTGGCGTACAAGGATGTGCCGGAGCTTCTTGCTGTCGAAGATCGGGTCGTAGGCGGGCAGGATCGCACCGCCGGGGATCCCGAACATGACCTCGCAACCGACGCTCTCGAGGCTGCGCACGAGCGACTGGGCTCCGGTCAGGCTTTCGCTCATTGTTCCTTCAGGGTTCCGTAAGGCTGACGGGCTGCGGGCAAAAAGAAACCCCTCGTGCCGAGGCACGAAGGGTGAGCGCAACTGCTGAGCGGGTCTCAGCGGTCGCGCTTGCTAACTACGAGGATGCGGGGCACGTTCGAGAGCCTGCCTGCCCGCGCCGCAGATGTCAACTTTCTGAGACAGTCATCTCACATACTGGTATTTGGCCACGGGGTTCCGGGACCCAGTGCGGGCCGGCCGCTTGGAGGCGCGCATGCTCCAACGGCAGCTGCCCAGCGGGGACGGCCCGCCCGAAGAGCCAACCCTGTGCGAACGCGCACCCCATCTCCAGGAGCATGCGGCGCTGGCCTTCGGTCTCCACGCCCTCGGCCACCACCGACAGCCCGAGGTCGGCAGCGAGCCGCAGCACGGTCCGGCTCAAGGCGTCGGCCCCTGGGTTGCCGAGCTCGGCCACGAAGGACCGGTCCAACTTGAGGACGTGAACCGGCAGCTTGCGCAGGTAGGCGAGCGAGGACCAGCCGGTGCCGAAGTCGTCGACCGCCAGCCGCACCCCCAGCTCCCGGAGCGCCGTCAGCGACTGGAGAGTCCGGTCGTCGTCCACCAGGACGCTCTCCGTGATCTCGAGGGTGAGGTGGCTCGCCGGCAGCACGGACCCGGACAGCGCACGTGCGACTTGTGCGACGAAGTCCGGTCCCAACTGCCGGGCGGAGACGTTCACGGCCACCCCGAGGGGGCGGCCGGCGGCGTGCCAGGCCTCGCCCTGACGCACCGCCGTCGTCAGCGCCCAGGCACCGAGATCGTCGATCATGCCGGTGCTCTCGGCGAGCGCGACGAACTCCGACGGCGGCACGTAGCCCCACACCGGGTGGTCCCACCGCGCGAGCGCCTCCACGCCTACCACCACCCCCGTCGCGAGGTCGACGACCGGCTGGTAGCCCAGCGTGAGGCCATCGGTGGACAGCGCCGTCCGCAGGTCCGCCACCAGCTCGGTGCGTCGCGCGGCCTGCGCCTGCAGCTCCGGTCCGAACAGCGTCACCCGGCCCCTGCCGGCCGACTTGGAGGCGTACAGGGCGGTGTCGCCCTCCCGCATCATGACCTCCGCGGTCGAGTCCGCCCGGGCCACCACGAGCCCGAGCGAAGCACCGACGGAGAGCTCTCGGCCGGCCGCGAAGACGGGTCGCTTCACCGAGGCCAGGATCCGTTCCGCGACGACCTCCCCGGCCGTCCCCAGGTCCCCGTCGCCGCGGTCCTCGAGCAGGACCGCGAACTCGTCCCCACCCAGCCGCGCGACCGTGTCGCCCTGCCGGACGGCGGCGGTCAAGCGGGCGGCGACCTCCACGAGCAAGGTGTCGCCGGCTTGGTGCCCGGCTGTGTCGTTGACGGCCTTGAACCCGTCCAGGTCGATGAGCAGCAGGCCGAGCGGTGAGCGCCCTGCCCCTCGCAGGCAGAGAGCGTGCTCGAGCCGCTCCCGCAGCACGGTGCGGTTCGCCAACCCGGTCAGGGGGTCCTGACGGGCCTGGCGGCGCAGCTGGTTCTCCAGCGCCGTGCGCTCGGAGACGTCCCGGGTGGTGATGACGATGCCAGCCACGCTCGGGTCGTGCCGGAGGTCACCGACAGTGGACTCGGTGTCGATCCAGCCGAAGCCCGAGGTGATCCGGCAGCGCAGCCGCGTGGTGATGCCTGAGCCATCTCCTGCGAGCACGGCTTGCAGTGCGTTGCGGACCGCGATCAGGTCCTCCGGATGGACCAGCTCCCACAGCGGACGACCGACGACCTCGTCAGGCGACAGGGAGAGGACGTCCTGGCTCGACGGGCTCACATAGGTCGCCTTGAGGTCCTTGCCACACAGGACGATCACGTCCTTCGCACCGTGCACGAGGGAGCGGAAGTGCCGCTCCCGCAGCTCCAGGACAGCAGCGAGGGCGACGTTGTCCAGGACGGTCAAGGCCTGCCTGGCAAGCAGGGCAACCACGAGCGAGGCCAAGATGACAACCTGCGTGGCGGACACCCGCTGCCCGGCCAGGCCGCCCAGCACGACCGCGAGTGCGGCGACCCCCAGGGCGCCGTAGGGCAGCAGCGCGGCGACGCGACCCACCGTGTTGTCGGACGACACGACCTCCCCGTCGGGGTCATCCACGCGGCCGGCGAGCGCGAGCAGGGCGTACCCGAGCACCCAGCCGCCATCGAGCACACCGCCGGAGGTGTAGGCGTCGTCCAGCTGGAGCACGGTGAAGGCGCTGTCCGCAACGGCCATCGCCAGCAGCGCACCGACGACGACGAGCGTCGTCCGCCGCTGGGAGCCGGACGCGTGACGCGCCACCAGGACGGCGATCGTCGCGAGCGCGAGGTCGCTCACCGGGTAGGACAGCGACACACTGAGCACGAGGCGGTCCTGCCCACCGCTGCGCAGCATCGGCTCGAGGACGAACGACCAGCTCAGCAGGAGCAACGACCCGACGAGCAACCAGCCGTCGAGGGCCGCCCGGGCGCGCTGGCTGCGCTGTCGCAGGCCCCGCGGCAGCGACAGCAGGCCGGCGGCAGCCAGCGGGGTTGCCGACAGGTAGGCAACATCAGCAACGGAGGGGAAGGGCACCGGCCGAGCGAGGACGATCTCGTACCAGCCCCAGATGCCCTCACCGACCGCCCAGCATCCGCAGGCCACCCCCAGCAGCACCTGGGCGCGGCGCCTCCCGGCCGGTCGGCGCCGCGCGGCCAGCAGCAGGCTTGCGGCGGCGACGGTCGACAGCAGGAGCATCGCCACGTCCGACGCCAGCGCGGCGTGCTGCGGCCCACCCCAGCCGATCACGGCTCCCGTGATCCAGGCGGCCGTCAGCGCAGCAACAAGCGCGACGAAGCCACGAGTTCTACGGGAACGGTGCACAAGGGACTCATCGGCCACCGGGAACTGAACACCGTCACCCGTTCGAGCGGTCAAGCCGTCCAGCCGTCAGCCGGTGATGGCGCCCTGTGCGGCGGAGCCGACGAGCTTGGCGTACTTGCCGAGGACGCCGGTGGTGTACCGGGGCTCGAGCGGCTTCCAGCCCGACCGACGGGTCTCGAGCTCCTCCGCCGAGACGAGCAGGTCCAGCGTGCGGGCACCGAGGTCCAGCCGGATGGTGTCGCCCTCCGCGACGAGCGCGATCGGTCCACCGTCGGTGGCCTCGGGGGCGATGTGGCCGACGCACAGCCCGGTCGTACCGCCGGAGAACCGGCCGTCGGTGAGCAGCAGCACGTCCTTGCCCAGGCCTGCGCCCTTGATGGCGCCCGTGACCATGAGCATCTCGCGCATGCCGGGGCCGCCCTTGGGACCTTCATAGCGGATCACCACCACGTCCCCCTTGTTGAGGGTGCCCTGCTCGATGGCGTCCATCACGCCGTCCTCGCCGTCGAAGACCCGCGCTGGGCCCTGGAAGACGTCACCGTCGAAGCCGGCGCTCTTGACCACGGAACCGTCCGGAGACAGCGAGCCGCGCAGGATCGTCAGGCCGCCGGTCTTGTGCATCGGGTTGGACAGCTGCCGGATGACCTCACCGTCGAGCGGCGGGATGTCCATCGCGGCGAGGTTCTCCGCCAGCGTGAGCCCGGTGCAGGTCAGCACGTCCCCGTGCAGCAGGCCGGCATCGAGCAACGCCTTCATGACCACGGGCAGGCCCCCGACGCGGTCGACGTCGGTCATGACGTACTGCCCGAAGGGCTTCACGTCGGCCAGGTGCGGCACCTTGTCGCCGATCCGGTTGAAGTCGTCCAGGCTCAGCTCGACGTGAGCCTCGTGCGCGATCGCGAGCAGGTGCAGCACCGCGTTCGTGGAGCCGCCCAGGGCCATGACGACCGTGATCGCGTTCTCGAAGGCCTCCTTGGTCATGATCTGCCGGGCCGTGATGCCCTTCTCGATCAGCGCGACCACGGCGGCGCCGGAGCGGAAGGCGATGTCATCACGGCGCTTGTCGACGGCCGGCGGGGCCGAGGACCCCGGCAGCGCCATCCCGAGCGCCTCGGCGGCGCAGGCCATCGTGTTCGCGGTGTACATGCCTCCGCAGGCGCCCATCCCCGGGCAGGCGGCCTTCTCGATCGCGTGCAGCTCGTCGCGGGTGATCAGGCCGCGGGCACAGGCGCCGACGGCCTCGAACACGCTGATGATCGTCAGGTCCTCCTCGACGCCGTCCGGGCCGCGCAGCTTGCCCGGCAACGTGGAGCCGGCGTACACGAAGACCGAGGCCAGGTCGAGACGGGCCGCGGCCATGAGCATCCCGGGCAGCGACTTGTCGCAGCCCGCCAGCGTCACGGTGCCATCCAGGCGCTCCGCGAACACCACGGTCTCGACCGAGTCGGCGATGACCTCCCGGGACACGAGCGAGGCGCGCATCCCCTCGTGCCCCATCGAGATGCCGTCCGACACCGAGATGGTCCCGAACTGCATCGCGAAGCCGCCGTTGGCGTTGACGCCGGCCTTGGCGGCCTCCGCCAGCCGCGCGAGCGAGAGGTTGCACGGGGTGATCTCGTTCCAGGACGAGGCGATCCCGATCTGCGGCTTCTCGACGTCGGCGTCCGTCAGGCCGACGGCCCGGAGCATCGCACGGGCAGGGGCGCGGCGGTCGCCCTCGGTGACGTCGTTGGAGCGAGGCTTGTTCAACATGTCTGACACGATAGAGCCGTGGACAAGATCAGGTTCGGGCCGGAACGCACGACGCTCGCCGTGGTGCTCGTCGTCGCGCTGGGATCCCTGCCGGTGGGACTGTCCTCGCCCTGGCTCGCACCGGTGTTCCTGCTCCCGGTCGGCGCCACCGTGTGGGTTCTCCGGGCTCGGGTGGTGGCGGCCACGATCGGCCTGGAGGTCTGCAACGGGCTGCGGGTGCGCCGGTTCCGGTGGCAGGACGTCGCGGGCTTCGACGTCCCCCACCGCGGACCGGTGAAGCTGCTCCCCGAGCACGGCCGGCCGCTGCGCCTGACGGCCCTCCCCCGCCACGAGCTGCGACGGCTGCTGGAGCTGTCCAAAGCCTAAGATCACGGCCGTGGCAACGACCTTCGACCTGACCAGCACCGACGGCACCCGGATCAGGGCCTGGCGCAGCGACCAGCCCGGCGTGAAGCTGGTCGTCGCCAACGGCCTCGGCACGACCCCCGAGTGCTGGCCCGCGCTGGTACGCGAAGGCTCCGGCTACGACACCGTGACCTGGTACCAGCGCGGCACGTTCGGCAGCGAGCGCCCCGCCGACCAGAAACGGATCCGGGTCGAGGATCACGTGCAGGACATGCTCGCGCTCATGGACGACCAGGGCGTCGACCGCGCGCTGGTGGCCTGCTGGTCGATCGGCGTCAACGTCGCCTTCGAGTTCGCCCGGCTACACCCGGAGCGGGTCGCCGGGATCCTGGCCGTGGCGGGGGTCCCCGGTGGCACCTTCGCCACGATGGGAGGTCCCCTGCGGATCCCGAAGCGCATCCGCAGGCCGGTCTTCCTGCGCACCCTGAAGGCCGCCGGAATGGCCGGACCACTGCTGACCTGGGCGTCCGCGCGGGTGCCCGTCAACGACCGCACCGCCTGGCTGATCGCCCACACGGGTTTCATGCTCCCGGCCGCCAAGCCCGGGGTGGTCGTGCCCATGCTGAAGGTGTTCCTGCAGCACGACTGGAGCTGGTACGCCAAGCTCGCCGAGGCCGCCTCCAAGCACCGTGCGATGGACCTGGAGTTCGTCAGCTGCCCGGTCACCCTGGTCGCCGGCAAGCACGACGTGCTGACCAGCATGCACGACATGGTCGACTGCGCCGCGAAGATCCCACACGCCCAGATCAGCGTGCTGAACGGCAGCCACTTCCTGCCGCTGGAGTACCCCGAGCACCTGCACACGGCGCTCGATGACCTGGCCCGGAGAGCGGACCTGCAGAAGCCCTAGCTGGCGCGGCGACGCCGGAGCGCGAAGCCTGCCCCGACGGCCAGGACCGCGGTCACAGGCAGCGCCGGTGGGAGTGACCACCCGTTGTCGTCCCGGCGACGGTCACTGGCCAGCGCCAGCTGCGGCGTCGTCGTCGTCGCCGATCCCGCCCGGGCCTTGACCGCGGGCGCGTCGGTGTTCACCGCCTGAGCGGGCGTGACCGCCTTCGGCGCGTTGGTGGCCGCAGCCTTCTTGAGCGACTCAGCCTTGAGGACCTGAGGGCTCGGCTGGGACGCACTCGGCAGGAAGGCCGACGGCACCGCGGTGCCGGTGAAGAACACCTGCTTGCCGACGGACGGGAGCAGGTCTGCGGGCTTGCGCCCGGACAGGTCGCTGGTCTTGCTCTTGTTGGCGAACAGCAGGTAGGGCCCGGCCGGGAGCACGTTGGTCGTGCTGGGCAAGCCGACGGTTACGGTCCCTGCACCACGAGCCAGTACGGGCAAGGAGATCGTGCGCGCGTCGCCGTCGACGAGGTGGGTCTCGGCGGTGTTGCGCATGACCACGACACTGGCGATGTGCGCAGCGTCCGCAGTGTGCACGACCAGGGTGCGTCCCGTGGCGGTCACGCCGCTGACGGACGGCCGGCCAGGGTCGCCGATGTACGGCGGCTGCCAGACCTGGAAGGAGGCGTCGTGGTGGTTGTTGGTGCCGTCACGGCCCGGCAGGTCCGGGGTGTCCTTGGTCTGGAAGTACCCCGTCGCGATGGGCGCGTGGCCCCCGATGAGGACGGTGCCGTCGGGCTGCAGGACGGCGCCGTTGTGGTAGGTCCGCTTGCGGGCCTGCGAGCCGACGTCGACCCAGCTGCCGCCGGTGTAGGCGCCCTTGGCGTCGAGTGTCGGCGTGAACAGCTCCGTGGTCCGGATCGGCGACTCCGAGCCGGGCAGGTCGACCTCGTCGACGTTGGCGCCGCCCGAGACGAAGACCTGGCCGTTGGGCAGCGGCGTCGCGAAGCCGTACCAGCGTCCCTGACCGAGGGGGCCGGTCGCGGTGGTGGTCATCTTCTCGGTACCGCCCGCGGTGTCGACCGTGGCGATGCGGCTGTCAGCGACGGCCGCGTAGGAGCCGGGGCTCACGCCCAGGACGCCACCAGCCGTCAGATAGGAGGCCGAGGTGTACTGCGGGACGCCGTTCACGACCGAGGACGGGCGCATGGCAAGCGCCGCAGAGAAGGTCGACCCACGGAAACCTGCGTACGGGGCGGCGGTCGGGTTCTTCAGCAGGAAGGCCGGGTCGGCGCCGGGGATGCCCAGGTCGTTCCACGTCTTGGTCTTGGGGTCGTAGGAGCTCGCGGTCTCCCAGAGCGCCTCGTCGTAGGACTGGCCCGCGGGGTTGAAGTCCTGGCCGGCGGCGTCGTAGTAGACGTGCCCGTTGGGGAGCAGGTGCAGCCGCGGGAACAGCGGCAGCGCCTTGTCCGCGCTGGGGGGGTTGACCGTCCACGCCGGCTTCTTGGCGTTGACGTTGAGCGTCTCGGTCTGCTCGATGTTGGTACCTGAGCGCGCCGGGTCGGTCGGGTAGACCGGCTTGATGAGCTTGCCGACCCCGCTGGCGATGAACAGGCTGCCGTCCGGCAGCGTCACCAGGCTGGGGTACCAGCGGCCGTAGTTCAGGCTCGGGCCGAGGGTCCAGGTGTTGGTCTGGGCGTTGAAGATGCGGGAGTTCTTCACGCCCTCCAACTCGACCACGCCGGTCTTGGCGGCCGGGATGTAGGGCTCGGTGTAGTAGTCGGTGCCGCCGACGTCGATGACGCTGCCATCACCGAGCAGCACCTGGTCGGAGCAGAACATGCTGCCGTTGTTGTAGGAGTAGTGCTGCGCCGAGAGAGGCCCTAGGGGCAGGTCGTTCGGGTGGTCGGTCTGGTGCGCACCGGCGTCGACCGGGCTCGGCTTGACGAACGTCGGGGTGCCGCTGCGCTGGTCCAGCACGCGGCTCTCGTCGTTGACCGTGAGGCGGCCGCCGTCGAGCAGCACCGAGTCGGTTCCGGCGATGGCCTCCTCGCCCTCGAGGGCGTTCCAGTACGCGAGCTTGCCGTTGGCGAGCTGCACCATCGAGGCGCCGGCGGGCAGGCAGTCATAGGCGTTGGGGTTCTCCTTGGGCGCGCCGGTCCGCTTGTTGGGATCATCGGCAGCGACGCAGCCGTTCTCGTCGGTCTTGGCGCCCTTGGCGAAGCCACCGGAGAAGGTGTTGGTGGCCGCGTTGTAGCGCGCGCCGTCCTCGCGGAAGGGGGTGAGGAAGTGCCCGCCCCCGGTGGGGGTGGCTGCGGCGGCACCAGCGGCGCCCAGGGCCAACGGCACGGCGGCGCCGAGCAGGCAGAGGCTGGTCAACCAGCGGGTAGGCAGGGCTCGGGTCATGAAGCTCGCTCCTCGTACGGGGACAGACGTGCTCGAATCATCACTAACGGGACCAGTCTTACCCGGCTGAAACCTGTCTGCGCTGTCACCCAGCACACGTCAAAAGGCCTAGGTGTGGGCAGGGTCACCGCGAGGTACCCGAACGCGGCCGAGACGGCTACCCGGAGCGACGACGCCTGACGGCCAGCGTGAGCGCCCCCGCCGCCACCACGGCGCCGCCGACGGCGTACGGCCACCAGGTCCGGCCATCCTTCGGCGCGGAGGTCGCGCCCACGCCGACCAGCGCCACGCTGCGCGGGACCCAGGTGATGGTGCCCTCGACGGACCCCGGGACCGCGTCCACGGCAACCGGAACGCTCCACCGCCCGACCACGGAGGCCGCGCGTCGCCCGAGGACCTGCTCACTGGGCAGGTCCGAGGGAAAGCGGAGCCTGCCGTCGAGCCAGCTGTAGCTGAGGCCACGGCCCACCTGAGCCCAGTGCCCGGCAGGCTCCGGCGCGCGTCCACGGGCCTGCTGGTCCTCGAGGTAGGACCGGCTGGCGGTGCTCGCCTCCACCAGGCCGCCGCGGAAGCGGAGGTAGGGAAGCCCGTCCCTGCCCCCGACGATGACCACCTTGCCCGCGGGGACACGCAGGAAGAGGCCGGGCAGCTCGCCTTGCAGCGCGTTGACGGTGAGACCGGCGGGCGTCTGAGCGACGGCCACCGTGAACCCGCCGCGGATCGGCGAGAACAGCACGTGACCGGTCGCAGCCGTGGTCGTCGCGCCATAGCGCAGGGGGATCCGCCAGACCGCGATCGCGGCCTCCTTGCCAGCCTTGCGCTGCTCCGCGGTCGGGGTCGCCGGCGGGTGCAGCCGGGAGTCGAACTCCGACCAGGCACCGGTGCTGCTCACCCGTGCCCAGCGCGGCGCCCCCTTGCCCTTGTCGCGCAGCACGTCGTCCGGGGGGACCGGACCACCCTCCGGGGTCGCGGTGGAGTACCAGTCGGGACTGGCCAGGTTGGCCTGGACGCCCGCCGAGCTGATGCGCAGGAACGGCTCCCCACCCAGGGCGAGCACCTCCAGCGGCGTGCTCGTCGTGTTGGTCACGACCAGCTCGTCCACGATGCTCGGCGCCACCGCCACGGTCACACCGGCGGGGAGCGTCGTCGGTGCGAGCCCGTCAAGGACGGTGCGCAGCGCGGGGTCGGCGTAGGAGTGGGCGTCGGCCGCGGGCACACCGAGCCCTAGCCCGAGGACGGCGAGGACGACCACCAGGGCCACGTGTGAGGGGACATCCATGCTCGTCGTTCTTCCCCGAGGCGCGATCGGTTCACACCCAGTCAGGTGCGGGGCGCAACGACGGCGCAATACGCTGAGTCTTGTGACACTTGCCGACCCCCTCCGGCGACCGCCTGCCCAGGTCACAGCGCTGGCGGCCTCGGTGCTTGCCGACCTGGAGGGCATCACCGACCGGCTGGTCGCGGCGATCCTCGTCGAGGATCCGTCGTACGGGCTGGGTCGCACCAGCCCGGTGGACCTGCGTGTCTCCTGCCACGACAACCTCCTGCGCATCCTCCAGACCCTCACCGGCGAGACGCCCCGTGACGACGTGTTCGACGCCCCGCACGCCACCGGACACCGGCGGGCCGAGCAGGGCATGCCGCTCGAGTCCGTCCTGCACGCCTACCGGCTGGGGCACCGGCTCATCTGGGACGCGCTCGTGGCCCACGCACGTGCCGAAGGCGCGCTGGAGGGCCTCGTGGAGGCGGCGAGTCACGTCTGGGAGCTCGTCGACACCTTCTCCTCGGAGGTTGCCGGGTCCTACCGGGACACCGAGCGGTTGTTGCACCGGCGGGACGAGAGCCGCCGGGACGCTCTGGTCGACGCCCTGCTGGAGGGTCGGGGCCGTGAGCGCGCCGTGGCCGCCGAGGCCGCCGGCGCCCTCGACCTCCCGGAGCGAGGCCGCTACGTCGTGGTCGTGCTGGCGGGGGTCGAGACCGGCCGGCAGACCGCTGATGCCCTCGCGGTGCGCGGATTCCGCAGCATGTGGCGCACCCGGACCGACCGGGAGATCGGGATCGTGGCCCTCGGTCGGTCGACCGTCGCTGACGTCCAGAAGGCCCTCGATCACCTCCCGGCATTGCGCGGTGGCCTGTCCCCCGTCGTCGAAGGGCTGGCTGAGGTCGACGGCGCCCACCGCCTGTCGGACACGGCTCTGCGGGCGTTGCCACCCGGTACCCAGGCCCTCAACCAGCTCGACGATCGACTGCCCAGCGCGCTGCTGGTGACGGCACCGGACCTGTCCGCGCGGCTCGTCGAGCGGGCCCTCGGCGGGGTGCTCGCGCTGGACACCGACGAGCGGGAGACCTTGCTGCTGACGCTGTCCACCTGGCTCGAGACCGGCGGCTCGGCGGGGCAGACGGCGACCCAGCTCTACTGCCACCGCAACACCGTGCTGAACCGCCTACGTCGGGTCGAGGCGATCACCGGACGGTCCCTGGATCGGGTCGACCACCTCGTCGAGTGGTCCCTGGCGCTACTGGCGCGCGACGTGCTGCCTGCGTAGCGCGCCGTTCACGCTCCGATCAGCGACCATAGAGACGTGTCCACCTCGCCCAGCGCACTGCCGGCTGAGCGCCGCAGCCCCGCGGCGCGGGCCGCGGCCACCCTCGCGGAGGCCCAGCGGCCGCAGCCTCGGGGCCTGACCCGTCGTTTCGGGCGACTGCTCGCCGACGTCTGGCGCAAGAGCGATCGCGACCGGGTCCTCGGCCTGGCAGGCGAGAACGCCTTCATGGGCGTGCTCACGGTGTTCCCGACCCTGCTCGTCTTCGCCGCCGTCCTCGGACAGCTCTCGCTCGTCATCGGCGACCACAACACCGACAAGGTCAAGGACGCTGTCAGCGAGTTCCTGCAGCAGGTCCTGACCTCCTCGGCCAGCGGCGTCGACGACACCGTCAGCAGCCTGTTCAGGACCAGCGGCAACGCCCTGACCATCGCGCTGGTGGTCGCCGTCGCGTCGGTCGCTCAAGCCTTCGCCAGCGTCATCAACACCCTCGCGATCGCGTACGACATCCACGACCGGCGGGGCTGGTGGCACCGTCGGCTGACCGGTCTGCTGCTCGGCCTCGGGTCGGTGCTCACCGGCGCCATCATGATCACTGCCTTCGTGATCGGCCCGTTGTTCGGCCGCGTCGAGGTCGTCACCTCCATCGGGATCTCGAGCGAGTACGCCTTCGTCTGGTCCTACGTCCGGTTCCCCGTGGCATTCCTGACGCTCGTCGCCTGGGCCACCACGCTGTTCCACATCGGCCCCGACCGGCCGGCTCACTGGCGATCGGGCCTGCGCGGCGGCCTGGTCACCTCGGTGCTGTGGCTCGCCGCCTCCCTCGGCTTCAGCACCTACCTGAAGCTCGTGGTCCCCCGGTCACCCGTGCTCGGTGCCCTCGGTGGCGGTCTCATCCTCATGACCTGGCTGTACCTGCTCTGCCTCGGGCTGCTCATCGGCGCGGAGCTCAACGCCACCCTGCTGACCCGCCGGGCCGTACGCACTCTGAGTGTTGCGCCGGCCTCCGCTCGGGAAGAGGATGAGCTTCCCACCTGAGGGAGGACGAGCCGTGACGCATGAACGACACGCGGGCTTGGAGGGCGGCGAGCACGGCGAGCACTGGCACGCCGACGCCGCCAGCATCACCCCGGCGCTGCTGGACACCGACGACGAGATCGGCAGCGCGCAGCTGCCGGCGTTCGATCCCGCTGCCCTGGCCGAGGCCGTCGCCGCGGCCGACCGGGAGGTGGTGTCCTATGGCTAAGGTCGCGATCAGCAAGGGGCACTGCTTCCGCACCAAGGGCGCAACCGGCACCGAGGGCGAGCAACAGTTCAACGGTGCCGTCGCCGCCCAGATCGCGGCCCGCCTGACGCTCCGCGGCCACCAGGCGAAGATCTTCCTCGCCGACGAATCGCCGCCGGTGGGCTTCGACGCGGTGCTGCACCTGCACGCGGACGGCTCGGTGTCGCGCGACGCGCGCGGGGCATCGGTCGGCTTTCCCGACCCCGCCCGGTACGGGCAGGCCGCCGGCAAGGCCGGCCAGGAGCTCGGGACCGCCTGGAAGACGGCGTACCAGGCGCACGGGTGGGCCCGCGGGTTCCGGCCCGACAACAACACCGAGGGGCTGTCGCACTACTACGGACACCAGAAGGCACTGGACGCCAAGATCCCGCGCTCGCTGGTCATCGAGCACGGGTTCCTGACGAACGACCTCGACAAGAAGTGGATGCTCGCCAACCTCGAGCACATCGGGCAGGCCCACGTCGACGCGATCGAGACGGTGCTCGGACATCCTCTCGGGCACGACGACCCACCGATGGTGATCGCTGAGCATCCCAGCCCGGTCTACGTCGTGCGCGACGGCGACACCCTGTTCGGGATCTCCCAGCGGCTGCACCTCAAGGGCGGCTGGGTGCCCCTGTACAACAAGAACCTCGCGGTCATCGGCCCCGATCCGACCAAGATCCACCGGGGCCAGGTCCTGCACCTCCCCTGAGCCCTGGCTCGGGTCAGGCGTCGGTGGCGCCGAGCTTGTCGAGGACGAGCTGGCGGACCACGCTCGCGTCGGCCTGCCCGCGCGTGGCCTTCATGACCCGGCCGACGAGGGCGCCGGCGGCGGCGACCTTGCCCGCCCGTACCTTCTCGGCAGCGTCCGGGTCACCGGCGATGGCCTCATCGACGGCGGCGGCCAGCGCGGACACGTCGGACACGATCGCCAGCCCGCGGGCGGCCACCACGTCCTCCGGCGAGCCCTCGCCGGCGAGCACGCCGTCGACGACCTGCCTGGCCAGTCCCGCGTTGAGCGTGCCGGCGGTCACGAGCGCGACGACCCGGGCGACCTGCGCCGGCGTGATCGGGAGGTCGGCGGCGTCGACGCCGGTCTCGTTGGCCTTCTGCGCCAGGTGGCCGAGCCACCAATTGCGAGCCTCGGCGGCGGACGTACCGGCCGCGACGGTGGCCAGGACGACGTCGAGGACGCCGGCGTTGACCATCGCCTCGCTGTCGTTCTCGGACAGGCCGAGCTCCTGCGTCAGCGCGATCCGGCGCACCGACGGTGCCGCCGGCAGCGCCGCCTTGAGCCCAGCCACCCAAGCCGGGTCGGGCGCGATCGGGACGAGGTCGGGCTCGGGGAAGTACCGGTAGTCCGTCGCCTCCTCCTTCGAGCGGCCCGAGGTGGACATCCCGGTGTCCTCGTGGAAGTGCCGGGTCTCCTGGATGATCCGCTCACCCGCGCGCAACCGGTACGCCTGCCGCTCGACCTCGGAGCGCACGGCCCGCTCGACGGACCGCAGCGAGTTGACGTTCTTGGTCTCCGAGCGGGTGCCCCACTCCTCACCGGGCTTGTTCAGGGACACGTTGACGTCGCAGCGCATCGAGCCCTGCTCCATCTTCACGTCACTGACGCCCAAGCCCCGGAGCACGTCCCGCAACTCGGTGACGTAGGCCTTCGCGACCTCCGCCGGCATCGCACCGGTGCCGGTGACGGGCTTGGTGACGATCTCGACCAACGGGATGCCGGCCCGGTTGTAGTCGACGAGGGAGTGCGAGGCGCCGTGGATGCGGCCCGTCGCGCCCCCGACGTGCAACGACTTGCCGGTGTCCTCCTCGAGGTGCACCCGCTCGATCGGGATGCGGACGGTCGCGCCCGCGACGACCACGTCGAGGTAGCCGTCGGTGCACAGCGGCTCGTCGTACTGCGACGTCTGGAAGTTCTTCGGCATGTCCGGGTAGAAGTAGTTCTTCCGCGCGAACCGGCACCAGGTCGCGATGTCGCAGTGCAGCGCCAGCCCGATCCGGATCGTGGACTCGATCGCGGTCTCGTTCACGACCGGCAGCGCGCCGGGCAGGCCGAGGCAGACCGGGCAGGTGTGCGTGTTCGGCTCCGCGCCGAACTCCGTGGCGCAGCCGCAGAACATCTTCGACTGGGTGCCGAGCTCCACGTGCGTCTCGAGGCCGATGACCGGCTCGAACTCCAGAAGTGCTTCTGAGTAAGGGATCGCGGTCACTTCGACTCCCACTCAAGGCTCGGGGCGTTGGCCGGCAGGACCCGTTCGAGGGCCGCCCCGACCTGGTAGAGCAGGTCATCCCGCAGCGTCGGCGCCATCACCTGCAGCCCGACGGGCAACCCTTCGGAGAGGCCGGCGGGGAAGGACGCGGCGGGACCGCCGTACAGGTTGGCGGGGATGCTGCAGATGTCCTGCTTGTACATCGCCAGCGGGTCCTCGAGCTTCGCGCCGAGCGGGAACGCGACGGTCGGGCAGGTCGGTGCGACGAGCACGTCGACGGACTCCCAGGCGGCCTGGAAGTCGCGGGTGATGAGCGTCCGGACCTTCTGCGCCTGGCCGTAGTAGGCGTCGTAGTAGCCGCTGGACAGCGCGAAGGTGCCCAGGACGATGCGCCGCTTGACCTCCGCGCCGAAGCCCTGCGCCCGGGTGATCGACATGACCTCCTCGAGCGAGCGCACCCCGTCGTCACCGGCCCGCAGGCCGAAGCGCACACCGTCGAAGCGGGCCAGATTGCTCGAGGCCTCCGAGGGGGCGATGAGGTAGTAGGCGGGCAGGGCGTACGCGAAGTGCGGGCAGCTGACCTCGCTCACCGTCGCGCCGAGCTCGGTGAGCAGGGCGACGGCCTCGTCGAAGCGCTCCTGCACGCCGCTCTCGTAGCCCTCGCCGGACAGCTCTCGCACCACGCCGATCCGCAGGCCGGTCACGTCGGCCTGCCGGGCCGCCTCCACCACGGGCGGGACCGGGGCGTCGATGGACGTGCTGTCGCGGGGGTCGTGGCCGGCGATCGCCTCGTGCAGCAACGCCGCGTCGAGCACGGTGCGGGCGCACGGGCCGGCCTGGTCGAGC
>JBKJVH010000129.1:0-3866 GCA_046590985.1 Mycobacteriales bacterium
CGCCCGTCGGTGAGCACTCCGAGGTCGGAGGTCACGAACGTCCCGTCGAACGACGCGCCGAACCGGTAGCCGCGCGCGACCACCGGACCGGAGAGCACGATCGTGTCGGAACACGAGACGGCGACCCCGGACAGCGGCGTCCCGTCGTACACGCAACCGCCGCTGGTCTCCGACATCCCGTAGGTCGTCACCACTTTCAAGCCGCGCTCACGAGCGTCCGCCAGCAACGAGGGTGGGGCTGCGGCACCGCCGAGCAGGATCGCGTCGAAGGTGCGCAGCACCGGGGAGTCGAGCAGCCGCTGGAGCTGCGTGGGGACCAGCGAGCAGAACCGGCACTCCTCCGGGGAAAGGGACGGCGCGAAGTCCGAGCGCAGCACCACCTGCAGCCCCCCGATGTGCGTGACGGGCAGGTTGAGCCACCACCGCCCCAGCCCTTCGAGCCGCTCGGCGGCCGCGTCCCCCGAGGCCGTCAGGCAGGCCGCCGTGAGCAGCACTCCCTTGGGCTCGCCCGTAGACCCCGACGTCGGTACCACCAGGCAGACGTCGTCCTCGACCGGTTCCTCCGGCCGGAGCGCGGTCAGCACCCGGGCTCGCTCGGGGCCGGCTGCTGGCACCGGCAGCACCGCGGGCCCCGACCCGTCCAACGCCGCCCGCAGCGCGTCGTAGAGCTCAGGCCCCGGGACCGCGTCGAGCGCGACGAGCCGCCGCATCTAGAAGTAGTACGGGTACGGCGACCAGTCCGGCTCGCGCTTCTCCAGGAAGGCGTCGCGCCCCTCGACGGCCTCGTCGGTCATGTAGGCCAACCGGGTCGCCTCGCCCGCGAAGACCTGCTGGCCCATCATCCCGTCGTCTACGGCGTTGAAGGCGAACTTCAGCATCCGCTGGGCTTGCGGGCTCTTGCCACAGATCGTCCGGCCCCACGCGATCGCCTTCGCCTCCAGATCGGCGTGCGGCACGACCTCGTTCACCATCCCCATCCGGAACGCGTCGTCGGCGGTGTGCACGTCGCCCAGGAAGAAGATCTGCCGGGCGAACTTCTGGCCGACTTGCCTTGCCAGGTAGGCACTCCCGTACCCGCCGTCGAACGAGCCGACGTCGGCGTCGGTCTGCTTGAACTTCGCGTGCTCCGCGGAGGCGAGGGTGAGGTCGCACACGACGTGCAGCGAGTGACCACCGCCGGCCGCCCAGCCGTTCACGACCGCGATCACGACCTTCGGCATCGTGCGGATGAGCCGCTGCACCTCGAGGATGTGGAGCCGGCCGGCGTGGGCGGGGTTCACCACGTTGTCGTCACCGGCGTACTGGTAGCCGGAGCGACCGCGGATCCGCTGGTCGCCGCCGGAGCAGAACGCCCAGCCGCCGTCCTTGGGTGCCGGTCCGTTGCCGGTCAGCAGCACGCAGCCCACGTCCGGAGACATCCGGGCGTGGTCGAGCACCCTGTACAGCTCGTCGACCGTGCCGGGCCGGAACGCGTTGCGCACCTCGGGCCGGTCGAAGGCGACCCGAACGATGCCTGCGGACACGTGCCGGTGGTAGGTGATGTCGGTGAGCGTGAAGCCCTCGACGACCTTCCACTCGCTGGGATCGAAGGTCTCTGAAACGGTAGTCACATGCCCACCCTAGGAGCCGACTTCGAGGTGCACGTCGTCTCGATCCCGATGCGGGTGCCGTTCCGGGGTGTCCTGCACCGAGAAGCGTTGCTGCTCAAGGGATCGGTCGGCTGGGGCGAGTTCTCCCCCTTTCTCGAGTACGACGACGTCGAAGCTGCGGCCTGGCTGGCGTCGGCCCTGGAGGCCGCGAACCAAGGATGGCCGGCGGCGCTACGTGAGCGCGTGCCGGTGAACGCCACCGTGCCGGCTGTCGCAGCCCACGAGGTGGCCGCGGTTCTGCAGCGGTTCCCGGGTTGCACCACCGCCAAGGTCAAGGTCGCCCAAGCCGGCCAGCGGCTCCCTGACGACCTCGACCGGATTGCGGCGGTCCGTGACCTGATGGGCTCGGCCGCCAAGATCCGGGTCGACGCCAACGGTGCCTGGGACGTCGAGCAGGCCGTCGCGGCCATCGAGGCGCTTGGCGCCTACGACCTGGAGTACGTCGAGCAGCCCTGCGCCAGTGTTGAGGAGCTGGCCGAGGTCAGGCGCCGGAGCGCCACCCGCATCGCCGCCGACGAGAGCGTCCGGAAGGCCAGCGACCCGCTGCGCGTGGCCCGGCTGCAGGCGGCTGACGTGCTGGTCCTGAAGGTCGCGCCGCTCGGGGGCGTCGGCCCGGCACTGCGGATCGCGCAGGAGTGCGGGCTGCCCGTGGTCGTGTCGAGCGCCCTCGACACCTCGGTCGGGATCAGCGCCGGGGTGGCGCTGGCCGCTGCCCTGCCGGAGCTGGAGTTCGCCTGTGGCTTGGCCACCACGTCGCTGATGGCCGCTGACGTGACCGGCGACTCCCTGGACGGGCGCGGCGGCTACCTGCGGCCGGGGCCCGTCACTCCTGATCCGCACAGGCTCGCGGAGCTCGCGGCAGCGGAGGACAGGCAGCGCTGGTGGCGGGCGCGACTTGAGCGCTGCCTACAGGTGCTTGGATCGGCGACGTGAACCCCTCCACCGCGCTGGCGCGCACCCTCGTCGACGAGCTCGTCCGGGGCGGCGTCACCGAGGCGGTGCTCAGCCCCGGGTCCCGGTCGGCGCCGCTGGCCTTCGCGTTCCACGAGGCCGACCGTGCAGGCCGGCTCAGGCTGCACGTGCGCATCGACGAGCGGTCGGCGTCGTTCCTGGCCCTCGGGCTCGCGAAGGCGAGCGGTCGGCCGGTGCCGGTCATCACGACCTCGGGCACGGCGGTGGCGAACCTGCACCCCGCGGTGCTCGAGGCCTCCCACGCCCACGTCCCGTTGCTGCTGCTGACGGCCGACCGGCCGCCGGAGCTCCGCGGCACCGGAGCCAACCAGACCGTCGATCAGCTGAAGCTGTTCGGGGACGCGGTGCGACTGTTCGTCGAGGTCGGCGCCCCAGAGGTGCCCCAGAACGCCTACTGGCGGTCGACGACCTGCAGGGCGCTGAGCGCGGCCGTGGGTGACCTGTCCGGCAACCCTGGTCCGGTGCACCTCAACCTGGCGTTCCGTGAACCGCTCACTCCGGACGCCGGCGAACCGGAACTGGGCCGGGCGAACGGCGCCGCCTGGACCCGGCGTGCCGGTGCGCAAGGCCATCGCGTCACAGCTGACCTCCCCGCGCGCACTGTGCTCGTGCTGGGACAGGCAGACGCCGCGTTGTCCGAACGCGCCCACGTCCTCGCCGAGGCCCGCGGCTGGCCGGTCGTCGCCGAACCGACCGGAGGCGCCGGTAGGAACGTCGTCGCCGCTGCCGAGCTGGTGCTCTCCAGCTCCTGGCCCGAGCGCCACCCCCCGGACCGCGTGTTGGTCGTCGGGCGACCCACCCTCAGCAGGGCTGTCGGCCGCCTCATCGCGAGCGCCCCCGTCGACGTCGTGGGCGCCTGGGTCGGCTCGTCAGCCGAATGGGTACTGCCCGGGATCCCTGACGCTGCAGGCGAAGTGGAGGGGTCCTGGCTTCCGCAATGGCTCGACGCCGGCACCCGCGCCCGCGAAGCAGCGCAGGCCTGCCTGACCGGGCTCGAGGAACCGGCGGTCGCGCTGGAGGTCGTGGCCGCGGCCGACAGGCTGCTCGTCGTCGGCTCCTCCAAGCCGGTGCGGGACCTGTTCCTGGCCGGCGGCAAGCCCGGGCTCCGGGTGCTCGCCAACCGGGGCGCCGCCGGCATCGACGGGATGGTGTCGACCGCTGTCGGTGCGGCGCTGGCTCATCGTGGGCAGACGTTCGCGCTGCTGGGAGACCTGACGTTCCTGCACGACAGCAACGGCTTGGTGA
>JBKJVH010000046.1:0-22690 GCA_046590985.1 Mycobacteriales bacterium
GCCGCACCCAAGGCCGTTGCGAAAGCACCGACGAAGGTTGCCGCGCCCCCCACCGCTGAGCCGGCCGTCACGCCGGTGAAGGCTCCTGCCCGCGCCCCCAAGACTCCCGCAAAGGCGGTCACCCCCATCGCTGACACCCCGCTGACCGGCGACGACGCCTGGACCAAGTCGGAGCTCGGCGCGGTCCGCAAGGAGCTGGAAGCTCAGGCCAAGGACCTGCGCGGTGAGATCGACGACGCGGAGGAGCAGAACGCTGCGCTGAAGCGCGACTCCGGCGGCGAGGGCACCGGCGACGAGGCCGATGCCGGGACGAAGACCTTCGAGCGCGAGCACGAGATGTCGCTCGCGAACAACAGCCGCGACCTGCTGCTCCAGGTCGAGCGCTCGCTCGCCCGGCTCGACGCCGGCACCTACGGCCGGTGCGAGAACTGCGGCAAGCCGATCCCGAAGGCTCGCCTTCAGGCGCTGCCCGCCGCCACCCTCGACGTGGCATGCAAGCAGCGCGAGGAACGGCGCTGACCAAGCCCCGGGCCCTGCTCGTCGTCGTCGCGCTGCTCACGATTGCCCTGGATCTGGCGACCAAGTTGCTCGTGGTCGCCGAGCTCGAAGGGCATGCCCCGATCAAGGTGCTCGGCGGCGCGGTCAGCTTCGAGGTGTCGCGCAACAGCGGCGCCGCGTTCTCCTTCGCGCAAGGCGCCACGTTCATCTTCACGGCGGTAGCCGTGGTGGTTGCCGTCTACATCGTCCGCACGATGCCGCGGCTGCACAGCGTGGGCTGGGCGGTGACGCTCGGGCTCTTGCTCGGCGGCGCGCTCGGCAACCTGGTGGACCGGCTGTCGCGCGCGCCCGGCTTCGGGAAGGGCGCCGTCGTGGACTTCATCTCGGTGCCTCACTTCGCCACGTTCAACGTGGCCGACAGCGGCATCACGGTGGGCGCGGTGCTGGCCGTTTTGCTGAGTCTGCGCGGTATCGAGGTCGACGGAACGCGGCGCACGGCAGAATAGGCAGGTGACTGACCGCCGATCGTTGTCCGTGCCTGAGGGCCTGGACGGGCTGCGCCTCGACGCCGCTCTGTCCCGGCTGTTCGGGCTGTCCCGCACGACGGCGGTGACGATCATCGAGTCTGGTGGGGTCAGCGTGGACGGCCGGGTCCGGGGCAAGTCCGACCGGGTGCTGTCCGGCGCCACCCTGGAGGTCGACCTGCCCGCGCCGGAGCGGGTCGGCTGGGCCATCCCCGAGGTCGTCGAGGGGCTCCGCATCGTCCATGAGGACGATGACCTGATCGTCGTCGACAAACCCGTCGGGGTCGCTGCCCACCCCTCCGGGAGCTGGGTCGGTCCGACCGTCATCGGCGGGCTCGCGGCCGCTGGGCACCGGATAGCCACCAGCGGGGCCGAGGAGCGGCAAGGCATCGTGCACCGTCTCGACGTCGGTACGAGCGGGCTCATGGTCGTGGCCAAGAGCGAGCGGGCGTACAGCGTCTTGAAGGACGCGTTCCGGGAGCGCACCGTCGACAAGCGCTACCACACGCTGGTGCAGGGGCACCCTGACCCGATGACCGGCACGGTGGACGCCCCGATCGACCGGCACCCGACGAGCGACTACAAGTTCGCGGTCGTCGCCGGCGGTCGGGACAGCGTCACGCACTACGAGACGATCGAGGCGTTCCGGCATGCGACGCTGCTCGAGATCCACCTCGAGACCGGCCGTACGCATCAGATCCGGGTCCACATGGCGGCCCTGAAGCACCCGTGCGTCGGGGACCTGACCTACGGTGCCGACCCGACGCTGGCGAAGAAGCTCAAGCTCGAGCGGCAGTGGTTGCACGCTGTACGGCTGTCGTTCGCGCACCCAGGGGACGGCCGTTGGGTGGAGTTCGAGAGCCCGTACGCCGCTGACCTGCAGGTGGCGCTCGACCAGATCGCTGCGATGTCGTGAAGGACTTCCGCCAGCTCGATGACCGGTTCGTGCCGGCGCTGGCTGCGCGCGTCGGTCGCCTCCGTGCGGCGTGGGCGGCGCGACGGGTCACGCCGGAGGCGACCCCCAAGGTCCGGAGCCTGCGGCAGCTGGACGAGCGATTCGCCGGCACCGGCCCGCTCGCGGTGTTCCGCGACGTCCCGCAGCTCGGGTTCGTCGTCATCGGCCTGGTGTTCCTGGCCGCGACGGGAACGGCGGTCTCCCGGGAGGCCGAGCAGAACCGGCGGGCCCAGCAGCAGACCGTGGTGGACCCTGGCGCCGGCACCGGCCCGGTGCTGCCGGGCTCGGAGGGAGAGGTGAGTCGCACTCTCGGGCCCGCCGTCGGCGACACCGCGCCGGCCTACGTGGCGCTGGCCAAGCAGGGTCTCGCGGCGGTCCAGAAGAGCAAGGACGGCAGGCTGGCGCTGGTCAGCTTCCGCGCCTACCTCACGCCGGCCCAGCTCACGGTGCTGTTCGGTCGGTCGCAGGTCGTGCGTGTCTACCTGCGGTCGCGGCCGGGCGGCAAGGACGCCGCGCAGCTTCCCGTGGACATCACCGGCGACCTCGCCAACACCCTCGAGAAGGCTTACGCGCAGGCTGCGCACGGCCGGCTGCTGGCTCAGCGGGCCTATCAGCGCTACGTCGACACCCTGACTGTCGCGACCAAGGAGGACCAGGCCTTCAAGGACCTGTACGCCGCGTTCGCCAGCTCCACCGGTCGCGAGGCGAAGGACTATGAGCACAGCTGCGCCTGCGTGTACGCCGCCGTCGTCTCTGCCGCGCCCGTGGTGCTGTCCGGCCTGGCCGCGAAAGCCGCCGTCCGGGCCGTACAGGTCGGGCCTGCGGGGGTGCCGCTGACGTCGCTCGAGGTGCTGCCGCTGCTGCCTGAGGTGACCGGCGTCGTGCCGGCCGCCCAGGCGCCGGTGGAGGCGCCGTGATCGTGCGGCTCGCGACCGCGGAGGACCTGCCAGCGGCGTACGCGTTGCGGCACGAGGTGTTCGTGATCGGCCAGGACGTGCCCGTGGAGCTGGAGCGCGACGAGCTCGACGAGGTGTCGGACCATGCGGTGGCGGTGGTGGACGGCGACGTCGTGGGCACCGGCCGGTTGCTGCCGGACGGGACCATCGGCCGGATGGCGGTGGTGGCCTCCGTCCGCGGCTCCGGGGTGGGCGCGGCGCTGCTCGCCTGCCTGGAGGAACGCGCCCGTGTACGGGGGTTGACGGCGGTCGAGCTACACGCCCAGGTCCATGCGACAGGCTTCTACGACCGGGCTGGGTACCTTCCGTTCGGTGAGGTGTACCTCGAGGCGGGGATCGAGCACCTGTCGATGCGGAAGGCGCTGACGTGAGCAACCCGGAGACCGTGAACGCTTTCCTGAGGGCTGCTGCCGCGCGGGACTACGACACGGCGCTGGCGCTGGTGACCGACGACGTGGAGTACCAGAACATGATGCTGCCGGCGGTGTACGGCAAGGCGGCGGTGCAGGAGACCTGCGACATGCTGCTGTCGCTGTGCACGGCGTCGGAGTGGCTGGTGCACCGCGAGGTCGCGGCGGGTGACGTCGTGATGAACGAGCGCACCGACCGGTTCGAGATGAACGGCGTCTGGACCGACCTGCCGGTGGCGGGGGTCTTCGTGCTGACCGACGGCCTGATCAGCTCCTGGCATGACTACTTCGACCTGCCGACGATCATGAACGCGATGTCTTAGGGACCGGTTTCCGCCGGCCGGTCGGTGGCGGCCCACTGCGACCAGGACCCGGCGTAGAGCCGGCCTTGCGGGAGTCCGAGGTGCTCGGCGACCAGCAGGGTGTGGCAAGCCGTCACCCCGGAACCGCAGCTCGACACCCAGCCCGCGGTGACACCGGCGTGCGCGAGTCGCTCGCGGAGCACGTGCAGAGGGAGCAGCCCACCGTGGGGGTCGACGTTCTGCCGGCAGGGCAGGCTCGTCGCGCCAGGGATGTGGCCGGGGCGGGCGTCCATCGGCTCGACCTCGCCGCGGAAGCGTTCCGCCGGGCGGGCGTCCAGGATGACGCCTGTGACGTCGTCGATCTCGGCGAGGTGCTCGGCCGGCCAGGGCTTCGTCGTGAACTCCGCTCGTGGCCGGGTGGTCGGGGTCGTGTCGCGACGACCGCGCCAGCCGACGAAGCCGCCGTCGAGCAGGGCGGCCTGCCTGCCTGTCACCCGGAGCATCCACACCAAGCGCGCAGCCATCGCGCCACTGTCGTCGTCGTAGGCGACAACGGCGGTGTCGTCGGAGATCCCGGCCTCGCGCATCCCTTCGGCGAACACCTCCGGGTCGGGCAGCGGGTGCCGGCCCTCGGCGGCGGTCGGGGGAGCGGCCAGGCAGGCGTTGAGGTCGACGAAGACCGCGCCCGGCAGGTGACTGTGGTTGTACGCGTCCCGACCCGACCGGCCGTCGAGGTAGGACCGCACGTCGACCAGGATCGCGTCTGGATGGTCGCTGAGCCACTCAGGATCGACGAAGGGCGGGATCACGACGTCACAGTAGGGGACGGGTATTTCGCCCACGTACTTCTCAGCACACCCCAGCTTCCCGTGCCAGATGCTGACGAATCCTCAGCATCTGGCACGGGAAGAGACTCGAAGAACAGCAGAAGGACCGGCCCTCGCGGACCGGCCCTTCTGACGTGTCGCCTACGCGCGGGGCGAGACCGGGATGACCGGTTTCGGTGCGGTGGCAACCGCCTTGCCCTTCTTCGGCTTCTTGGCCTCGCGGCCTTGCTTGTCCTTCGACATGGGGAACTCCTTGGGGCTCCGGGGTGATGCCCCTGACGTTACGCGCCTCGGAGTCAGGACTCCATGGGTTTGGGGTCCGACACGAGTCGTGACCAGATCTCCGTGTCGACCCGACGCCCCGGCTTGAGGTAGCTCTGCCGCAACATCCCCTCGCGCTGGTACCCGCAGCGCCCCGCGACCCGCTGGGAAGCCACGTTCTCAACGTTGATGCGCAGCTCGATCCGGAACACCCCCGCGTCGAACGCCCAGCGGGTCAGCTCGGTCAGCGCACACCGCGCGACGCCCCGCCCGCGGGCGGTGGGGGCGACCTGGTAGCCGAGCTCGGCCTCGCCACGTACGAGGTCGAGGCGGGGTGCACAGGCGAAGCCCACCACCTCGGGGCCATCGAGGATCGCCCAGGCGCCACCGTCGACGAAGCGGGTGAGCCAACCGGCGGCGTGGCCGTCCGGCACCGGCTCGGGGACGGGGGTGTTTGCCACCACCTCCGGGTCGTTCAGCCAGGCCTGGATCGACGCGACGTGCTCGGGGGCGTACGGGACGAGCCTCATCGTGCCGCCAGCGCGGCAGTCTCGTCGTCGGCAGACCAGCCCTCGATCAGCGGGGGCTCGCCGCGCTCCCGGTCCCACGCGAGGGTGTCGGCCGCGGTCTGTGCCAGCGGCGTGACCGGCAGGCCGACGGCGTGCGCGGCGGCCGCGCTCCGCCGGAACAGCGGATCCCAGCTCGGGTCGGGCAGCACCAGTGGGAAGCCGGCGCGGGTCTCGACCTGCACCAGGTCGAGCGGAGCAGCGGCGCAGGTGCCGATGAGCTCCGCCAGGGTCAGCGAGGTGCCCACCGCGTTGTACGTACCGGGCTGGTCGTCCTCCAGCAGCCTGACGACGAGGCGGGCGAGGTCGCGGGCGTCGACCACCTGCACCGGCTGGTCGGGCCGACCGGGAAGTGCCACCCGACCACCGCGCGCAGCCCGCCGGACCCAGTAGGTGAACCGGTCGCTGGAGTCGTGCGGCCCCGCCACGATGCCCGGCCGGACGATCGTCGCGCGATCCCCGAAGCGGCTCAGGACGTCGTCCTCGCACGCCACCTTCAGTCGGCCGTAGGTGTCGCCGGTGATCTCCTCGCTCTCCCGGTACGCCGGCAGCCGCGGGCTGTCCTCGGTCATCCCGACGGAGGCCCGCGTCCGGTCGTAGACCGACCCCGTGGAGATGAACAGGTAGCGGCCCTGGGTCACGGCGTCACAGGCCTGCGCGACCTGGCGGGGGACGTAGCCGCTGACGTCCACGACCGCATCCCAGTGCGAGCCCGCGACGGCTGCGTAGGCGCCGGTCTCGCGGTCGCCGACCAGTCGGGCAATGCCCGGGAACAGCTCCGGTCCGGTGACGCCGCGGCTGAACAGGGTGGGCGCGTGGTCGCGCGCGATCAGGTCGTCGACGATGGCGCGACCGACGAAGGAGGTGCCTCCCAGCACCAGGACGTTCACGCGCCCTCCAGCGTCCCGCCGTAGGTCGCCGGCCCGGCATCCGAGGTGCGGCCGGCCCGCACCTGAGCGACGGCGTCGGCGAGCGCGGCGAGCAGGTCGCCGGTGACCTTGGCGTGGTACGGGGAGAGCATCAGGTGCAGCCCACCTGGCTGCCGGTCGGGGTACCAACCCGCGTCCGCGAGGGCGTCCGCGACCGCGTCCACGTCAAGGGTGTCGCTGCTGATCTCGAAGACCGACAGTTCCGGCGGGACGGTGACGCGCAGCCCGTCGATCTGCGAGATCCCTTGCAGGAGAGCGTCTCTGGTGTCGCGAACGGTCCGCGCAAGCTCGAGGTAGCCGTCCGCCCCGAGTGACCGCAGGGCAGCCCAGGCACCGGCGATCGGAGGCGCCGGTCGGGTCCCGGCGGGGGTTGGGGACCCGTACAGGCCGCCGCCCCACGCGCCGTCGTCGAACCACCACTGCCGGTCATAGAGCGCTCGCTCGCGGTGCAGCAGCACCGAGGCGCCCTTGAAGGAGTAGCCGTACTTGTGGATGTCGGCGCTGATGCTCGTCACGCCCGGTACGCGGAAGTCCCACGGCGGTACGGGCTCGCCGAGCCGCTCCCAGAAGGGGAGCAGTAGGCCACCCAGGCAGGCGTCGACGTGGCAGAGGATCCCCGCGTCCGCAGCCAGCCCGGCGATCTCGGTGATCGGGTCGATCACGCCGTAGGGGTAATTCGGGGCGGACCCCACCAGCAGGATCGTGCGGTCGTCGAGGGCGGCCTGCATCTCTGTGAGCAGCAGGCGTTTCCGGTCATCGACACCGACACGGACCTGCTCCACGTCGAGCAGGTGGCAGGCCTTCGCGAACGCCGGGTGGACGGTCAGCCCGGTGACGATCTTCGGGTGTGTGATGCCGCGTTCACGGGCCACTGCCCGGGCGACGTAAACGGCGACCAGGATCGACTCGGTGCCGCCGCTCGTGAGTCCGCCGGTACCCGGGGTGCCGTGGAACAGCTCGGCGACCATGTCGGCGCTCTCCTGCTCCAGCCGGGCAAGGGAGGGGAACCGGAAGGGGTTGAGGGCGTTCTCCGCCAGGTACTCGCGGCTCACCTCCGCGAGTGTTTCCTCGAGCTCGGGGGAGTCCGGGTGGTAGACGAGCCCGAAGATCCGCCCGCCGCGCCAGTCGGCGTCGTCGTGCCGGTTGGCCCGCAGCTCGGCGAGGAGCTGCTCGTGCGGGACGCCGTGCTCAGGGAGCTGCATGCGCCCTTTCTACTCTGAGCGTCACACTGCACACCGGAAGCCGACGTTGCCCATGGAGCTGTCGGACGCCGCGAAGCTCCGGGCGGCCGGGCGGTACCGGCGGCAGTAGGACGCGTGGCACAGGTAGGAGCCGCCCTTCAACGGGCCCGTCGTCCACTCCCAGACGTTGCCCAGCAGGTTGTGGAGCCCGAACGCGTTCGGTGGGTAGGCGTCGACCGCGCAGGTGCCGGTGGTTGGGGCGGTGGGGAACTCGCCGTGCCAGGTGTTGATGAGGGTCTCGTCGAGCTGGTCGCCCCAGGGGAAGACGGTGGTCGATCCGGCGCGGGCGGCGTACTCCCACTCGGCCTCGGTCGGCAGCCTCTTCCCTTGCCAGGCAGCGAAAGCCGCCGCATCGGTCGCGCTGACGTGCACGGCAGGGTGGTCGGGCTGGGCCTCCGTGTCAGGACCTTGTGGGTGCCGCCAACAGGCGCCCTCGACCTGCCGCCACCAGCCGGCGTCCACCACCCCCCGTGTCGGCGGGAAGTCGACCGGCAGCAGGCCGGCGAACACGAACGACCAGCCGAAGCGCTCGGCGTCGGTGACGTGCCCAGTGGCCTCGACGAAGGACCCGAAGCCGGCGTTGCTGACGGCACAGCGATCGAGGTTGAACGGGTCGAGCTCGACGATCACCGGTGGTCCCTCGTCGGGGTAGACAGGGTGCTCGCCCATCACGAAAGTCCCGCCGGGCAAGGCGATCACGTGACGCAGAACTCGTTGCCCTCGGGGTCGGCCATCGTCACCGCGAAGTGACCGACCGCCCCGGACAGCTCCTTCAGCACGGTGCCGGCGCCGGGACGTCGTCGAGGGCGAGCGCCCAGAAGACGACCTAAGGTGATGTTCACAGGAACGCCCATGCCTGGCACCCTAGGCCGATGCCCACCCTCGTGCTCCTCCGCCACTCCAAAGCCGGCCCGCACACCGGCGACGATCATGCGCGTGAGCTCACCGCCCGCGGCCGGGCGGATGCTACTGAAGTGCGCGAATGGCTGCTCAGCAAGGAGATCACGCCTTCCCGGGTGGTGGTGTCGACTGCCGTCCGCACGCGGCAGACCTGGGAGGCCAGCTCCGTCGGGACGGTCGCCCCGGTGTACGACATCCGGCTGTACGAGGCGACCCTTGAGGCCCTGTTGGAGGTCGTCGGCGAGACGCCGGCCGACGTGGACACGCTCATGCTTGTCGGGCACAACCCCAGCATCGAGAAGCTGGCCTGGTACCTCGACGACAGTGACGCGGCCCGGGACCGCACGAACAGCGGTATGCGCACGTCGGGCGTCGCCGTCTTCGAGCTGGAGTCCTGGGGGGTCAAGGGAGCCACCCTGACCGACTTCCGGGCCTAGTCGAACCAGGGCGCGACCCAGGCCTCGGGGTCCTGGGTCAGCTTCTTGATGTGCCGGGGGACCTTCCCGGTCGCGAGGTCGGCCAGCGACACGTTGGACAGCACCCCACGCAGGGCTGAGCGGACCGCGATCCACACGTCACGGAGTGGCTCGGCCGACCCGTGGTACTCGACCTGCTCCGGGCGCTCCCCCCGTACCAGCGCCATCGGGCCCTCGACGGCCCGGATCACGTCAGCGACAGAGATCTCCGAGGCCGGTCGGGAGAGCCAGTACCCGCCGTGCGCCCCCCGTCGGCTCTTGACGAGCCCGGCCTGGCGGAGCTCGGACAAGATGGACTCCAGGAACTTCGCCGGGATCTGCTGCGCCTTGGCGATCGAGTCGCTCGTGACCGGGAACTCCGAGGAGGACGCCAGCTGGATGGCTGCCCGCACGGCGTAGTCGGTCTTGGCGGTGATGTGCACGCGATCATCAAAGCCGATGCCGTGCTGACGAACCGATCAGGCTGCTGGGGCGTCGAGAGGGTGTGAAACGCGACATGAGCCACGACGAGCAGTTCAGCGCCTTCGTGGCAGCGCGCTCGACCCGTCTGCTGCATGCCGCTGACCTGCTCACCGGTGACCGCGCGCGAGCGGAGGACTTGCTGCAGGGCGCGCTCGCTCGGGCGTACCAGCGATGGGGGAGGCTCGACGAGCCGGAGGCCTACGTCCGGAAGGCGATGCTGCACGCCTACCTCGACTGGTGGCGCCGCCGCCGCTGGCGGGAGCTGCCCGAGGGTTCCGCCGGCCCGGGGCCGGCGACCGGCGACCCTGCCGACGACGTGGTCCGACGCGACGCGGTGCTGCGTGCGCTCGGCGCCCTCACCAAGAAGGAAAGAGCGGTGGTGGTCCTCCGCTTCTGGTGCGACCTCTCCGAGCAGCAGATCGCCGACGAGCTGGGTATCGCCGTTGGCACGGTCAAGAGCACGGCCTCTCGCGCCCTCACGCGCTTGCGGGACAACGACCTCACCACAGGAGCCCTCCGATGATCGACCTCGCCTACCCCGCCGCACCGCCGCCTGCCGACCTGCTTGCCCGGGCTCTGACCGAAGGCCAGCGGCTGCGCCGTCGTCGCCGCCTCGCCGCCGCAGTCACCGTGGCGGCGGCTGTCAGCGGCGTCCTGCTGGTCGTCGACGGGCCAGGTGCCCGCGCTCCCCAGCGGCTTGCCACCGAGCCGAGCTCGTCGCCCGTCCCCATCGAGGACCTGCCGAAGGCACGCGGCGAGGGCCCGCCGCTCCAGCAGTTCGCCGCTCCCGGGAAGCTGGCCGGCGGAACGGCGCCGCCGTCGGCGTCGCGGCCGGCGACGGACGAGGCGATCGGGTCGTTGCACAAGGTGCTGGAGGAGGACGGACACGGCAGCTTCCTGTTCACCAACCAGTACGCCGCGGTGTGCCTGGCCCACACCGAACCCGGCCGGCCCGTCCCCCAGACCGTGGAGTGCACCCCCCTTCCGCCGTTGCCGGCGGAGGGCTTCGCCTTCACCGCTGTGGGCGCCAACAACGCGGTGACCTCGTCCTGGGTGATCGGCGGGTTGGTTCGCGGGCCGGTGACGCGGATCGTCGTCCGCACTCCAGCGGGTGACGTTGTCGCGACGCTCGCGCCGACCGAAGACCCTGACCTGGGGACGCTGTTCTGGGCGGTCCTGCCCTACCGCCAGGGCAGCAACGACGACTTCACCCCGAACGTGCTCCCCGTGCTGCGCCAGACGCTCTACCGCGGATCGACGCCGGTGTTCTCCTGCCTGCTGCCGGACTGCCTCCGCGCTACCGGGTGATCCTGCCGGTCAGTGGAGGGCCGTCGTCCACCAGGGCTGAACCTGAGGTGAGCGCTACCTGACGTCGATGCGCATCACGACCCGGCGGAGCGTCGGCCTGCTGACCTCCACGAACCCGGCGTCGACGAAGGCGCTGCGGCTGCCGACGTACAGCTCGCCCCAGGTGATGTCCTTCCCCGACCGGGTGATCATCGGGTAGCCCTCGAGGGCTCGGGCACCGCGGTCCCGGGCGAAGCCCACCGCGGCGGCGACCAGGGCGGCGCTGACCCCCTGGCGACGGAAGCCCGCCCGCGTGACGAAGCAGGTGATCGCCCAGACGCTGTCATCGGCCCGGTCCTCGGTGCGGCCCTTCCACGGCACCGGCGACCGGTTCGTGAGGAGCAGCGGGTACGCCGTCCTCGGCTCGACCGCGCACCAGCCGACGGCCTCGGCGCCGAGGAAGGCGACCAGGCCGGAGGTCCTCCCGGTTTCGGGTTCGTCGCACCCGGTCTGGTCCCGGAGCTGCGCGGCCCGTACCTCCTGGGGTTCGGGGTTCCACTCGAAGCGGCCGAGCTTGAACCGCTGGCACTGACAGCCGGCCGGGTCGCCGCGGGAGCCGAAGACGGCCTGCAGGTCCTGCCACGACGCCTCGTTCGCTGGGACGACGGTGACCTCGGTCGGAGCGTCGGGCACGATCGGAGCCTAGACCGGCTGGCATCACCCCCGACACACCTGCCGAACGCTCCAGAACTGTCGGACGGTCGTGCGAGACTGGTCGTTCTCGCAGTGCACGGCCCGCCTTCCCCTCGGACCGCCCTGTTCCTTCGGCGTCCCTTGGAGTTGGAAGCGTGAGCGACTCGTTCGTGCACCTGCACGTGCACACCGAGTACTCCATGCTCGACGGAGCCGCGCGCCTGGACGACCTGTTCAAGCGCACCGTCGAGCTCGGCATGCCGGCGATCGCCATGACCGACCACGGGAACGTGTTCGGGGCGTACGACTTCTGGAAGAAGGCCACGAGCTACGGCGTCAAGCCGATCATCGGCACCGAGGCCTACCTGGCGCCCGGCAGCCGGTTCGACAAGACCAGGCACAAGTGGGCGTCCGGCGGCGACGACGACATCTCCGGTGGGGGTGCCTACACCCACATGACGCTGCTCTCCACGAGCACCGAGGGCATGCACCGGCTCTTCAGGATGTCGAGCCTTGCCAGCCTCGAGGGCTTCTACCGCAAGCCGCGCATGGACAAGGAGATGCTCTCCGAGCACGCGAAGGACATCATCGGCACGACGGGTTGCCCCGGGGGTGAGATCCAGACCTGGCTGCGCATCGGTGACTTCGAGAAGGCAAAGCAGTCGGCGAGTGAGTTCCGCGACATCTTCGGTGCGGAGAACTTCTACTGCGAGCTGATGGACCACGGCCTGCCGGTAGAACAACGCGTGCAGAAGGACCTGCTGCGCCTCGCCAAGGAGCTGAACCTCCCGCTGCTGGCGACCAACGACCTGCACTACGTCGACCAGGCCGACGCCAAGGCGCACGAGGTGCTGCTGTGCGTCCAGTCCGGCAAGACCATGGCCGATCCGAACCGCTTCAAGTTCGACGTGCACGACTTCTACGTGAAGACGCCGCAGGAGATGCGGCACCTCTGGCGCGAGCTCCCCGAGGCCTGCGACAACACGCTGCTCATCGCTGAGCGGTGCGAGATGTCGTTCAACGAGGGCGCCGACCTGATGCCGCGGGTCGACGTGCCGGAGGGCTGGACCGAGCAGACCTGGCTTCGGCACCTCGTGCACGACGGCCTCAAGGAGCGCTTCCACGGGAACGTCCCGGCTGGGCACACCGTGCAGGCCGACTACGAGGTCGACGTCATCTGCAACATGGGGTTCCCGGGCTACTTCCTGGTCACCGCCGACCTCTGCAGGTACGCCAAGGAGTCCGGCATCCGCGTCGGCCCGGGTCGTGGTTCGGCCGCCGGCTCGCTCGTCGCGTACGCGCTGAAGATCACCGAGCTGGACCCGGTCAAGCACAAGCTCCTGTTCGAGCGGTTCCTCAACCCGGACCGCATCTCGATGCCCGACATCGACCTCGACTTCGACGAGCGCCGGCGCGGCGACATGATCCGTTACGCCACCGAGAAGTACGGCGAGGAGCGCGTCAGCCAGATCATCACGTACGGCACGATCAAGGCGAAGCAGGCCGTCAAGGACGCCTCCCGGGTGCTCGGCTACCCCTTCTCCGTCGGCGACAAGATCACCAAGGCGATGCCGGCGCCCGTGATGGGCAAGGACGTGCCGCTGTCCGGCATCTTCGACCCCACCCACAAGCGGTACGGCGAGGCCGGCGAGTTCCGGGCCCTGTACGACAGCGACCCGGACGCCAAGGCCGTCGTCGACACCGCGCTCGGGCTCGAGGGCCTGAAGCGCCAGTGGGGCGTGCACGCCGCCGGTGTCATCCTGTGCCGCGAACCGCTGCTCGACGTCATCCCGATCCACCGCCGCGAGGCTGACGGCGCGATCATCACGCAGTTCGACATGGGCGCCTGCGAGACGCTCGGGCTGCTCAAGATGGACTTCCTGGGCCTGCGCAACCTCACGGTCCTCGACGACTGCCTGATGCACATCCAGAACAACCGCGACCAGACCGTCGTGCTGGAAACGCTCGACGAGATGGTCCCCGACAAGCTCACCTACGAGCTGCTGTCCCGCGGCGACACCCTCGGGGTGTTCCAGCTCGACGGTGGCCCCATGCGCGCCCTCCTCCGGTCCATGCAACCTGACAGCTTCGAGACCATCTCCGCGGTGCTGGCGCTGTACCGGCCCGGCCCGATGGGCGCCAACGCGCACAACGACTACGCCGACCGCAAGACCGGCCGCAAGCCCGTCGTCGCGATCCACCCCGAGCTGGAGAAGCCGCTCGAGGACATCCTGGGCGACACCTACGGCCTGATCGTCTACCAGGAGCAGGTCATGGCGATCGCCCAGCACCTCGCTGGGTACACCCTCGGCGCCGCCGACCTGCTGCGCCGCGCGATGGGCAAGAAGAAGAAGGAGATCCTCGACAAGGAGTACATCCCGTTCTCCGACGGGATGAAGGCCAACGGGTACTCCGAGCACGCCATCAAGACTCTCTGGGACATCCTGGTTCCCTTCTCCGACTACGCGTTCAACCGTGCGCACACAGCCGGCTACGGACTGGTCTCGTTCTGGACCGCCTACCTCAAGGCCAACTACCCGTCGGAGTACATGGCTGCGCTGCTCACCTCGGTCAAGGACGACAAGGACAAGAGCGCGCTCTACCTCGGCGAGTGCCGGCGCATGGGCATCAAGGTGCTGCCGCCCGACGTGAACGACTCCGACTCCGACTTCACCCCACGCGGTACGGACATCCGCTTCGGTCTCTCGGCCATCCGCAACGTCGGTACGAACGTGGTCGCGTCAATCGTCGCCACCCGCACCTCCAAGGGTCGGTTCGCGGACTTCAGCGACTACCTCAAGAAGGTCGAGGCGGTGGCGGTCAACAAGAAGACCGTCGAGTCCTTGATCAAGGCCGGCGCCTTCGACTCGCTCGGGCACACCCGCAAGGGCCTGCACCAGGTACATGCCGAGGCCATCGACAACTGCCTCGACACCAAGAAAGCCGAGGCGATCGGGCAGTACGACCTCTTCGGCAGCATGGGGGAGCCCGAGGAGGCCGGCGCCGCGGGCGTCTTCGACGTCCGGATCCCGATGGGGGAGTGGGACAAGGCCGTCCTGCTCGCCTACGAGCGGGAGATGCTCGGGCTGTACGTGTCCGACCACCCGCTTTTCGGCGTCGAGCACGTCATCGCCGCCGCCGTGGACTGCCCCGTCTCCGGGCTGATCGACAAGGACGACGGCGCCCAGGTCGTGGTCGGCGGCATCCTGTCCGCGGTCGCCCGCAAGGTCACCAAGCAGGGGAACGCCTGGGCGGCCGTCCAGCTCGAGGACCTCGAAGGTGCCGTCGAGGTGATGTTCTTCCCGGCGACCTACCAGTCCGCTGCCGTGCACCTCGTCGAGGACGCGGTCGTGCTCATCCGGGGTCGCGTCGACAAGCGCGACGACACCCCGAAGCTCATCGCCATGGACATCACCGTGCCCGACCTGTCGACCGGTCCACGTGGCCCGGTCGTGGTGTCGATGCCGACCGCCAAGTGCACGCCGCCGGTGGTGGAGCGCTTCAGGGAGGTGCTCGCCAACCACCCCGGGACCACGGACGTGCACCTGCAGCTCGTCAGCGCCGGCAAGACCACGGTGGTCCGCCTCGACGACCGGCTCCGGGTCGCCGCGAAGCCTTCGCTGTTCGCCGACCTGAAGGCCCTCCTCGGCCCCGGTTGTCTCCCCCTCGGCAGCTGAGGAAGCTCGCGGGGACGTCGAGGGTCGCGGGGACGTCGAGGTCGCGGGGACGTCGAGGGTCGCGATCCGCCCCGGTACGGCGCCTCGAACCCAACCATCCCGCGACCCTCGAGGCGTCGGGAGCCCG
This sequence comes from Mycobacteriales bacterium, assembly GCA_046590985.1. Taxonomy (GTDB): domain Bacteria; phylum Actinomycetota; class Actinomycetes; order Mycobacteriales; family SCTD01; genus RYN-111. The sequence goes on from JBKJVH010000046.1 coordinate 15,092, forward strand.
CAAACGCCCGCTGGGCTGCCGCTGCGCCCGCTGGCCCTCAGCGCAGGTGCGGCGGGAGGACCTGCCTGCCCCACAGCTTGGCGGCGCGAAGGTAGGCGGCGGTCACCTTGGCCACGAGCCGCTCCGGTTGGGCATCGTCAAGGGCCGTCGACGAAACCACCTGCCAGTCCTCGGCGCGGACCACCTCGTCGCGGTCGAGGTCCTTGCGGCGCTGCTGCTCGCCCTTCGCGAAGTGCACCAGCCCTTCGTGCTGCAACGCCACCCGCGCCACCTCGTCGGCCAGGTCCGGTGTCCCGAGCCAACCGCCCCCGACGTCCCGGACCACCACCTTGTGCCGGAGCTCAGTGAACCCGGCGGCGTGCAGGCGAAGCCGGGCACGGGTCTCCGCGGGGGAGTCAGATCCGGCGTCCAGCAGGGGGACAACCTGGCGCAGCAGGACACTTCCGGGCCGCCGGGCGCACCGACCGACGGCCTCGGCGATGGCGGCGGTCTCCCACCGACGCAGCACCACGTCGCCGACAGCCACGAGCTCTTCGAGGGTCAACCCGGCGGCGAGGTCGGTCAAGGTCCTCGGCCCGTGGGTCACCTCAAGGCCGCCGACGACGAGCAGCTCGTCGGCCAGCACCACGAGCCGGTGTGCTTTGACGTCCTGGCGGCGCGAGCGGGGGGCGTCGGCGCCGCGCGCCAGGTGCACCAGTCCGTCGTCGTCGACAGGGAGCTTCTGCACCAGCGCGGCGGTGGTGAGGCACGGAATGCTGCCCGGGAGCACGAGCTGGGCAGCGTCGATGCGGGTGCGCAGGTCCACAGCGGCGTCCCGGAGGACGTAGACGTCCTGCGAGATCCGCGTGTAGCCCCGGCCGCGGAGCTGTTGCCGTGTGAGCCCGGACTCGGATCCGCGGAAGGGTGAGGTCACGGAACGCAGCGTGCCCGATCCGGGCCCTGTCGCGGCGAGGATGTCCACAGCCTCGGCTGAGGGTCGCGATCCGCCCCACCCGAAGGCTCAAGACCCAACCGTTGCGCGACCCTCGCGCTCAGAACTGAGCGGCGAACCGGCCTCGGCTCGCCCGGCGGGCGGCTAGGGTGCGAGGCGTGGATCCGATCAAGCTGTGCGGCGGGACGTTGCTGGTCGAGCACCCGGACGAGGTGCTCCTGGACTACGTGGACGTGCGCAACGGCTACAGCTACCCGGCGTACGACCACCTGGTGACGAACGGCAGCCCGGAGCTGGTCGACGGTGACCTGCTGGCGCCCGCGCTGATGGGGGTGCACATCGACGCCGGCCGCTTCAGCTTGCTCCGGGAGATGCTGCCCGCACTGGAAGCGGTCGCAGAGCTGCCCGAGGTGAGCCTGGAGGACGCCGACGACGACCATGTCATGTGCGTCGCCGGACTTTTCGGCATCCTCGACGAACCGCGCTATGCCGGCCGGGGCGTTCGGGGCACGATCGTCAGCAAGGTGCTGCACCGCAAGCGCCCCGACCTGGTGCCGATCTACGACAGCCGGATCTTTGACGCCTACACAGCGCCGGGGGTCCTGCCGCGCACGTTGGACCGCAGCTGGCAGGAGTTCATGCGGCTGCTGTGCACGCAGATGCGTGAGGACCTTCAGGTCGAGCGGCCGGCGTTCACGGAGCTGCAGCTGGCCGCGGAGGACGCCGGGGCCAGCGTCACGAAGCTCCGGATCCTCGACATCCTCGTCTGGCGGGCCTCGGAGAGCTGGCAGTAGTCAGGCCACGGTCCGCTTCAACAGCGCGGCAGCGAGGTCGATCCCGACCTTGGGGTCAGCGGTCGGGCCGGCCTGGTAGGCCAGCGACCAGGTCGTCGAGCCGCGCCGGAACCGCACCAGCACGAGCTGCTTGGCAGGCGTGCCTGGCACGTCCTGCACCGTGACCGACGAGGCGTCGCCCAGGGTGGGCGTTGCGACCTTCTTGCCCGACGCGGCGGCCTGGTCGTCGGCGAAGTCGGCGGTCGCGCCGGCCACGGAGCCGAACGTCGAGGCGAGGACCGACAGCACCTGGCCGGTCGAGGGGTTGGCGTACTGCCCGACGTAGGCCTTCACGAAGCCGTGCGCCGTCAGCTTGGCCGCTGCCGCCGTGGCGGTGGCGCCGGTGCCGGAGTAGCCGGCCACGGTCGCCAGGTCGCGCGGACCGGAGCCGGACAGCACCGGGACCGTGCCGGCAGGAACCTCCGACGGCAGCGGCACGAGTTCCGCCAGCGCGTCCGGGGGAAGGGTCACGCCGGGAACCGGAGCCGACGCGGCCGCCTGCGGGTCCTGGACGGGTGTGGCGCTGCCACCCGAACAGCCCGCCAGCAGCAGTGGCGCGGCCAGCAGGGCCAGCAGCCCACGAGTGATCACGGCGCCAGGCTAGTAGGCGCCTGCCCAGGTACCGTGGAACGTCCAGCCAGCCGCACAGCAGGGAGCTCCCACCGGTGACCGTGATGGCTACCGCGCCGCCGCGCACGGTCGCCATCGCCGCGACGGGCCTCACCCGGGCGTACAAGGGCGGGGTGCTCGCGACGGATGGCATCTCGCTGGAGGTGCAGACCGGCGAGGTCTTCGGCCTGCTCGGTCCCAACGGCGCCGGCAAGACCACGCTGGTACGCCAGCTCGTCGGTGTCCTGAAGCCCGACGCCGGCCGGGTGTCGCTGCTCGGCCAGGACGTCACCGCCGACCCCAGGAAGGCCAGCCGACTGCTCGCCTACCTCGCGCAGGACGAGCCCGCGCTGAACGAGCTCCCGGTCGCGTTGGCCGTCGAGACCACCGGCCGGCTGCGCGGGCTGTCGAAGCGCGACGCGAAAGCGGCCACCACGGCGCTGCTGGAGGAGCTCGGGCTGGCGGGCGTGCGCGACCGGTCCCTCCTGAAGCTGTCGGGCGGCCAGCGCCGGCTCGCCCAGGTCGCGACCGCGCTGGTCGCCGACCGGCCGCTGCTGGTGCTCGACGAACCGACCACCGGGCTCGACCCGACCGCGCGCCGAGCCGTCTGGGAGCTGCTGCGGCGTCGCCGTACCGAGTCGGGGACGACCGTCGTGCTGGTCACGCACAACGTGCTGGAGGCCGAGCAGGTGCTCGATCGGGTTGCGGTGCTCGACCGCGGTCGGGTGATCGCCTGCGACACCCCCGGCGGCCTGAAGGCGATGGTCACCGACGACGTCCGGTTGGACCTGGTGTGGCGCACCGAGGCGCCTGTCGAGGACCCGGTCGTGGTCGCACTCAGGGCCAGGTCGAGCGTCGACGGGCTGCGATGGAGCGCCCGGCTGCCGGCCGGCGACGCCCGGGACGCGCTGGCGCACCTGACCTCCGGACCGATGCTCGCGGCCCTCGACGACTTCACCCTCGCCACCCCCACGCTCGAGGACGTCTACCTCGCGCTGGGCGGCCAGGGGCACGACCTGGAGCGCTCGTGAACGCCTTCCTCGCCCTGTACGCGGGGCAGGTCAGCCGGGCCAAGGCCGCCCGCGTCCCGCTGCTGTTCGTCGCCACCTTCCAGTCGGTCGGCATCATGCTGCTGCTGCGCGGGGTCGTCGACGAGGGCAGCCAGACCACCTCCCAGCAGGTCGTCGCCGGCGCCACGGTGCTGGTCGTCGCCTTCGTCGCCCTCAACCTGCTCGCGCAACGCTTCGGGATGCTGAAGGGCACCGGCGCGCTCGACTACTTCGGGACCCTCCCGGTCTCCGGCGCCCTCGTCGTGCTCGCGACCGCTGCTTCCTACGCAACCTTCACGCTGCCCGGGGCGGTGCTCACCGCCGTCGTCGGTTCCCTGCTGTACGGCCTGCCGCTGGCCCACCTGTGGGTCCTCATCCTGGTGCTGCCGCTCGCCGGTGCCTCCCTCGCGGGGCTCGGCGCGTGCCTCGGGCTGCTCGCGCCCCGACCCGAGCTGGCGACCGTCGCCGGTCAGCTCGGGATGTCGGGGGTGCTGTTCCTCGGGATCATCCCCGAGCACCGGCTGCCCGGGGTCATCCAGGCCGTGCGGGCCGTCGTACCGTCCACCTACGCGACCGACGCGCTCGCGTCGTCGTTCTCCCGGCAGCTCGATGCCGGCCTGCTCGCCGTTGACCTTGGAGTGTGCTTGGTGGTCGCCGTCCTGGCCCTGTCGCTGGCCTCAGTGGCCTTTCGCCGGGCGGTGCGGGCGTGACGACCGACTACTGGGCGCCGCCCGTCGGGGTCGCGGTCGACGTGCCGAAGGGGCCGTCGCGGGTGCGGGAGGACCTCCGGGCCTTCCTCGCGATCGTGGTCGGCTCGGTGCTCCTCGGTGCGCCGGCAGGGCTGCTCTGGTCGGTGGTCTCACCGCACTACACGGTGCACTACGACGCCCGTGGCGCCCGGCTCGACGACTTGGAGAGCACCAAGGCGTTCGTCGGCGCCGACGGCAGCTATCTCATGATCATGCTGGTGGTCGGGGTGCTCTGCGGCGGGTTGGCCTGGGCCTTCGCGCGGCGCTCGGGGCCGTGGACGGTATCGGCCTTGGTCCTGGGCGGCCTGCTCGGCGGCCTGATCGCTGCGTCGGTCGGGGTGCGGCCGGGGGCGCACGAGGCGATCGCGAAGCTCAAGGTCGACAAGCGGACCTCCGGGACCGTGGAGCTCTTCCTCGGCAAGCGCGGCAAGAACGACCACCTCAGCGTCCGGTCACCCTGGGCTGCGGTCGGCTGGCCCGTGGGAGCACTCAGCGTGTTCCTGGTGCTGGCGCTGCGCCGGCCCGAGGAGATCGACTAGTTCAAGGACACCGGCGTCCGGGCCAGCTCGGGCGCCGGAGCGGCGGTGAGGGCGCGCAGGAAGCCGGCCTCCCGACGCAGCACGGAGAGCTCGCGGCGCAACCGGGTCCGGCCGTCGGGCTGGTCGAGCAGGTCCTGACGGTCGGCGAGGTCCAGGAGCACGGTGGCCGCGACGAGGTGGCTCAGCACCAGCGGCTCGTCGGGCAGGTCCGGCGCCTCGAGCTGCTGGTTGCTCGCGGCCCCCAGCGCAGCGAGGTAGTCCGCGAAGGCCGCCCGTACCGAGGTGGCGAGCACCTCGGCCTCAGCGGCGTTGCCGAGCTCGTCGGGCAGCCAGTCGACCTCGCCGGTGTAGTAGGACCGGTCGCTCGACAGCTCTCGCAGCCGGAACAGCTGCGCGCCGACGGTGACCAGGTCGTACCGGCCGTCGGGGTGGCCCTGGACGCTGCGGACCCGGGCGGTGCAGCCGACCTCGAACAACGCCTTCGTCCCGTCGCTGCCGACCTCGCGGCCTTCGCGGATGGCGATGACCCCGAACTGGCGCTCCTCCTCAGGGAGCTCCAGCAGGTCGCGCACCAGGTCGCGGTAGCGCTCCTCGAACACGTGCAGCGGCAGGACCAGGCCGGGGAACAGCACCGTGCCGAGCGGGAACAGGGGGAGCACTCTGACAACGTACGGCCGGTAGGCTCAGGATGCCCGTTCGACTGAGGAGCTGCCGTGCTGACCCGCATCGACCTGCGTGGTCGTCCCGATGCTGACCTGTCCGCGGAGCTGCCCCGCGCGACGCTCGACGTCGCCGAGGCGGTGGAGCAGGTCCGCTCCGTCGTCGAGGGCGTGCGCGACCGCGGCGCCGAGGCGGTCCGGGAGGCCACTGCCCGCTTCGACGGCGTGACCCTGACCGACCTGCGGGTGCCGGCTGAGACGCTGGCCAAGGCGCTGGCTGAGCTGGACCCGGCCGTGCGGGCGGCGCTCGAAGAGGCAATCCGGCGCAACCGGCTGCTGTCGACCGCCCAGCTCCGGGCCGACGAGACGGTCTCTGTCGTCGAGGGCGCCACCATCACCGAGCGCTGGCTGCCCGTCGCTCGCGTCGGCCTGTACGTGCCGGGCGGTCGGATCGCCTACCCGTCCTCGGTGGTGATGAACGCCGTCCCTGCGCTCGTCGCGGGAGTCGGTTCGCTGGCCGTCGCCTCGCCGCCCAAGGAGGAGTTTGGCGGGCTGCCCAACCCGTTCGTGCTGGCGACCTGCGCCCTCCTCGGCGTCGAGGAGGTCTACGCGGTCGGCGGCGCGCAGGCGATCGCGATGTTCGCCTACGGCGTCGAGGGCGTGACACCCGTCGATGTGATCACCGGCCCCGGGAACGTCTACGTCGCGGCGGCGAAGCGCCTCGTGCAAGGGCGGTGTGGCATCGACGCCGAGGCCGGCCCGACGGAGATCGCGGTGCTCGCCGACAGCTCGGCCGATCCCGCGTACGTCGCGGCGGACCTGATCTCGCAAGCTGAGCACGACCCGCTGGCGGCGGCGCTGCTCGTCACCGACTCCGTCGAGCTCGCCGACGCCGTCGACATCGAGCTCGGGAAGCAGGTACCGGTCACCAAGCACCGTGGGCGCATCGAGGAGGCCCTGCTCGGGCAGTCCGGCATCGTGCTCGTCGATGACCTCGACCACGGCCTGGTCGTCGTCGACGCCTGGGCCGCTGAGCACCTCGAGATCATCACGGTTGATGCCGCGGCGCGGGCCCGCCGGGTGCGGAACGCCGGTGCGATCTTCATCGGACCGTGGACCCCGGTGACGCTCGGCGACTACGTCGCGGGCTCCAACCACGTGCTGCCCACCGGCGGGACGGCCCGCTTCGCCTCTGGGCTGTCTGCGCAGAGCTTCCTCAAGCGGATGTCGCTGGTGGAGTACACCCGGGAGGCGCTGGTCGACGCGGCTCCCTGCGTCACGGCCCTCGGCGGCGCGGAGGACCTGCTCGCGCACGTCGAGGCGGTCCAGGTCCGGGTCCGGTGACGCTCCCGGTCCGCGACGACCTGGTCGGCAAGCACGCGTACGGCGCCCCGCAGCTGCCCGAGGCGATCCAGCTCAACGTCAACGAGAACCCGTACCCGCCGTCCGAGTCGTTCGTCGCCGACCTCGCCAGGGCGGTCGCGGAGGCCGGGCGTGTGTTGAACCGCTACCCCGACCGGGAAGCCGTGGGCCTGCGCTTCGACCTGGCCTCCTACCTCACGCGGGTGACCGGCGTGCCGTTGTCGGTCGCGCAGGTGTGGGCCGCGAACGGCTCCAACGAGGTGCTGCAGCAGGTCTGCCAGGCGTTCGGCGGGCCGGGTCGGGTGGCGCTCGGCTTCGAGCCGTCCTACGCGATGCACCCCTTGCTCGCGTCGGCGACCAACACCGGCTGGGCCGCCGCGCACCGGGCCGCAGACTTCACCCTCTCGGTTGAGGACGCCGTCACCGCCGTGCGCGAGCACCAGCCGGCCATCACCTTCCTGACCACACCCAACAACCCGACCGGCACCAGCCTGTCCCTCGACGTCGTCCAGGCGGTCCACGACGCGACCACCGGCATGGTCGTGGTCGACGAGGCTTACGCCGAGTTCGGCGACACCGTGTCCGCCGTGACACTGCTGGCGAACTGCCCGCGACTCATCGTGTCGCGCACCATGTCGAAGGCCTTCGCCGGCGCGGGCATGCGGCTGGGCTACCTCGCCGCGTCGGCTGACGTCGTCGATGCGCTGCAGCTGGTGCGGCTGCCCTACCACCTGTCGGCGCTGACGCAGGCAGCCGCGCGCGTGGCCCTCGCGCACACCGACGAGCTGCTCGGCAGCGTCGAGGCCGTCACGGCCCAGCGCGACCGCATGGTCGAGCAGATCACCGCGCTGGGCCTGCAGGTGGTGCC
>JBKJVH010000212.1:0-3022 GCA_046590985.1 Mycobacteriales bacterium
ACCCCCACGCCGACGCAGACCGCGAGCCCGGTGCCGTGTCCGTCCGCGGCTGTGACGGCGACGGCGACCGCGACCGGGAACCCGGCTGCGAACCCGACGACAGCGCCGCAGGCAGTACGGCCGTACCGGCCGGCACTGTCCATCCGTTCCTTCACCGCCCCGGTGCCGCCGAGGGTCGCGCAGCCGTCGGTCGACCACCCTGTGCCGCAGGGGACCTATCGGGCCGGGCTGCCGTACACGGGGCAGCAGCGCGTCACCGAGGTCATCGCTGAGCCGGGGCCGGCGTCGGAGCCCCAGTCCCCGGCGGTCCCGGTGGCGGCGAGCCTGCTGCTGCTGCTCGTCGGCGCCCACGTCCGCCGGTGGGCAGTCAGCCCGAACTAGCCCGGGGGCCGGGCCCACCAAGGATCACGGGACGGCGCAGAACGCCACCGTGCCGGCTGGTTCACCCGAACGAGTCCTGCCGGATTCGGACCTGACTGCCGAAGGGTGCTGGAGACGAAGGGAGCCGGCGTGGCGCTGGGGCTTGTGCTGGTCGCGGACGACAGTGGCACCGTGCGTTCCATCCTGCGTCGTCAGCTGCTGTCCGTGGGTTGCGACGTCGTTGAGGCGAGCGACGGCCAGGAGGCCGTGCAGCAAGCCCGCGCGTGCCGCCCCGACGCGATTCTGCTGGACGTCGACATGCCCGTGCTGGACGGATTCCAGGTGCTGTCCATCCTGCGGGCCGATCCGTTGACCCAGGATGTCCCGGTGCTGTTCCTCACCGGTCGGGTCGACACGAACGAGCTGATCGAGGGCCTTGACCTCGGGGCGTTCGACTACCTGAAGAAGCCTTGCCACGTCGGCGAGCTGCTCGCCCGCGTCAAGGCCGCCCTGCGCTGGAAGGCCCGGGCGGACGAGCTCGGCCGGCTGGCGGACGCCATGGACGTCCTGGGCAGCACCGACGTGTTGACCGGGTTGCCGAACCGCCGCGCCCTGGATCGGCAGTTGTCGGTGCTGTCGCACAAGGCCCGCGAGACCGGCAGCGCCCTGGCGGTCGCGATGATCGACGTCGACCACTTCAAGCGGGTCAACGATGTCGAAGGTCATCCCGCGGGGGATGCGGTGCTCGTCGACGTCGCCCACCGACTACGGTCCGCTTCCCGCCCGGGTCAGATCCTGGGCCGCTGGGGTGGGGAGGAGTTCCTGGCCGTCAGTGAGTGCACCTCCGACGAGCAGGCCCGCCGGTTCGGTGAGCGATTCCGGACCCTCGTGGGCTGGGAGCCGGTCAGCCTCCAGGGGGGCGCCACGGTGCTGACCGTCACCGTCAGCGTTGGAGTCGCGACCGGCGTCCCCACCAACCAGCAAGCGCTCGTTGCCCTTGCCGACGCGGCGCTCTACGCGGCAAAGCAGAACGGCCGCAACCAGGTGGTCGTAGCTCCGCACGAGGGTGCAGCGCTCGCATCCTGAGCTGCAGAGTTTGTCCGCACCTGCCGCGTTGATCCTGGATCGTGCGAGGGACACCGGCACGGTGACCGCTGGCAAGATCTCCTGTGAGGCATACGCTCACAGCGGTAGCGCAGAGGTCAGGGGAGGCAGCCGTGGACCACCGTGAGAGCTTCGGCTCGGCATGGCGTGCGACCGAGGCCCTGGTGGGCCCGGGGGCGCTCCCGCAAGCCGTCTGTGACTACTGCGTCCAGCACGACTTCGCCGACGCAGCCGTGATCACGCTGATGGCACAGCGGCAGTCCCGCGGCATGCTGGGGGTCACCGGACCGCTCGGTCGCGTGGTCGACGACCTGCAGTTCCGACTCGGCGAAGGACCCTGCTTTGACGCGTTCGACTCCCGCCAGCCGGTCCTGGAACCGGATCTGCGGGAGCCGCATCAGCTCCGGTGGCCGGTGTTCTCGGCGGCGGCGGTGGCCGCTGACATCCGGGCGATCTTCGCGTTTCCCATGCTGGTCGGCTCCATCTGCATCGGGGTCCTGGACCTTGCCGCGACGTCCCCGGGGCCACTCGGCCAGGAGGTCGTTGCGGATCTGCAGGACGCAGTGGTGCTCGCGGCGAACGCCGTGCTGGAGGCGCACGCCGCGGTGCAGTCGAGGGAGCTGCTGAGCTCGGAGAGCCCGTCGCGGTTGGGCGTGCATCAGGCCACGGGCATGGTGGCCGTCCAGATCGAGGACACCATGGATGCCGCTCTCGCGCGGCTGCGGGCGCATGCCTTCGCTGGGCGCCGATCCTTGTACGACGTGGCGGCTGACGTGCTTGCCCGACGGTTGGTGTTTGAGCCATGAACCGCACAGAGGCGCTCGCCCAGACCTTCGTCGAGCTCGCGGACACGCTCGTGTCGGACTTTGACGCCGTCGAGTTCCTGCACGTCCTCACCTTGCGCTGCGTCCAGCTGCTCGACGTGGACGCAGCGGGCGTGATGCTCGTCGACAAGCAGGGGATCTTGCACGTGGTAGCCGCGTCCGATGAGAAGACCCGGCTGCTCGAGCTCATGGAGCTGCAGCAGCAGGAGGGGCCGTGCGTCGAGGCCTACCGGAACAAGGAGCTGGTCTGGGCAAGTCTGGACGCCGGGGCGACCCGCTGGCCGCGGTTCAGCGAGCACGCTAAGCGGGCTGGGTACCGCGCCCTCGGTGCCGTACCGCTGCGGCTGCGCGAGCAGTCCATCGGGGCGCTCAACCTGTTCTGCACCGAGGACAGGCCGCTGGCCGGCACCGCGCTGGCAACGGCTCAGGCGCTCGCCGACGTCGCCAGCATCGGTCTGCTCCAGGAACGCGCGGTGCGGGAGAGCCACGTGATCGCCCAGCAGCTGCAGTCCGCGCTTGACAGCAGGGTCGCGATCGAGCAGGCGAAGGGCATGGTGGCGCAGTCCTTCGGGATCGACATCGACGCAGCCTTCACCGTGATCCGCACGTTCGCCCGCAACCACAACCTCAAGCTCACGGAGGTCGTGCGCGAGCTGACCCAGCGCCGGCTGCCGGTGAACCGGTTGCGCTGAGCGCTGTCCAGGCGACCGCGAGCGTCGTACGCTCGCGACAGC
>JBKJVH010000040.1:0-5245 GCA_046590985.1 Mycobacteriales bacterium
CCGAAGATCTCCTCCTGCGCCAGGGCGCTGGAGTTGTCGACCTCGGCGAAGACGGTGGGCTCCACGAACCATCCCTGGTCCATGCCTGCCGGTCGTCGCCCGCCGGTGACCAGCCGCGCGCCGTCGCTCGTCGCACGGCCGATGTGCCGCAGCACGCTGTCTCGCTGCCGTGCCGAGACCAGGGGGGCCCATGGTGGTGGTCAGCTCGCGTGGGTCACCCAGTCGTACGTCGGCTACCAGTGCGCGGAAGAGCTCCACCACCGCGTCGTAGCGTGAGCGTGGGGCAAGGATGCGGGTGCTCAGGTAGCAGGTCTGACCGTTGTTCAACAAGCAGGCGTCGAAGAGCGCTTGGGAGTTGGCTTCGAGTTCGGCGTCGTCGAGGATGATCGCGGCGCTCTTCCCGCCAAGTTCCAAAGTCACGGGCCGGAGGAGTTGGCCGCAGACCTGAGCGATCTGTCGGCCCGCGTCGGTTGATCCGGTGAAGGCGACCTTGTCGACGCCTGGATGGGCGACGAGATAGGCACTGACGTCGCGGTCGGCGGGGATGACGTTCACGACCCCGTCGGGCAGGCCGGACGGGGCGAGCAGCTCAGCGACGGCGAAGGCGTCGAGAACGGTCTCCGGTGAGGGCTTCAGGACCACGGTGCAGCCGGCCGCTAGGGCTGGAGCGAGCTTGAAGAAGGTCAGTGTCAGCGGGTAGTTCCAGGGGACGACAGCGGCGACGACCCCGAGCGGTTCACGTCGGATGGTGCTCGAGCCTCCGGTCAGTCCGGGTCGCAGCTCTTCCTCGGGCTGGGTCTGCCCGAGGTAGGCGTAATAGCGCAGGAGCCCGGCGGGTGCGATTCCCTCGGTGGTGCGTGCGAAGGCCAGGGGCATGCCGTTCTGCTCGGTCACGTGCTGCGCGAGAGCGTGGCTGTGCGTGTCGAGCAGGTCAGCGAGGAGGTTCAGCGTCCGGGCCCGTTCCGTGGCACTCCAGCACGACCAGCCTTGCGGGTCGTCGAAGGCCCGCCGTGCCGCTGCCACGGCGTCGTCGACGTCTGCCTCGTTCGCCCGTGGCACCGCGCCGATGACGCTCTCTGTCGTCGGTGAGGTAACCAGGATCGTGCCGTCGGAACGGGGTGTCTTCCAACGACCGTCGAGGAACAGCTCAGTGTGTGTGAGCATCGCCGTCAGCCGAGGAGGAGGGGCAGGCTGCGGATCTCCCGGAAGGCGGGCGCTCCGGTGCGGACGATCCTCCGGCTCGGGTCCAGCGACCAGCACGGCATGAGCGGGAGCAGGGCCTCGAGCATGATCGTGACCTCGAGGCGCGCCAGCCAGGAGCCGAGGCAGAAGTGCGGTCCAGCCCCGAACGCGATGTGCCCGCTGGTGTCGCGGCTGATGTCGAACTGGTCCGCCCTGGGAAACACGGACTCGTCGCGGTTGGCCGAGCCGTACAGCATCATCACCTTGTCCCCGGCTCGCATTCGCTGGGTGTGCAGCTCGACGTCCTGGGTGAGAGTTCGCATGAAGCCTTGCAGTGGGGACTCGAAGCGAAGCACCTCGTCAATCGCGGCAGGGATGAGCCGAGGGTCATCCCGCAGCGCCTGCTGCTGCTCGGGGTGTTGCAGCAGGAGGAGCATGCTGTGGTTGAGCACTGAGGACGTCGTCACGTTGCCCGCGAGCATCAGCAGGAAGCAGAACTGGATGGTCTCGTGGTCGGTCAGGGCGTCGGCGGTGTCTGTCGCAGCCACCAGCCGGCCGATCAGATCTGGCTTAAAGCTGGTGCGGCGGTCCGCGATGGCCTGGGTGAACAACGCGACGGCGGCGCCGCCACCGGCGCCGGCGGCGGTGTACTGCTCCAACGTGGGTTCCCTGGCCCAGATCACCTCGTTGACCACGTCCGACCATTGCTTGTACGACGCCCAGTTCTCCGGGTCGATGCCGAGGTAGTCCGCGATGACCCGGGTCGGTAACTCGGCGGCGAGGGTGGCGGCGAAGTCGACGCTGCTGCCAGGTCCCGGCAGCTGGTTCACGATGCTCGCGGTCGTGCGGCGGACGTCCTCTTCGAGTTCGGCGACGCTCCGGGGGGTGAACTGCTTGTTGAGCAGACGACGCAGGCGTGTGTGGTCGGGGTCGTCGGCGGCGATCAGCGCACCCTCACCGGCGCCGTCGTTGAACGCCACCCCCTGGCTTGAGGAGTAGACCCCAGGGTTGCGCAGGGCTTCGTTGACGTCTGCGTGCCGGCTCATCAGCCACACGGCGGGGTTGTCGAGCCGCACAAGCGGGGACTGGCTCCGGAGGCGTTCGTAGGTCGGATAGGGATCAGCTTGGAAGGCCTCGTCGTACAGGTCGATCATGGTCTCGTCTTTCGCTGCGCTGACAGGGTGGACGGGAGGGCCAGTCAGCCCTTGAGGGTGGCAAGTCCCGGGAAGCGTTCGGCGAGGACCTCGGGGTCCACATCCGCCTCGGCAAGGCGTCGTTGCAACGTGAGAACGAAGAAGGGCACGGCCGGCACGAGCAGGAGCAGCAGCGGGCGCCAGCGGTCACCTGATCGCTGGTCCGTGCTTGCGGCAGTCAGCTGGGCGCTGCGCGGAACGACCGTCGTGTTCCCGGCCGGCAGTGCCAGCTCGACCTGGGGCGTGGCGATCAGGGGCCCGCCCGTCGCGAGGCTCAGGGGTTGGAGGGCCGCGGTGACCGGTGCGTGCTCGGTGCCCGGGGGTAGCCCCGCGATGTGCGCCTGGGGATCGGGTGGAGGTGAAGCGAGCGTGCTCGTGGGCGTGACCCCAGCGCTAGCAGTGCCGATTGGACCGAACGTGCCCGTGTAGCCCAGGAGCAGGGTCGTACGGGGCACGGAGACGACCGATGCGTCCGTCTGCGCTGTAGGTAGCGGCACGATCGCCACGCCGAGACGGCCCGATCCTGCCGGCGCACCTGCCAAGGGGGTGAGGTCGAAGGTCCACGAACCGCCGTTGGCGGTGGCGAGCCGTGTGCCCTTGACCGGATGGCTGCAGTCGTAGGCGACCGGGTCGTTCGGCGCCGTGGAAGTGACAGTGCCGGACAGGACGCAGGCCCCCAGGGCAGCAGTCTCGGCCGAGACGTCCTCGCCGACGCCGCCGTCGTCGGTGAACGCTAGTTGCGCGCGCTGCGTGGTCAGTCCCGCAGGCAGCGGGAAGTCGGCGGTCACGTAGGAACCGGCCGTGCCAGCGGTCGTCTTGAGGTAGACGTGTGTTCCTGTCGACGGCCCCAGAGGTGCGTTTGGGGTGGCGGCGGGCTGACCCGCGGCGGGGTTACCGATGGTCGTCGGCGCGACGCTGGCTGACCGCGACCCGGAGTCGCCCTGAGCCCAGGCTGCAGGCGCGGCGGCGATCGCCAGGCCGCCGGCGGCCGCGGCGATGAGCAGTTGACCGGTCCGGGTGGCTCGGGCTGCCTGCACCCGCGCTCGCGCGTTCACGCGGTCTCCTGGGCCAGGCTGCGGTCGTCGCCGCGTAGGTAGCGGGGATTGGTGAGCAGCAGCTTGCGAACGGTGTACTGATGGAGGTCGCTCAGGAGCGGGGCGCGCTCGTCGTCGAGCTCGCCTGCTCTGACCCTGTCAGCGACGGCACGGACCAGGGCCTCGTCCGAGGTGGGCTCCGGACCCGGCAGCAGGTAGCGGTGCAGGGCCTGACGGTCCTTCGCGTGGTGCTCCGAGCCGGCCCGTAGCTCCCGTTCGACACTTCGCAGGACGTTCGAGGCGATGCGGGCGTTGTACTTCTCGGCCCCGGTCAGGGCCGAGCTCGCCGGGCCTTCGAGCCACTCGGCGACCGCCTCGACGAGCTCTGCGGTGCTGGGGACGTACTGCATCAGACGGTCTCCTCCATCAGTCGGACGAGGTCGTACTCGACCTCGCCGAGTCGTCGGCCGATCGCTGCGAGCTCGACGCTCCGGGCGTCACCGCGCAGATGGATACCCACCTGGGACAAGCAGGTGGCTCCCCACTTGAGCGTGCCGTAGGTCTCCCAGAACCGGAGGTCGGTCTCGCTCACCTCGGAGCCGCCCGCGGCGGCGTAGGCGTCGAGCAGCTCCTTTCGGGTGCCGAACCCGCCGGCCGGCAGTTCGTCGTTGCCGAACCGCCAGGCTCGGACGCAGAACCATCCGAGATCCTCTGCCGCCTGCCCGGCGTGGGCCAGCTCCCAGTCGAGGATGGCGCTGAGCCCGTCTGGTGTCACCATCAGATTTCCATTGCGGACGTCACCGTGCACGAGCACCGGTGGTGTCGAGGTCGGGAGGTTGTTCAGCAGCCACCTCACGGCCAGCTCCAATGCGGGGGAGGCGCAGTCGAACAGGCGCAAGACGTTGGTAAGGCCACCGACGAGATCCTGCGCGTCCTGGACCGGCCCGAGGTAAGAGACGTCTTCGGCGGGGATGGTGTGGATCTGGGCGAGTCCGGAGGCAACCTGTCCGATGAGCTTCGGCCTGGCCCTCGAGAACTGCTCGTCGCGCAGGAGCTTGCGGGGGATGGTCTCGCCCTCGAGGAAGTCCATGACGAGGTAGTCCGGCCCGACCTCGTCGCCCCTGCCCTTGGCCAGGACCTGCGGTACGGGGACGCCGGCGACTGCCACACGCTCGAGGAGCGCAGCTTCGTTCAGGCGGCTGCTCTGCGGCGTACCGGGACGGTCCCGGCGCACGATGATGGGCCGGTTCGGCTGCGAGGCGGTGTTGGCCGTCGCCGCCCAGGTCTCCATACTGGCGCCCCCAGAGAGCCGCCGGACCCCGGTCACGGTGACGGCCTCGTCCCACTGCCGCGTCAGCGCGCGGGAAAGGGCGCTTCCGAGGAGGTCGGGTGTGGTCATGAGAGCACCGGCTCAGCCAACCTGCTGCGCAGCACGTCCTTGCGTAGCTTGCCGGTGGGTGTCCGGGGAAGGGGTTCCCTGCTGATCTCGATCACACTGGGAACCTTGAACCCTGCGAGCCGGGTCCGCACGTAGGCCTGGAGTGCCGCCCGGTTCAGGTCGTCCGGGTCGAACCCGTCGCACGGGGTGACGAACGCGACGACTTCCTCCCCGAGTTGCGCGTGCGGGCGTCCCACGACCGCCGCCTCGGCGATGTCGGGGTGCTCAGCCAAGACGTGCTCGATCTCGGCGCAATAGACGTTCTCCCCGCCGCGGATCACGACGTCCTTGCTCCGGTCGCTGATGTAGACGCGGCCTGCGGCATCCACCCTGCCGATGTCACCGGTGCGAAGCCGCCCGTCGACGAACGCCGCAGCGGTGTCCTGGGGACGGTTCCA
>JBKJVH010000106.1:0-41953 GCA_046590985.1 Mycobacteriales bacterium
GTCGAGCGTCCCGACCGCCGTGGTCACCGTTCCCTTCGCTGCGCTCCGGAGCCGCGCCAAGGCGGTCTCGACGGTCTCGTCCTTCGGCGTGACGAGGGCCACCACCACCAGCGGCGCGTCCTGGGACGGGTCGGGGCGGCTCAGGTCGAACGCGTCGTCCCCGCGGTGGCTGCTCGTCCAACCGGCAGGGACAGTGACCGACAGCGATGGGACAAAGCCGTCGGGGGACAGGTAGGAACCGTTCAGGGGCAGGTCGCTCTTGCCGGCGCTCAGCACCGCCATGGGCGAGACCGACACCGACGGTGCTGCGGGTTGCCTGGAAGCACTCCCGCAGCTCACCAGGAGCAGGGCCAGGAGCAGGACGGGTGCGCGCACCCGTCCTGCCTATCAGGTCAGCCCGTGAAGTGGGGGGTGGAACCGACCGGAACCGCGATCGGGTCGCCGCTGCCCGAACCGTCCGTGCTGTCGTCGACGATCCGCACGCCGGCGCCGGAGCTGGCGGCCTGTGCGCAGTCCACGACGATGCCACCGTCACCCAGCGCGGCATTCGTGGCCACCGTGAACGTGCCGTGGTAGGCGGTCGCAGAGTCCTGCGTGACGTTGGCGTCCGGCACGGTGGTGTCGTTGTCGTCACCGTCGAGGAAGTACAGGTCCGCCAGGCCGCCGGTGCAGCCGGTGATCGTGAAGGTGAAGGACTTACCGGTGTGCACCGTGTCCGGGTTGACGGTGACGGTCGGAGCGGTCGTGGCGAGCACCGTGACGGTCGCGCTACCGGCCGGGGTCGGCGTGGTCGCGACGACTGCCTTGACGGCGGCGGCACGCTTCAGGCCTGCAGGGACCGTGGCGCTGGGGGTCGGGCTGGCCGTCTCGGTGACGGTGTCGCAGGCGGCGGTGGCCTCGTAGGACACCGGCTCCTCGGACAGGTCGCTGCGCGCGGCGTCCGCGGGGATCGTCAGGTTCGCGGTGTAGGTCAGGGAGTCCTGCTTGGTGGTCGGCACGACCGAGGTGGTGGCGTCGTCGCCGTTCACGTCGACGTACGTCCCCTGGATCGTGACGGCCTCGACGGTGCAGCTGGCGGCCTCGTCGATGCTCACGGTCGCGGCAACGACGGCACCGGGCAGCGCCTCGGTGGGATCGATGACGAGCGTGCCGACGCTGGCTGGAGCGACCGCCCTCGGGGTGGCCTGCGCGGCGTAGGTCGGCACCAGCACAGCCGCGAGGCTGAGACCGGCGATGCCGAGGACCGAAGGCATGAGACGAGACACGCTTGCTTCTCTCTTTGAGGTTCTTGTCAGATTCTCTGCAAAGTAGCATCGGACCGTGACAACAGTGACGCGCAGCGTGTTCGGGTGGGCCGTGCTTGGCCTGCTCGCCACCGCCTGCGCCACCCCGGCCACGCCGGTCGCCAAGGAGACCCCGAAGCCGGTCCACTCCGGTTTCGTCCGCAGCACGGCCGTCCCGCGGCCCCGTCTGACGCCGAGCTTCCCGGCGTACAGCGCGACGGCGAACATCGCGTCCGTTGCCGTCCACACGCTCCCCGGCGGCCCGGTGAAGGCGACGCTGGCCAACCCGCAGCCCTCCGGTGCCCCGCTGGTGTTCCTGGTGACCACGCAGCGCGCCGGCTGGGTCCAGGTCCAGCTCCCGATCCGCCCCAACGGCAGCACCGGCTGGGTACGCGCGCGCGACGTGAGGCTCACCGGTCTGTCGTACCGGCTCGAGGTCAGGCGCGCAGCGCACCGGCTCGCGGTGTTCCGGTTCGGCAGGCTCGAGCACACCTACCCGGTCGGGATCGGTACGACCGACACCCCGACCCCGGGCGGCACCTTCTACCTGAAGGAGCTCCTCAAGCCGCCGAACCCGGGTGGCGCCTACGGGCCGTACGCGTACGGCCTGTCGGGGTTCTCCAACCAGCTCACGTCCTTCGCCGGCGGCGACGGCGTCATCGGGATCCACGGCACCGACCACCCCGAGCTGGTCGGGACGGACGTCAGCCACGGCTGCATCCGGCTGCGCAACGCCGACATCATCGCGCTGGCCAAGCGACTCCCGCTGGGGACGCCGGTGACGATCCTCGCCTGACTAGGCGAGGGTGAGGATCTCCGCGCCGGTCTCGGTCACGACCAGCGTGTGCTCGAACTGCGCCGTCCGGCTCCGGTCCTTCGTGACCGCGGTCCAGTCGTCGTCCCACATCTCGTGGTGCCAGTCGCCGACGGTGATCATCGGCTCGATCGTGAAGGTCATCCCCGGCACCAGCAGCGTGCGGGCCTGCGGGTTGTCGTAGTGGTAGACCTGCGGCTCGGAGTGGAACGCCCGCCCGATGCCGTGACCGACGAAGGCCCGGACCACCCCGTAACCCTCGCCCTCGGCGTAGGTCTGGATGGCCTTGCCGATGTCGCGCACCCGGGCGCCGGGCTTGACCGCCGCGATGCCGCGGGCCAGGCACTCGCGGGTGACGTCGACCAGCTTGCGGGACTCCTCGTCGACCTCACCGACCAGGAACGTCGCGTTGGTGTCGCCGTGCACCCCGTCGAGGTAGATCGTGACGTCGCAGTTCACGATGTCCCCGTCCTTGAGCACCGTGCTGTCCGGGATGCCGTGGCAGATGACCTCGTTGACGCTGGTGCACAACGACTTCGGGAACCCGTTGTAGCCGAGGGGACTGGGGTAGCCGCCGCGCTTGACGCACTCGTCGTGCGCGATGACGTCGAGCTCGTCGGTCGTCACCCCGGGCCGGACGGCAGCGCCGACGGCGGCCAGCACCTCGGCAGCGGCCTTGCCCGCGACCCGCATCTTCGCGACCGTCTCGGCGTCCTTGGGGTCGGCGCTCTCGCGCACCCCCGGCCGTCCCTTCGGGTCGTTCGCGTACGGCGGCCGCGCGATCTCCGCAGGCACCTCACGTCGTGGGCTCTGCTTGCCCGGCTTGACGTACTTCTCGGCGTCCAGCGCGGCCCGCTCGCGCTTGGCCTGCTCGTTCGCCGCCCGCTCCGGGTCGAGGTCGGCGATCCGGTGGCAGCGCTTGTACTTGCGGCCGCTCCCGCAGTGGCAGGGGTCATTGGCGGTGAGCGTCGGAGCAGTCATGGTTCACCCAGCGTACGACGGACGTGGCGCGCCGAGCGAGGCGTGCGGCGACAGGTCCGCGAGAGGGGGCGGCTACAGCGCGCGGGTGGTGGCCTCGAGCGCCAGCGCCCGCAGCACCTCGACCGCCTCGGCCGTCACCGGCGCTCCGTCCAGGGCGCTCAGCGCCTCGGTCGTGCGGGCCGCGATGAGCTCTTCGACCCGCGCCACCGCGCCGGTGTCGACCAGGACGCCCTGCAGCGCACGCACCCCCTCCGCGTCGAGGGCCGGATCGCCGAGCCGGTCCCGTACCAGGGTGGCTTGGGGCTGGCTGGCCTGCTCGAGGGCGAGCGCGACCAGGACGGTGCGCTTGCCCTCGCGGAGGTCGTCGCCGGCAGGCTTGCCGGTGACCGCAGGGTCGCCGAAGACCCCCAGGACGTCATCGCGCAGCTGGAAGGCCTCCCCGAGCGGCATGCCATAGGCCGTGTACGCAGCAAGCACCGCGTCCGAGGCGCCTGCCATGGTGGCGCCGAGGTGCAGCGGCTCGACGATCGTGTACTTCGCGGACTTGAAGCGAGCGACCCGCAGCGCGGACTCGACCGTGCCGCGGCCGCTGACCTGCTCGAGCAGGTCGAGGTACTGCCCGGCCATCAGCTCGGCGCGCATCGCGTCGAACACCGCCCGGGCGGGGCCGTTGAGCAGCCCGGAGCTGACCAGCAGCTCGTCGGACCACGACAGGCACAGGTCGCCGAGCAGGATTGCGGCGCCCGAACCGAACGCGTCCCCGGAGCCGAGCCAACCCTCGGCAGCGTGCAGGGCCGCGAACTGCTTGTGCACCGCCGGCTTGCCGCGGCGGGTGTCGCTGCCGTCCATCACGTCGTCGTGGATGATGGCCGCGGCCTGGAAAAGCTCCAGTGCGGCGGCGGCGGTGAGGAGCGCCGGGGTGTCCGCGCCGCCGGCGCCGAGGTGCCCCCAGAAGCAGAAGCCCGGCCGCAGCCGCTTGCCGCCGGACAGGTAGTCGCCCAGCACGTCCGCCAGCGGGGTCAGCTCGGCGGCCATCTCGTGCAGGCGCGGACGGTGCCCGGTGACGAACGCGTCCAGGGCCTGCTGCACGCGGGTGCGCAGGTCGCTGCGGTCGAGGACGCTCATGGCGGGCGAGCCTAGTCACCGTGACCTGGGAGCTGCTCGACTAACCTTCCCGCCATGTCCAGCCCCGCCATCTCCACAATGCTGTCCGGTGGCGAGCGGCTCTTCTCGTTCGAGTTCTTCCCCGCCAAGACCCCCGAGGGCGAGCGCCAGCTCTGGCAGGCGATCCGCGAGCTCGAGTCGCTGCGGCCGCACTTCGTGTCGGTGACCTACGGCGCCGGCGGCTCGACCCGGGCGACCACCGTGGCGATGACTGAGCGGATCGCCACCGAGACGACCCTCACGCCGCTCGGGCACCTCACGGCCGTCAACCACAGCGTCGCGGAGCTCCGGCACATCGTCGGCCAGTACGCCGCTGCGGGTGTCCGCAACGTGCTGGCGCTGCGGGGCGACCCGCCCGGCGACCCGCAGGCCGACTGGAACGCCCACCCCGAAGGGTTCTCCTACGCCTCCGAGCTGGTGTCGCTGGTCAAGGAGAGCGGCGACTTCTGCGTCGGCGTCGCGGCCTTCCCCGACAAGCACCCGCGTTCGCCGGACCTGGACTTCGACGTCGACTTCTTCGTCCGCAAGTGCCGCGCCGGAGCCGACTTCGCGATCACCCAGATGTTCTTCGGGTCCGAGGACTACCTGCGCCTGCGCGACCGGGTGGCGGCGGCGGGCTGCGACGTCCCGATCATCCCCGGGATCATGCCGGTCACGAACGTCGCGCAGATCGAGCGGTTCGCCGTGCTGTCGGGAGCGAAGTTCCCGGCTGACCTGGCCGACCGGCTGCACGCCGTGGCCGATGACCCGCTGGCGGTCCGCGAGATCGGCGTCGAGGTGGCGACCGAGCTCTCCGACACGCTGCTGGCCGAGGGCGCCCCCGGGCTGCACTTCATCACCCTCAACCGTTCGACCGCGACCCGCGAGGTCTGGAACCGCCTCGGGCTCTCGACCGCCTGAACCTCAGCGGCAACGGCTGCGTCCTACCTCCACCAGAAGCTCTCGTGGAGGTCCGATGAACCGCTCCGTCCTTGCCGCCCCACTCGTCGTCGCCGCTGTGGCCGGCGCGTTCCTGATCGGTGGTGGCCGCGGCAGCAAGGCCGTCGCGACCACCGAACCGGTCACCGGCAACGGGGTGGTCGTGGAAGGCCTCGGGAAGGTCACCGGCACCCCCGACGTGCTGCGGGCGACCCTGGGCGTCAGCCTCACGCGTGACACCGTCGACGCTGCCCTGCAGGAAGCCAACGGCCTGCAGAACAAGGTCCGGGCCGCGCTGAAGCACGACGGCGTGGCGGCGGAGGACCTGCAGACCTCCGAGGTCAACATCGGACCCTCGTACGACAACCGCGGCAAGCGGAACGGCTTCCAGGTCAGCGAGACCTTGACGGCGAAGCTCCGGGACCTCACGAAGGCCGGCCAGGCGATCACCGACGCCGTCGACGCCGGGGGAAACGCCGCGGTGCTGCAAGGAGTCAGCTTCTCGCTGGAGGACAACGCCGACCTGCTCGGCAAGGCCCGCGACGCGGCGTACGCCGATGCCAAGGACAAGGCCGAGCGCTACGCGCGGCTGTCGAGCCGGATCCTGGGCAAGGTCGAGCTCATCACCGAGACCACCTCCGCCCCGCAGCCGGTGAGCTACGCCTACGACGGTCTCGCCGCCACGGCCAAGAGCGCGGTGCCCCTCGACCCCGGTACGTCGCAGGTCAGCGTGTCGGTCACGATCCGCTGGGCCCTGCAGTAAGTACCGTGCACCCATGAAGCTGGCCCATCGCGTGCGCACGTCAGCCACCCCTGCCCAGGTGTGGGAGCTGCTCGGCACGCCGACGCACTGGCCGCAGTTCGACGTGTTCCTCACCAAGGTCCGGGGCGCCGAGCGCCCGGCGGCGGTGGGCCAGCACCTGGTCGGCATCTCGCGGTGGACCAAGCTCGGCATCCCCCTGGACGTGCTCGAGGTCGTGCCGGAGCAGCGGCTGGTGATGCGGGTCCGCACCGCACCGGGCATCACCGAGGAGCTGACGTTCGTCCTGACGCCGACGATCAAGGGCGGCACCGACATCGCGGTGTCGCTCGTGGTGGAGGGGCTGTTCGCGGGTGCCGCTGCGCCGGTGCTCTGGGTCGCCAACGGCCTCAACGCCCGGGTGCTGGCACGCCGGACGCACAAGCTGGCCCGCCGGGTGCGGCGGTCGGCCAAGACGGTGGCGTGAGCCTGCAGGTCTGGTTGGAGGGCTGGCAGCAGCTCCATCAGGTCGCCCCCGCCCCGCTGGTACGCCGCTGGCTCACCCTGGTCCACCGCGTCGGGGCGCCGCTCGCCCGGACCGGGGTGCACCCGGACGTGCTCACCCTGCTCTCGCTCCTCGCCGCTGGCGCGGTGCTGGCCGTACCGGCCTGGGCGGGGGTGCTGCTGGTGCTGCTCAGTGCGGTCCTGGACGGGCTCGACGGCTGCGTGGCCGTGCTGCAAGGGCGCGCGTCGCGCTGGGGGTACGTCCTGGACAGCACCGTCGACCGCTGCTGCGATGCGCTGTTCGTGGTGGCGATGGTGGCGGCCGGGGGTGACCTCGAGCTCGGGTTCTGGTGCGCGTTCGCGGTCCTGCTCCTGGAGTACGTCCGTGCTCGGGCGGGGGAGGTGCTGGTCGTGACGGTCGCTGAGCGGCCGACCCGGGTGCTGGTCACCGCCTTCGCGCTGGGTCTCGGGAGGGGCGGCCTCGGGCTCTGGGTCTTGCTCGGGCTGACGGTCGTCGGCCTGCTCCAGCTGGGCGTGGCGCTGCGGCGCGTGACGTGATCGTGCCCTGACCGTGACCGGATGGGCGTCCCGCCCGTCGGTGCCCGGTCCTACGTTCGGTTGGTGGGCTCCCGAGGGTCGTCACCGGTCGATCGTCTCGCTGCCGTGGGCCTGTCCAAGCCCGACCCCGAGCACGGCGACCCGCACGTGCTCGCCGATCGCCACTTGCACGGCGAGGTCGACGAGATCTGCCCGCGCTGTCTGCAGTGGATCGAGGAACGCGACTTCGTCCGCCGCACCGCGTACGGCGTCCTGCAGCACGAGGTCTGCCCGCAGCAGCGCTGAGCGTCAGGCCGGCCCGATCAGGCCGCTGACGATCTTGGCCGACAGCGCCACCAGCGGCAGCCCGCCGCCCGGGTGGGAGGACCCCCCGACCAGGAACAAGCCGGGTACGGGGGACCGGTTCGCAGGCCTGAGGAACGCTGCCGTCGCCCCGTTGCTGGAGGTCCCGTAGATCGCGCCGCCGGCCGCGCCGGTGCGCTCCTCGAGGTCGGCGGGGGTGATCACCTCGCGCCAGAGCACCCGGTCCTGCACCGGCATCCCGCGGGTCGCGAGCAAGCCGACCAGGCGATCGGCATAGGAGTCGGCCAGCCCGGGCGCCCGCCAGTTGATCGCCCCGCGGCCGGACCCGTGTCGTGGCGCGTTGACCAGCACGAACCAGGCTTCGTGCCCGGCCGGGGCCTGGTCGGGTGGGATGGACACGTAGAGCGCCGGGTCGGGGACAGGTTGGGAGGCAGCCCCGAAGACCGAGTCGAACTCCGCGTCGTAGTCCTTGGGGAACAGCACGGTGTGATGCGCGGCGGCTGACTTTCCCTGCACAGCAAGGAGAAGAGCGAAGCCCGACAGCGAGGGAGTGGCCCTGGAGAGCTTGCGCTGCGCCGGTGGGCAGGAGACGAGGTCGCCGTACACGTGCGTGGCGTCGGCGTTCGCGACGACCAGGTCTGCAGAGATCTCGGCGCCGTCGACGACCACGCCCCGGACCTTCGGGTCGGCCACGATCGCGGTCACCCGCGCGCCGGTGCGGACCTGCACGCCGAGGTCGAGCGCCCGCTGGAGCAGTGCGTCGGCCAGGCCCCGCAGCCCGCCGGTGACGTACCAGCCGCCGTAGGCGTGCTCGACCCACGGGATGGCGGCCAGGGCCGCGGGTGCCCGCCGCGGGTCCGATCCGTTGTAGGTCGCGTAGCGGTCCAGCACCATCCGGAGCCTCGGGTCGTGCAGGTGTCGCCGGCCCAGCGAGCGCAATGACGTGCCGGGGGCCAGGGTCGCGAGGTCGCCGGGGTGCTTGAGCGTCAGGGCCGCGAGACTTCGCGAGCCGTGCAGCGCGGACTCCAGGAACGGCGTGCGGCTGGCCTTCCAGATCCGCTGCGCCCGCTCCAGAAGGGCGGCCCAGTCGTCGCCTGCGCCGGAGCTCAGGGCCTCCAGCCTTGCGTGCAGCACCGCCGGATCGTCGGTGGCGTCGAACCCCGTCCCGTCCGCGAACCGGTAGCGGAGCACCGGGTCCAGCCGTTGCAGCTCCAGCTCCGCCGGCCACCCACCGGTCTGGTCGAACAGCTCCCGGAACACCGCGGGCAGCGTGAGCAGGGAGGGCCCGGTGTCGAAGCGGAAGCCGTCCCGCTCCCTGACCCCGAGCTTCCCCCCGACAGTCTCGGCCGCCTCGAGAACCGTGACCGCGTGGCCGAGCCGGGCCAGTCGGATCGCGGCGGCGAGCCCGCCGACGCCGGCCCCGACCACCACGATGCGGCTCACAGCGACCGACCCTTCCAGGTGCGCTGGCCCCGTAACCGCGACCGGAGGTGCAGGCCCGCGAGCAGGGTGACCCCGACCGGGTGGGTGACGCTGTCGATGACCCGCCCACCGGTGCGTTGAGCGCTGATCGCACGGCCCAGCACGCCCGCGACACAGGCGATCCGGGCCGACCGGGACCGACCCAGCCAGGGCAGGACGTAGAGCGCCAGCAGGATCCCGGAGACTCCGAGGGGGACGGTGTGCAGCGACTTGCCGTAGCCCTCGACGAGCGCCGGCCAGTCGTCGTACATGCGGGTGGTGGCGAGCTCTGTGCCGTCGACGACTCCGCCGCGGCCGCCAGCTCGCTTGACGGCCTTCAGCAGCGCGACGTCCTCCACGACCTGGTCCCGGACGGCGGCGTGCCCGCCGGCGCGCACATAGGCGGCGCGTCGGACCGCGAGCAGCTGGCCGTTCGCCGCCGACAGCGATGGGCGGCCGCCCTCGGCCAGCCGCAGCGGCAGGAACGTCAGCCACGTCCACTGCAGCAGTGGCTGCACCAGGCGGGTCAGACCCGGGGCCTCCTGCCGTGGGTAGGGGCAGACCAGGTCCAGACCGAGCCGCTCGAGGGTCGCGACGGTGGCGGCGACGGCCCCGGGGGCGAGGACCACGTCGGCGTCGACGAACACGAGCACGTCACCGGTCGCGGCGTCCCCCAGCTGCTGGCAGGCGTGCGGCTTTCCCAGCCAGCCGGTGGGCAGCGGTGCCCCTGGCAGCACCACGAGGCGCGGATCGATCGCGCGGATCACCTCGGCCGTCCCGTCCGTCGAGCAGTCGTCCAGCACGAGCAGCTCGACGTCGTCCTGGAGCAGCAACGACCGGACGCACGGCGCCACCCGGTGCGCCTCGTCCCGGACGGGCAGCAGCACGCTGATCCGAAGGCTGGGCGCGCCGACCACGGGCGTGCGCAGCAGTCGTGCGTTGAGGGCGGTGTGCGCGGTCAGCAGGCACACCAACCAGGCCAGGACCCTCACCGAGCCAGGCTCCGGGCGTACGGCACCGCGACCAGCCCCATGCCTACCCCGCCCGCGAGGGCCACGCCCGGGCGGCCGAAGAACGCCAGGTTGGCGAGCAGCGAGGACCCGTAGGTCCACAGGAACAAGGCCGCCGGCACCCGGTCGTCGGTCCCGACCCGTGGGAGCCGGGAGAGCACCGTCATGACGATCACCGACACCAGCAGCCAGCCGGCGGTGTTGGTGACGGGGATGCCGTTGAGCCCGGGGCATGGGTGCTCCCAGCGCCAGTGGCCGGCGTGCACGAGCTGCGGGTCCAGGAACAGGTCCCAGGTGGTCAGGGCCAACGCGCCGACGAGTACGCCGGCCCGGCCCGCGGCGAGGCGCTGCCCGACCAGCAGGCAGGGGTAGCCCATCATCGTCCAGGCCATCGGGACCACGACCGGCACGCCGAGGAGCTCGGGGCCGAGTGAGTCGGCGTACGCGTAGGAGCCGAAGGGCATGCCGGTCGCTACCCCGACCGCCTCGGCGGTCAGGCTGAGCCCGAGGCACGCGCTGAGCATCCGGAGGGTCCACGCCGGCCCCCGGGTCACCAGCGCGTGGCTCGTGGTCGCAGCGAAGAACATCAGTACCGTCAGCACCGTGAGCGCGCCCCCGGTCAACGGGTAGCTGATCTGGAGCAGGACCGTCGCCCCGGCCAGGACGAGAGACAGCCGCACTCCTACACCGGACGGAGCACGCTGCGCAGGCGGGAGACCGCCTTGTTGAGCGCCGCGCGGGCGGTGTCGCCGTGCACGGCGAACCAGTCGTCCACCTCCTCGACGAGGTCGTCATAGACCTCGCCGAGCTCCTCGCCGCCGAGGGCCTTGCCGGCCACCGGGTCGTCGTACAGCAGGTGCCAGAGCTCGGAGACCTCGGCCGCGTCGGGCTGCGGGAGGCCGTGCGGCAGCCACCCACCGAGGTCGAGGTCGATCTCGTCCGGGAGGTCGTCGTGCAGCTCCAGCCGGTGCTCCTGGGCGTGGTGCTCGAGCGCCGCCCGGCTGCCGAACAGCAGCACCTTGCCGCCGTCGGTGAGCAGGACGTCGGTCTCGCTCTCGTCATCCACCAGCCAGCCGGCGTGCCACTTCGTGCCGCCGTCAAGGAGCAACACCTCGTAGAGCTCAGCCATGACGCACCTTCTTCAGTCGGTCGAGCAACGAGGGGGACCGGTCGGCCAGCACCGTACGGGCTGCGGACCTACCGCTGGCGCCGAACACGCCGCCGCCGGGATGCGTCGAGGCGCCGCACAGGTAGAGCCCGTCCGAACCGGGCACGCGGTAGCCCGCCAGCTCCGGCAGCGGGCGCCACAGGAACATCTGGTCGAAGCTCATGTCGAGGTGCATGACCTGACCTTGCCGCAGACCGAGCTCCCGTTCCAGGTCCAGTGGCGTCTGGACGTGCACGTCGTGAACGGTCGACGCGAACCCGGGCGCCACCCGCTCGACCGCTGCGATGAGCTTGGCGCCCTCACGCTCACCGATCGCGTCCCAGCTCTCGCCGTTGCTCAGGGCGTACGGGTGCCACTGCCCCCAGACCGTCACGGTGTGGTGGCCGGGCGGCGCGAGGGTGTCGTCGAAGGCGCTGAAGGTCATGGCGAGCGCGGCCGGCTCGGTCGGCGGCAGACCCGCGTTGAACTCCCCGTGCGCCCGCCGCAGGGCCTGCCGGGATGGCGCGAGGAGCTGCAGCGCCCGGTAGCTCTCGTCGGTCGCGGTGGGGTAGCGGGGCAGGTCGGAGGTGGCGAGCCGGACCACCATCCCGATGCCGTTGCCCGTGCGGACCGTGCGTCGCGCGCGGTCGAGCAGCAGCGGATCGTCGAGGAGCTCCAGCGTGGTCAGCACGTGGCACCCCGCCACGACCGTGGTCGCCGGCAGATGCTCGCCCGACTCGGTCAGCACCCCGGTGACCCGGTTGCCGCTGCGCGTGATCGCGGCCGCTCCGTCGCCGAGCCGCAGCCTCCCCCGTACGACTCCAGCCGAGCCACGAGCGCCTCGCTGAGCCGGCCGCTGCCACCCCGTGGGTGTCCCGGGGCGAGCAGGTGGTTGACGGTGTTCCAGCCCACCAGGTCCGCGGTCGCCGGCTCGTGCGTCGGAGGGCCGCTCTGCGCCCCCAGCCAGGCCAGTGCGGTCTTGAGCCGCTCGTCGGTGAAGTGCTCGTCGAGCAGTGCGTCGGCGGAGGTGAGGAACTGCCGCGACAGCTCGACGCCACCGAGTCCGGTGCCCTTGCCGACCCCCCACAGCGCGCGCCCCAGGTTGCGTGGTGTGGGCGGTCCCTGAAAGGCTTCGAACACCTTCAGGTTGCGCGCCGACCAGTCTGCGACGAAGGCCCGGTAGGCGTCGGCATCCTTTGTACCGCAGGCCTTCTCGATGGACTCACAGGTCCGGTCGAGGTCGACGTAGAAGGTGATGCTCTCCTCCCCGAAGGGCGCGAAGCCCCACGGGTCGAGGTCCAGGTAGTCCACGTCGAGGTCGAGGTCCTCGAGGATCCCGGTGTGCCGCACCATGATGTGCGCGCTGGAACCGCGGTCGACGCGGTAGCCCGGCCAGCGCTCCACCGTGCTGACCGCACCACCGGCCACGGTGTCGCGCTCGACCACCTCGACGGCCAGCCCGTCGCGGGCGAGGTAGCAGGCCGCGACCAGCGCGTTGTGGCCCGCGCCGATGACCACGACGCGCTCCGTCACAGCTGCAGGCCCAGCACCGCGAACGACCTCGGGTCGCCCGGAAAGCGCAGCTCGCGGACCAGGTCGACCCAGCCGCCGGACCGGTAGAAGGCCCGGGCCCTGGTCTCGAGGTCGGGCGTCGTGAGGACCGCGGTGACGGCTTCGGTGCCCCCGACGAGCTGTCGGAGCAGGCCGCGACCCAGCCCGGTGCCCTGGAGAGCGGGCCGCACGTGCAGCTCGCAGACCTCGAACGGGTCGGCCAGCCAGGTGGCAGCCAGGTCCGGTGCCATGGCCGCCCGGACCTGGTCGTGCCACCACTGACCAGGGGCGCCGCGGTAGCCGTACGCGATCCCGACGAGCCGCTCGCCGTCCACAGCGGCGACGACCCGGAGCCCGTCGCGCTCGAGGTGCCCCGCCACCACCGCCCGGCGACCCCGCGCGGAGGCGCGTGACACCACCATCGCCTCGGCGTAGACGTCGAGCAGGTCATCGACGCGGGCCGCCAGCTCGACCCGGTCCCACTCGACCAGTACCGGGCTCACAGCTCCCTGCCGTCGAGCGTGCCCTGAGCGCCCAGGACCTCGAAGCGCGCGAACAGCTCCTCGGCGTACCACCCGACACGGGTGGTCTGTGCGACGGCGGCTCGGTGCGCGGGCCCCTGAGTGAAGTCGCGCAGGGCCTCGGGGGAGTCCCACACGCTGAACGTCCCTTGCAGGCCCAGCGGGGCCTCTCCGAGCGCCAGCGCGGTGCGCAGCCCGGGGGTGCCGGCCAGGTCGGCGTGCACCGGCGGTACCGCCCGCCAGAAGCTGCGCGCCTTCGTCGGGGACAGCCTGGCTCGGGTGAGGGCGGCGACCTGACCGGTCCCGGCCCGCGGTGCCGGGTCACCGAAGGGTGACCGTCGGCTCCAGCGGCCGGTGCTCGACAACGGCCGCAGCTCGACCCGCAGCGACTCCTCCGCGAGGGCGTCCCAGCCGGTTGCCACCGGGTCGGGGCCGGGCCGGCTCCAGGTGCTGAGCTTGGCCCACCTCGTCGGGTCGCCGTCACGGAGCGAGAACCCCGTGCCGGTGCCGAGCATCTTGGCGAACTGCACGCCGGGGGTCCGCCGGGCCCGGCCGCGGTCGACTGCCATCCGGGCCAGCGCCGATGGGATCGCGGCGCGGGAGATCCGCCACACATGCAGCGTCACGAGCGCAGGGACCGGTTCCACGGCGGCAGCCTTTCACGGCTGTCGGGAAGCACTCAGGGCGCGGCTTGGTTGGATGGAGGTGTGACAGACATGAAGGCGCTGGCTGAGCAGGCCGGGCGTGACCTCGAGGGCGCGACGCCCCAAGCGGTGCTGCGCTGGGCCGTGGACACGTTCGGTGCGCGCTTCGCCGTGTCCAGCTCGATGGGGGACGGCGTGCTGGCCTCGCTGGTCTCGAGCGTCGCCACCGGCGTGGACGTGCTGTTCCTCGACACCGGCTACCACTTCGCCGAGACCATCGGCACCCGAGACGCCGTTGACCAGGTCTACGACGTCACGGTGCGGACCTTCCTGCCGCTGCTGACGGTCGCCCAGCAGGACGCCGCGCACGGCGGCGAGCTGTGGAGCCGCGACCCGGACGCGTGCTGCGCGATGCGCAAGGTCGAGCCCCTCGCGCGGGCGCTCGGGGACTACGACGCCTATGCCTCCGGCATCCGGCGCGACGAGTCGCCGTCCCGCGCCGACACCGCCGTCGTCGAGTGGGACGCGCGGCGCGGCAAGGTCAAGGTCAACCCCATCGTCGCCTGGACCCAGGCCGACGTGGACGCTTATGTCACCGAGAACGGCATCCTGGTGAACCCGCTGGCCTACGACGGCTATCCCTCGATCGGCTGCGCACCCTGCACGCACCGGGTGGCCGAGGGGGAGGACCCGCGGTCCGGCCGCTGGAAGGGCTCCCAGAAGACCGAGTGCGGTCTGCACGTCTGATCGTGCGGCTCGTCCAGGGCGCGGTCAGCACACGGCAGCAGGATCGCAGGGAACCCGCGCGACCGCTACCCAGAAGTTCCTTCAGAATCACGTCTATCACGCGATCCGCGCGATCACGTCTATCACGTGATCGTGGAAGAACTTCTGTGGAGTCGGAGGGGACAAGTCCTGGGTCGGCGGGGGGTCGGGCCGGTCGCGCGACCGCGCTGATGACGATGCAGACGCGGCTGTGTCAAGGGCTGGCCGCGTCAGCCCGTGCTGTAGAGGTAGTGCCGTTCGAGGTGATGGCCCTTCGGGACGCGGGGGTGGTCGAACTCCGACACCCGTTGCATCCCGAGCCGCTCCATGACGTGCCAGGACCGCTCGTTGACGACGGCCGTCACGCTGATGACCTGAGCGGTCTGCTCCAGCCCGACCTCGACAGCCAGTCGCGCCGCCTCGGTGGCATAGCCGTGGCCCCAGAACCGCTCCGCGAAGCGCCAGCCGACCTCCAGCGCCGGGTCGACGGGAAGCCCGGACGTCCACTGCACCCCCGTGAAGCCCGCGAAGGCACCTGCCACCTCCACGACCCACAGGCCGTACCCGTACTCGGCGAAGTGCGCCTCGATGCGATCCGCGAAGGCGTCGCTCTGGTCGCGCGTCAGGGGCGCCGGGAAGTGCCGCATGACGCGCTTGCCGGCGTTGAGCACCGCGAAGGGCTCACGGTCCTCCGGCCGCCACGGTCGCAGCAGGAGCCGGTCGGTCCGGATCTCGTCGTAGGTGCCCACGCGGGCATCCTGCACCCTCAGGCGGGTCCGGTCAGGCCCTTGTAACGGAGCTCGAAGACCCGCAGGCAGTCCTCGCACCGCCACTGCGTGTGCTCGGTGAGCTCACCCCACGGCCGGAGATCCTCCTCCCCGCAGTACGGGCAGTACTGCGGGGCCGCCCGCTCCGTCATGGCGAGGGCGTCACTTCAGGAGCGCTTCGTCCGCCCGGCGGGCCCAGACGGCGAACTTCTCGCCGTCCTCGCGGTCCTCCAGGTAGGTCCGGAGCAGCTTCTCGACGTAGTTGGCGGCGCCGTCGGCGGTGACCTTCAGGCCACGGGCCTTGCGGCCGAAGCCGGCGTCCTCGCCGAGCCGGCCGCCGAGGTGGACCTGGAAGCCCTCGACGCCGTCGACGATCGACCCCTTGAGGCCGATGTCGCCGGTCTGGAAGCGGGCGCACGAGTTGGGGCAGCCGTTGACGTTGATGGTCAGCGGCTCGTCGAAGTCGGGCAGCCGCTTCTCCAGCTCGCTGTAGAGATCGACGGCCCGGGCCTTCGTCTCGACGATCGCGAGCTTGCAGAACTCCAGCCCGGTGCAGGCGAGCGTGCCGCGCCGGAACACCGACGGGCGGGCCTGGAGGTCTTCGGTCTCGAGGGCCTCGACGAGCTCCGCGACGTTGGCCCCCGGGACGTCCAGCAGCACCAGGCCCTGCTGCGCGGTGGTCGAGATGCGGCCGCCGCCGAGCCGGTCGGCCAGCTCGGCGACACGGGTCAGCTGGCTCCCGCTGGTACGGCCGGCGCGAGCCACCGTACCGACGTAGTTGAGGCCGTTGCTCTGCGCGTGCACGCCGATGTGGTCCCGGTTCGGGGAGGTCGGCGTCGCGGGGGCGGGCCCGTCCGGCAACGGGGCGCTGAGGTAGGTCGACTCGAGGACCTCACGGAACTTCTCCGGCCCCCAGTCGGCGAGCAGGAACTTCAGGCGCGCATGCATCCGGGACCGGCGGTAGCCATAGTCGCGGAACACCGAGATGACGCCCTCCCACACCTCGAGAACCCTTGCCGGCTCGACGAAAGCGCCGAGCCGGACGCCGAGCTTCGGGTTGGTCGACAGGCCCCCGCCGACCCAGACGTCGTAGCCCGCGCCGAGCTCAGGGTGGACCACGCCGACGAGCGCGATGTCGTTGATCTCGTGGTTGCTGCAGTGCACCGAGCAGCCGCTGATGGAGGTCTTGAACTTGCGCGGCAGGTTGGAGTACGCCGGGTCGCCGAGGTAGCGCTCGGCCACCTCCGCGATGACTGCCGAGGCGTCGATCACCTCGTCGGCGTCGACCCCGGCGAGGGGGCAGCCGATGATGACGCGGGGGCTGTCGCCGCACGCCTCCGTGCTGTGCAGTCCGACGGTCTCGAGGCGGCGCCAGATCTCCGGCACGTCCTCGATCCGGATCCAGTGCAGCTGCACGTTCTGCCGGTCGGTGACGTCGGCGACGTCACGCCCGAACTCGGTGGCGATCGTGCCGATCACGCGGAGCTGGTCGGACGTCAGCTGGCCGCCGTCGATCCGGATCCGCAGCATGAAGAACGGCGCCTCCAGCTCGTGCGGCTCCAGGATCGCGGTCTTGCCGCCGGGGATGCCGTCGGCGCGCTGCGTGTAGAGCCCGTACCAGCGCAGCCGACCGCGCAGGTCGCCTCCGTCGATGGAGTCGAACCCCTGCTTGCTGTAGATGTCGAGCACCCGCTGCTTGACCGTCAGCGGGTTGCTGTCCTTCTTGACCTGCTCGTTCGGGTTGAGTGGCTCTCGGTATCCGAGGGCCCACTGCCCTTGTCCGCGTTGGGCGGGCACGGTGTCTCCAAAGGCTTGTACGGCGGGGTTCCAGGGTTGCACAAGTTCCGGTGTGACCTGCGTCTCCCAGCGGTTCACTAGGGAATGGCGCCGGGAGTGTGCAAGAATCTCAGCATGATCGCCCCCACTCTCGTCGCGCGACTGCATGTCGACCTGCAGCGCGTCTCGAGTGCGATCTGTCAGGGCTGACCCACCCCCCTCGCCGCGCGTAGCGGCAGCCCTCTCGTGCCGGTGGCACGTCTCCTGACCTGAAAGGCTCGATCTCCCGTGGGGAAGCTCCACCTGTTCGGCCGTCTCACCGCCCTGGGCGCGCTCGCGCTGGTAGCGGCCTGCGGTGGCAGCGATGCCAACGCGTCCGGCAAGACCTCCGCCGCCGGCACGCTTCGCCTCGGGTACTTCGCCAACGTCACCCATGCCGGACCCGTGTACGGCGTCGCTAGCGGGATCTACCAGGACAAGCTCGGCTCCACCAAGCTCAAGACGCAGGTCTTCAACGCCGGTCCGGCTGCCGTCGAGGCGCTGTTCGGGGGTGCGGTCGACGTCGCCTACCTGGGCCCGGGACCGGCCGTGAACGCCTTCCTCAAGAGCGAGGGCGACTTCGTGCTGGTCGCCGGCGCGACGTCCGGGGGGGCTTCGCTGGTGGTTCAGCAGGGCGTCACCGACCTCAAGGGCAAGAAGATCGCCGACCCTCAGACGGGCGGGACGCAGGACATCGCACTCCGGTCGTACCTGGCCGGCAAGGGCTTCGAGGAGGACGCTGCCGGAGCCGGTGACGTCACGATCGTGGCCCAGGAGAACGCCCAGACCCTCGACCTGTTCAAGGCCGGCCAGATCGACGGCGCCTGGGTGCCTGAGCCGTGGGCCTCGCGCCTGGTGATCGAGGGCGCCGGGGTCGTCCTCCAGGACGAGAAGGCACTCTGGCCCGGTGGCCAGTTCGTCACCACGAACGTGCTCGTCAACAAGAGCTTCCTGAAGGCGCACCCGGAGACCATCAAGGCGCTGCTCGAGGGCCAGGTCGAGGCCGACAGGCAGATCGAGGCCGACCCCGCGAAGGCGCAGACCGTCGTGAACGGCGCGCTGAAGTCGCTGACCGGCAAGTCCCTGAAGCCTGAGGTCATCAGCAGGGCCTTCAGCCAGATCGAGGTCACCGAGGACCCGCTGGCCGCCTCGTTGAAGACCGCGGCCGAGCACGCCTTTGCGACCGGGCTGGTCAAGAAGGGCGACCTGAAGGGCATCTACGACCTCACGCTCCTCAACGAGGTGCTGGGCAAGACCGTCGACGACGCAGGCCTGGGAAAGGGCTGACAAGATGAGTGTTCTCGCAGGGCTTCGAGGGGAATCTTCCGTGCAGGTGGTCACCGACGGCCCGGCGGTGGCCGTCCGCGGTCTCACCAAGCGCTTCGGGTCCGCCCCGAACGTCCTCGAGGACGTGTCCCTGGAGGTGGCAGAGGGTGAGTTCCTCTGCATCCTCGGCGCGTCCGGTTGTGGCAAGTCGACCCTGCTCGGCCTCGTCGCTGACCTCGACCAGCCCACCTCGGGCACGGTTGAGGTCACCGGCGGAAAGCCGTCGCTCATGTTCCAGGAGCCCGCGTTGTTCCCCTGGCTGACCGCCCGGGAGAACGTCGAGCTGGCCCTGAAGCTGAAGTCGGTCGGCAAGAAGGACCGACGGGAGCGGGCCGCGGACCTGCTCGAGCTGGTCCGCCTCAAGGACGCCGGCGACAAGCGCGTCCACGAGCTCTCCGGTGGCATGCGGCAGCGCGTGGCGATGGCCCGCGCGCTCGCCCAGGACTCCCATGTGCTGCTGATGGACGAGCCCTTCGCCGCGCTCGACGCGATCACCCGCGACGTGCTCCACGAGGAGCTCGTGCGCATCCGTGAGTCCCAGAAGCTGACAGTCCTGTTCGTCACGCACAACGTCCGCGAGGCCGTCCGGCTCGGGGACCGCGTCGTGCTGCTGTCCAGCCGCCCCGGCCGGGTCGTGAAGGAGTACGCCGTCAACATCGGCCAGCCGCGGCGCATCGAGTCGCCCGAGGTCGCCAACCTGTCGGTCGCGATCACCGACGACCTGCGCACCGAGATCCGGCGCCACGGCGGCCACTCGTGACCGTGCAGCCCACCGACGACCTGGCGTCACTCGAAGCCGGCCTCGATGCCCTCGAGACCCACAAGGTCCAGAAGGTGTCCCGAGTCCGGCAGAGCTGGGCAGCGACCTGGCCGCCCCTGCTGTTCGTCGCCCTGCTGATCGTGGTGTGGCAGGTGCTGTTCGACGCGCACGTCGCCAAGGCGTACAAGCTCCCGTCCCCGGCGAGTGTCATCGACAAGCTCCAGGAGGAGTGGCGCAGCGGCGACCTGCAGGACGCTGTCTGGAACAGCGTCCGGCGCGGTGGGCTCGGGTTCCTCGCCTCCCTCGCCATCGGGACGCCCCTGGGGCTGCTCGTCGGCCGCGTCAAGCCGGTGCGCCGGGCGGTCGGACCGATCCTGTCCGGTCTGCAGTCGCTCCCCTCGGTCGCCTGGGTGCCGGCCGCCATCCTGTGGTTCGGGCTGTCGGACGCGACCATCTACTTCGTGGTGCTGCTCGGTGCGGTGCCGTCCATCGCGAACGGCATGATCTCCGGCCTGGACCAGGTACCGCCGCTGTTCCTGCGCGTCGGCCGGGTGCTCGGGGCTCGGGGCCTGGACTCCGCCCGCTACGTGCTGCTTCCTGCAGCCCTTCCCGGGTACGTGGGTGGGTTGCGGCAAGGCTGGGCCTTCTCCTGGCGCTCGCTGATGGCTGCGGAGCTGATCGCGCGGTCACCCGAGCTCGGTCTGGGTGTGGGGCAGCTGCTCGACCGCAGCCGCCTGGAGTCCGACATCGCCGGGGTTGTCGCGGGCGTCTTCACGATCCTCGCGATCGGCATCGCCATCGAGCTGTGCTTGTTCGCGCCGCTGGAGCGCCGGGTGCTGCGGCGGCGTGGGCTGCTGTCTGCCACTGTCTAGCGCGTGACGCCGCTGCACCTGGACCTCCGCGACAAGCGGGTCCTCGTGGTCGGCGCAGGTCCGGTAGGAGTGCGCCGGGCGACGGCCCTGCAGGCGGCCGGCGCCCTCGTCACGGTCGTCGCCCTGACGGCGGTGCCGGACCTGCCTGTCGTGACGCGCCCTTTCGCGCCGAGCGACGTGGACGGCTGCTGGCTGGTGCTGGCCTGCACCGGGGTCATCGACGACCAGGTCGCGCTGGCCTGCACCCGACGTCAGGTCTGGTGCGTACGGGCCGACGACGCGTCACAGTCCGACGCCTGGATCCCCGCGGTCGCCCGCGTCGACGACGTCGTGGTCTCGGTGAGCGCCGGGGGAGACCCGCGTCGGGCCGTGGCGCTTCGGGACGCCGTGGCGTTGGCTGTGGACACCGGGGCGCTGCCGCTGCGGCACGCGCGACCCACCGCGGGGTCGGTCGCCCTGGTGGGAGGAGGTCCCGGGGACGCCGGGCTGCTGACCGTACGCGGCCGGCAGCTGCTCGCCGAGGCCGACGTGGTCGTGCGCGACAGGCTCGCGCCCGTCGTGGAGCTGGCCGAAGAAGTGGAGGTCCTCGAGACCGGCAAGCAGCCGCATGGACCCTCCTGGTCACAGGTCGACATCGAAGCGTTGATGGTCGAGCGGGCGCTCGCGGGCAAGAAGGTCGTCCGGCTCAAGGGGGGCGACGTCCACCTGTTCGCCCGCGGCATCGAGGAGGTCGCAGCCTGCGTCGCGGCCGGCGTCGCGGTCGAGGTCGTCCCCGGCGTCTCCAGCGCCTTCGCGGCGCCTGCCTGGGCCGGCATCCCCATCACCGCCAAGGGCCGGACCCAGTCGGTGACGGTCGTGTCCGCGCACCTGGCGCCCGGCGATCCGGGTTCGACCGTCGACTGGGAGGCGCTGGCTCATCTCGGCGGCACCCTGGTCCTGCTGATGGCGATGGAGCGGCTGGCAGCGTGCGCCGAGGCCCTGGTGGTCGGGGGGCTCGCGGCCGCCACCCCGGTCGCCGTCATCAGGGACGGCACGCTGCCGTCACAGGAGGTGGTGGTCTCCACGCTCGCGTGGGTCGCGACCGACGCGGCGCACCTGACCGCGCCCGCAGTGGTCGTGGTGGGGGACGTCGTGGCGTCCCGGATCACGCCATGAACACCCTGCTCGGGGTGGCGCACGGCTCCCGTGACGAGGCCTCCCAGGCGGGTGTGTGGGACCTGCTGCGGGCCGTGGCGGAACTGCGGCCCGGCGTGAAGGTCGCCGCTGCCTTCCTCGACAACGCCTCCCCGTCGGTGGCCTCTGCGCTGGCTGACCTGGACGGCGACGTCACGGTCGTTCCGCTGCTCCTCGGGGCCGCGTCCCACTCCAAGACCGACCTCGCCGGATCGGTGCAGGCCGGCCGGCTCGCGCACCCGGGGATGACGCTCCGCTACGCCCGGCCGCTGGGAGCGCACCCGCTGGTCGTACAGGTGCTGGCCCGGCGGCTTGCTGAGGCCGAGGCTCAGGACCTGCCGGTGCTGCTGGTCGCCGGCGGCTCGCTGGACCCGGACGCCAACGCGTCGGTCGCCGCCGTCGCCCGGCTGCTGTGGGAGGGCCGCACCTACCCCTCGGTGGACTACGCGTTCGTGTCGGCCACCGGGCCCTCGGTCGGGCTCGGCCTGGAGCGGCTGCGGGCGCAGGGCTGCTCCCGTGTGGCGCTGTCGCGGTACTTCCTCGGCCCCGGCTACCTGCCCAGGCAGGCTGTCGTCCAGGCTGCCGCCGTCGAGGGGATCGAGGTGGTGGTGACCGACCCGCTCGGCGCGGCCGTTGAGCTCGCCGAGCTGGTTCTGCAGCGGTTCGAGGAGGCGCGTGCCGGCGATACCCGGATGAACTGCGATGCGTGTCTCTACCGGATCGCGTTCCCCGGCCGGGAGTCGGCTGTGGGTGCCCCGCAGGTCCCGCACAGCCATCCGGACGACGTCTAGTCCGTGAACACCGGCGGCCGGCCCTCGTCGCGGGCCCGGATCGCCTCGTCGAAGTTCGGGGTTGTCAGCCGCACGAACAGCTGCGCGAGCCCTTCCTGCTGCATGTGACTGCTCAGGGACGTCGCCTCGAGCCCGGACCGGAGCATCCGTTTCGTGAGCTCCACGCCGTTGTGGCTGAAGGCGGCGATCTGCTCTGCGAGATCCAGGCAGGCGGGCAGCAGCGCGTCCGGTGCGACGGTGCGGGACACCAGTCCGATCCGCTCGGCCTCCTCCGCCGTCACGTCTCGTCCGGAGAGCATGATCTCGAACGCACGGCTGGCGCCGATGGCTCGGGGGAGCAGGAAGCTCAGCCCCAGCTCTGCGGCGGTCAGGCCGTTGTTGATCCCCGCTGCCCGGAAGTACGCCGAGGTCGACGCGAGCCGAATGTCGGCGCTGACCGCGAGGCAGAAGCCACCGCCGATCGCGGCCCCGTTCACCGCCGCGAGGACCGGCTGGTGCAGCTCGGAGATCGTGCTGATCACGGCCTCGAGCAGCTCCATCGAACGGCGCGCGATCCCTGGCAGGGTCAGGCCCTTCACCCCCGGTGGCATCCCGGCGTTGACGAGGTCCGCTCCGGAGCAGAAGCCCTCCCCGGCACCGGTCAGGACGACGACCCGGACGTCGTTGTCGCGGCCGGCTTCCTCCAGAGCCTCCCGTAACGGCACCATCACCTCGAAGGCCATGGCGTTCCGACGCTCCGGCCGGTTCAGGGTGAGGACGCGGATGTGCGGGCGCGGGGTGTCGACCAGGACGTAAGACATCCGCGCAGTCAACACCGACGGCTCAGAGCAGCGACCCCGGGTCGCTCGGCACATCCACGGCGTGCTGCTGGAGAAGCTCCAGGGGCACGATGTCCAGGGCGCGGGCGTGGGTGGATGCCAGCACCACCGGTGCCGCGACGCCGTCCTGGTGGGCCTGGAGCCAGCGCATCGCCACGACGCACCAGCGGTCGCCGGGCCGCAGCCCCGGGAAGCCGTACTCCGGGCGCGGGGTCGAGAGCTGGTTGCCGGTCCGGTGCTGGTGCTCCAGGAACTCCTCGGTCATGACCGCGCAGACCGTGTGGCTGCCGACGTCCTCGGGGCCGGTCGTGCAGGTGCCGTCCCGGAAGAACCCGGTCACCGGGTCCAACCCACAGGTCTCGAGCGGCCCGCCGAGCACGTTCAGTTCGTCGACCACCCGCCCAGAATGGCAGAAGGGCCCCGACCGTGAGGTCGGGGCCCTTCTGTGTCGCTCTGGGAACTACAGCGGGCGGACGTTCTCCGCCTGCGGGCCCTTCTGGCCCTGCGTCACGTCGAAGGAGACGCGCTGGTTCTCATCGAGGGACTTGTAGCCCTCGGTCGCGATCGCGCTGAAGTGGCAGAAGACGTCGGCTCCGCCGCCGTCCTGGGCGATGAACCCAAAGCCCTTCTCCGCGTTGAACCACTTGACTGTGCCTTCGGCCATGACTATCCCTTTGCTGTCGTTCGGAGAGCGAGTGTGCTGGCTCCGGGTTGCTGTGTCGTTCGGATAAGAGAAGAGCGCCTGTGACCGGAGTCAACAGGCGCTCAAGAACGACGGAAGAACAACAACCACCGCTAGCGTAGAGCACAGAATCGGGTTGTGGGGGATTCCACACCCCCCCAATCTGCGAGGCTCTCCCGGCATGACGCCGATCACCCCCGCTGAGCTCCGCCGCCTGACCCTCGCGGGGGCGGTCGCGGTCACCGTCCTGGTCGCCTACTGGGCGCTCTGGTACCTCGCTCGGGACCAGGTCCAGAGCGACAGCACGCAGGCCTACTACGACTTCGAGAACGCCTTCCCGCTCGCCGACGCGTGGCTGGGAGTGTGTGTGCTGCTGGCCGTCCGAGCCGTGCGTGCAGGCAGCCCGACCGGGCTGCTGTGGCTGTTGGCCGGCGGGGGAGCGGGGGTCTACCTGTTCTGCATGGACGTGCTGTACGACCTCGAGCACGCGATCTACGCAAAGGGCGTGGCTGGGGTCGTCGAGCTCGGCATCAACGTGCTGACCCTGGGCCTGTCGGTGTGGTTCCTGCGCTGGGCGTGGAGCCGCCGGGAGGCGTTGCTCAAGATGCCTGGCTGACGCTGCTCATGTTGAAGTCCGGCACCCGCAGGGTCGGCATCTGCGTCCAGGTGAAGAAGTCGCTCCACTCGCGCGGCAGAGTCGGCACGGACGCGCCGACCTCCGTGACCCGGCCGAGCAGGTCCACCGGGCTCTCGTTCCAGCGGAAGTTCGTGACCGCGCCCACCACCTCGCCGCCCTCGATCTTGTAGACGCCGTCGCGGGTCAGCCCGGTCAGCAGCAGCGTCTCCGGATCGACGGTGCGGATGTACCAGAGGCAGGTGAGCAGCAAGCCGTCCTGGGTGGCGGCGATCATCTCGTCGGTGCTGTGCGAGCCGGCGCCGGAGACGATCAGGTTGTCGACGTAGGGGGTGAGTCTCGATGAGGTCTTTGCCGCCGACGCACGGGTCTGCACGAGGGCGTCCAGGCGGCCGTCCTGCACCCAGTCGGTGGCGGCCAGGTCGAGGCCGTTGTCGAACACGCTGATGCTCGAGGAGGACCCACCCGCGGTCACGAAGGGCTGGACGCCGAACGACGGGTGGTGTGGGTCGCTGCGCAGCGAGAACCCTTGCGGGGCAAGGACTTCCCCGACCCTGGTCTGGCCGCCGGGCTTGGAGTAGACGGTGCGACCCTCGGCCGCGTCGCGCCCCGATGCTGTCCAGTAGGTGTAGACCAGCAGGTCCGCCACGGCGCTCGGCGGCAGCAGCGTCTCGTAGCGCCCGGCGGGGAGGTCGACGAACCGCTCGGCCCACGACAGCCGGCGGCGGAGCTCGGCGTCGAGGACGAGCGCCGACAGGTCCGTCCAGTCGCGGGTGTGCTGGCCGACCCACGAGGAGCCACCGCGCCGGTCGTTCTTCGCGGTCATCTCGACGTAGCCCTTGGGCTGCACGTGCCGCCGGCGCAGGCCGGTCGAGGAGGCCAGCCAGGTGGTCGTGGTGTCGTGCGAGGCGTACCCGAAGTGCCGGAGCCCGTCGGCCCGACCGGTCTCGAAGCACTGCCCCAGATCGGTTGCCAGCTGGGCGAACACGGCCGTGGTGGTGCGTTCGGCGGGAGCGTCGAACCCGGCGTCGGCGGAGCCGATGATGAGGGGCGTGTAGTCCTCGGCAGGGGCCGCTTCCCGGGCGGCCTGCTCGCTGGCGCGCACCAACGCCTCGAGGTCATCCAGGGTCGACGCCGACCGTACGCCGACGGACTCGCCGACGACGGAGATGACCGTGAGGGACCGCTCGCGCCGGGATCCGTTGGTGGTCAAGGTGTTCGTGGCCCAGCGCAGGTTGACGGTCGAGCTCTCCTGCAGGATGACCACGCAGCCGTCGGCCTTCGAAAGGGTGAGGGCGCTCTCGACGACCGCGCTCATCGGCCGGCCTCACGGACGGTGTTCAGGATGCTGACGCCCCGGAACAGCGCCGACGGGCAGCCGTGGCTGACCGCGGCGGTCTGCGACGGCTGGGCCTTGCCGCAGTTGAACGCGCCACCGAGCACGTAGGTCTGCGGGCCCCCGATCGCCTCCATCGAGCCCCAGAACTCGGTCGTGGTGGCCTGGTAGGCGAC
The DNA here is from genome assembly GCA_046590985.1 of Mycobacteriales bacterium. Lineage (GTDB taxonomy): Bacteria > Actinomycetota > Actinomycetes > Mycobacteriales > SCTD01 > RYN-111. The sequence continues at coordinate 25,514 of JBKJVH010000106.1, forward strand.
GTCCCTGAGCTGCCCGACGAGACGGCCGCCGCGGATCTCGTAGAACCGCTGCCCGGTGAACTGGAAGTTGTAGCGCTGCATGTCGATCGACCAGCTCTTGTCACCGACGACGTAGATGCCGCGCTCCACGCCGGCGATGAGCTCGTCGGTGGAGGGCCCACCGGCGAGCGGCTGCAGCGACACGTTGGGCATCCGCTGCACCGGCACCCGGTGCGGACCGTCGGCGAACGCGCAGCCGTTCGACCGGCCGAAGCCGTTCTGCTGTGCCATCCGTCGGTCGAGCTGGTAGCCCACCAGGGTGCCGCCGGTGATCAGGTCCCACTGCTGGGCGGCCACGCCCTCGTCGTCGTACCCGACCGTCGACAGGCCGTGCGGGGTGAACCGGTCGCCGGTGACGTGCATCAGGTCGGTGCCGTACCTCAGCGAGCCGAGTTGGTCGAGGGTGGCGAAGCTCGTCCCGGCGTAGGCCGCTTCGTACCCCAACGCCCGGTCGAGCTCGGTGGCGTGCCCGATCGACTCGTGGATCGTGAGCCAGAGGTTGGTCGGGTCGATGACCAGGTCGTACCGCCCCGGCTCGACACTGCTGGCCTTGGCCTTCTCCACCAGCTGCTCGGGCAGCTGGGCCAGTTCGCTGTCCCAGTCCGTGACCCCGGCCCCGGTGCTCAGGTACTCCCAGCCGCGCCCGACAGGTGCGGCCAGAGTCCGCATCGTCTCGAAGCCACCGCCGGGATCGACGCGGGTGCCCTGCACCTGAGGCTGCAGCCGGACCCGCTGCTGGGTGGTCGTGGTGCCACCGCTGTCGGCGTAGAACTTGCCCTCCAGCACCTGCTGCAGCGAGATGTCGACGTGGTCGACGTCGTCGCTGGCGAGCAGCCGCCGGCTCCACTCCTGGAACAGCGCGACCTTCTCCGCCGGGTCGATGGCAAACGGGTCGATCTCGTACGCCGACACCCAGGTGGCGTCGGGGTAGACCGGTTCGGAGGCGAGCTCGACGGGCTGGGAGTTGAGCGGCCGGGCGGTCTTCGCGACCGCGACCGCCTCGCGCGCGAGCCGCACCGCCTCGTCGACGGTGACGTCGGCGCTGCTCGCGAAGCCCCACGTACCGTCGTGGATGACGCGGACGGCGAGGCCGACGGACACGTCGTCCGACAGCGACTGCAGGCGCCCGTCGCGCATCGAGATGTCCTGGCCACGGAGCCGCTCGACGCGAAGGTCGGCATGGCTGGCGCCGGCGTCCCGGGCGGCTTGCAAGGCGGCGTCAGCCGCCGCCCGGAGCGGGAGGGCGAGGAACGCGGGATCCACAGGGTGACTCACGAGGCTCACCCTAGAGGGCAGGATGTGGCCGTGCTCCGGATCGTGTTTCCCCGTTCGGTGAAGGGCTGGGCGGTCGCGCTGCTGCTCCTCGGTGCCCTGGCGGGCATCAACGCCTACGCCGTCGTGCTGTTCGCAGACGAGCGGCGCCTCACCGGCCAGCACACCCGGGTCGCCGGGGTGGTGCGCGCGCTCGACACGTACAAGGGCCACTCGGACCTGCTGGTGCACACCGCCGCGGGGGAGCTGCGGGTACTGGAAGACGGCAGCCATCGCGCCGGGGAGTCCGTGGTGCTCGAGGTGTCGACGCAGGACGTGTCGAAGGCCCGGCTCCTGGGGACCCGGGCGCTCAGCTACCGCGGCCGGGTGATCTTCATCGTGGAGGGGGTCGTGGTGGCGGTGCTCGGGCTGTTCGGGATCGTCGTCAAGGTCGCGTCGAAGGACCCGTCAAGCCACTAGGCCGGCCCTGCGCCAGACCCTGGTGGCCGGGCCCGAGATGACGTCCGCATCACGGAGGAAGGTCGTGACGCGGTCCGCCATCCAGAGCCTGTTCTCCTTCTGGTGCTGGCTCTGCCGCACCTCAGCGACGGCCCGCTTCGGGTCCAGCCCGACCGCGGTGTAGACGGCCGGGTCGATGAAGGACTCGACCACGCAGATCGAGGTGACCACCGTGAGCATCTTGTGCACCTCGCGCTGGCTCCGGTTGAGCTTCGGCATCTGCCGCTCCACTGCGGTACGGGCGTACGCCACGTGCCGGGCCTCCTCGGTGACGTGGATCTTCGCGACCTGCTGCGACAGCGGCAGCATGCCGGGCATCTCCATCAGCTCACGCTGCAGCCGGTCCAGGCACTCCTCCGCGACCAGCACACTGGCGAACAGCGACGGTCCCGCAGCGACAGTCTTGTACAGCCGGCCGAGCTGGTGGATCAGCCGGGTCGGCCGGTAGCGGGCGCCGGGGGCGAGCTTCTCGGCAGCCCGGGCGAACATCACCGAGTGCCTGGTCTCGTCGCCGATCTCGGTGAGGCAGTACTGGATGTGCTGGCTGCCAGGGTCCTGGTCGTAGGCGTACCGCAGCAGGCCCTGCATGAGCATGATCTCGAACCAGAGCCCGACGCTGGCGGTGCTCGCGAACTCGTGCCAGGACAGCTGGATCCTTTGCAGGTCGTCCATCTCGTCCCAGAGCGGCGTGCCGAACAGGGACACCCGGTGCGCCGGGGTGGCGTAGAGCGTCGGGTCGAGCGGCGCGTCCCAGTCGATGTCCGTGACGGGGTCGTAGGAGAGCCGCTCGCTCGCCCGGAGCAGCCGGCCGGCCACCTTCTCGCGGTCCTGGATCGTCATGACGCCTCCTCGGTGTATGCGACTCAAGGTAACAGGTACTTTCCGTCCGGCATACCATCCCGGGGGCCTACCATCGCGGGCGTGACGGACGGACGGACGACGCGCTGGGCGGGGCACCGCGAGCAGCGCCGGGCTGCCTTCGTCGCCGCTGCCATCGCTGTGATCGAACGCGAAGGACCGGCCGCCACCGTCGACCGGATCAGCGCCGAGCAGGGCGTCACCCGGCAGGCGCTGTACCGGCAGTTCGACGACCGGGCCGACCTGGACCGGGCCATCGCCCTGGAAGCCGCCGACCGGCTCACCGTCGTGCTGCTCCCGGCGCTGGACCTGAGCGGCGACATCCCGGCCAGCATCCGGTCGGCGCTGGTGGCCTACCTCGACTACGTGCAGGCGCACCTGTTCCTCTACCGGTTCGTCCGCTCCCACGAGGCCGATGCGGTGGCCCGCGTGAAGGACACCGTCGGCAGCCGGGTCGCCGACCTCGCACGGGACTACCTGGTCGAGAGCGGAGCCGCCCCGGCGGCGCTCGCGGAGTCCTTCGCAACCGGCGTCGTGGGGATGGCCGACGCTGTCATCGGGCGGTGGCTCGACGCGCCAGGATCGGTCTCGCGGGACAAGGTCATCGAGCACCTGGTGCTCATGATCGGCGGGACGATCTCCTCGGTCGTGTCAACGCCGTAGGGCACCCGGCCGTTGACCTTGCAGGAGGGGACCGGTGCAGGACTTCGACAGCAGGTTCGTAGAGCTGCACCGGGCTGCCTACCGTGTCGCGTACAAGGTCCTGGGGGACCGCGACGAGGCCCAGGACATCGCACAGGAAGCCCTGGCGCGCGGCCTGGCCCGGTGGCGGACGGTGCAGCCCTACGCCGTCCCGTGGGTGTCTCGGGTCGCGGCGAACCTCGCCATCGACCGCGTGCGCCGCGACCGGCGTACCTCGTTGCCGGCCAGGGAGGGTGCCCTGCTCGACCCCGACGCGGCAGAACGAGTGGACCTGCAGAGGGCGCTGCTGGCCCTGCCCCGGCGGCAGCGGGACGTCGTGGTGCTGCGCTACCTGCTCGACCTGTCGGAGCAGACCGTGGCCGACGCCCTCGGGGTCTCGACGGGATCCATCAAGACACACGCCTCGCGAGGTCTGGCCGCGCTGCGGGTGTCCCTCGGCGAGGCCTTGGAGGCCTGATGTACGACCACCTCGACGACCCCTCTCCTCCCGGACCTCGCCCCACGGCGCAGGACCTGGTGACGCTTCGGGCGAGCAAGCTGCGCCGGCGCCGCCTGATGGCCTTGGGTGGCTCTGGAGCCGCGTTGGTGGCGCTGGTCGCCGTGGCGCTGCTTTCCCTGAGCGGCAGTGGTTCTCACCGCGCGACGCTGATCATCGCGACACCCTCCCCAACCACGTCGGTCGGGCCGACGCCCTCCTGCACCACCCCTGCCTCCTGCCCTGGTTTCGCAGCCTCGCCGACTGGGGTCCCGACGATCGTCCCGACCCGGAGCGTCGTGACGCCCTTCCCGTCGGTGACCACCGCGACCTGCAGCGCCAGCGACCGTGCGTCCGGGAACTGCCCCGATGGCAGGCCCGGATGGCACAGCACCGTCGATGCCTGTGAACCCGCGGTGGTGCCGGCCGGGGACGCCAGCCAGCCACCCGTTGAGGGCATCACGGCACGGCTCGAGGCACCGTCGGGCGTCTCGGCCGGCCAGCCCGTGAAGGCGGTCGTCACGATCACGAACAGCTCCTCGGTCACTGTGACGTTCACGCTGCAGCGACCGCGGGAGCGCGAGGCCCTGCAAGCCGGGGTGGCCGGGCCCGGAGGGACCTCCGGTGCCCACCTCTTCGACAGTGACGGGGCCGGGCTGTGGACGCTCAGACCCGGGGAGTCCGGTTCGGTGCCGGCCGAGGCCGCAACATCCCAGTGCGGCGACACCTCCAAGGACACGGAGGGCCCCTTGCCTGCGGGCCACTACAGGTTCGGGGTCACCGTCTCGTACGTCGAGGCCGTGCGGGAACAGGCAGCATCAGCGACCCCCGATCCCTCTCCGACGGCAACCGAGGTCCCGGTCCGCTCTCACGGGTCCTGGTCGTTGGTCCTGCCGGTCACCGTGACCTGACGGATCAGAACCAGCGGTCCTGCATGTCCAAGGTGGTCCGGTCCAGGCTGGCGAGCAGGTCGAGCTGCGGTCCGGTCTTCGGCAGCTCCCATCGGAAGAAGTAGTCCGCAGCCGTGCGCTTGCCGTCGTAGAAGTCGCCGTTCTTGCCCTCGGCGGCCAGCAGCTGCTCGAGCCACATCCAGGCGATGACGGTGTGCCCGACCGCCTCGAGGTAGACGCTGGCGTTGGCCAGTGAGAGCGCGACATCGCCTGCACCCCAAAGCTTCTGGGTCACCTCCACGATCCGGTTCACGGTCGTCCGCAGCGCGGCGGCGTGCTCGTTGTCCGTGCGCGCGCAGGTCTGCTCGATGGTCTCGGCGAGCAGCGCCAGACCCGCGCCGCCCTGCATGACGACCTTGCGACCGAGCAGGTCCAGGGCCTGGATCCCGTGCGTTCCCTCGTGGATCGGGTTGAGGCGGTTGTCGCGGTAGAGCTGCTCGACCGGATACTCGCGGGTGTAGCCGTACCCGCCGTGGATCTGGATGGCGAGGCTGTTCGCCTCCAGGCACCACTGGCTCGGCCAGCTCTTGGCGAGCGGCGTGAGCATCTCCAGCAGCAGGTGGGCCTTCGCGGGGTCCGCACCGGTCCGCTCCTCGTCGACCAGCCGCCCACAGAAGAGGTTGAGGGCCAGTGCGCCCTCTACATAGGACTTCTGGGCCAAGAGCATCCGGCGGACGTCGGCGTGCTCGATGATCGGCACCTGCGGCCCGCCCTTGGTGACGCGACCCTGCGGGCGGCTCCGGGCGTACTCGAGGGAGTGCAGGTAACCGGTGTACCCCAGGCAGGTGGCGCCGAGGCCGACGCCGATGCGGGCCTCGTTCATCATGTGGAACATGTAGCTCAGGCCCTGGTGCGGCTCCCCGACGAGGTAGCCGACCGCGCCGCCGTTCTCGCCGAAGTTGAGGAGCGTGTTGACCGTGCCGCGGTAGCCCATCTTGTGGTTGAGGCCCGCGAGCGCCACGTCGTTCCGGCTGCCGTCCTCGAGTACCCGAGGGACGATGAACAGCGAGATCCCTTTAGCCCCAGGGGGAGAGCCAGGGATCTTGGCCAGTACGAGGTGGATGATGTTCTCGCTGAGGTCGTGCTCGCCGGCGCTGATCCACATCTTGTTTCCAGTGACCCGGTAGGTCCCGTCGGGCTGTGGGTCCGCCCTGGTCGTGACGTCTGCGAGGCTGCTGCCGGCCTGCGGCTCGCTCAGGCACATGGTCCCGTAGAAGCGCCCTTCGACCATCGGCTTGACGTAGGTCTCGACCTGTTCCGGTGTGCCGTGGGCCAGGAGGAGGTTGGCGTTGGCGATGGTGAGGAACGGGTAGCTCGAGGTGCCGACATTGGCCGCCTGGAACCAGCCGAGCAGCACCTGGGTGACGACCGCCGGCAGTTGCATGCCGCCGACCGAGTGGTCCATCCCGGCGCCGATGAGGCCGCTGTCGCCGTACTTCTTGAGGGCCCTGCCGATCTCCTCGATCAGGTGGACGCTCGTGCCGTCGAACGTGGGCTCGGTCTCGTCCGACAGCCGGTTGTGCGGTGCGAAGTCGCGGGTGGCGATCTGCTCGGCGAGGTCCATCGCGGCGTCGAACGTCTCGCGGGAGTGCTCGGAGTAGCGCTCCCGGCTGGTCAGGCTCGTGACGTCCAGCCACTCGTACAGCAGGAAGTCGAGGTCGCGCCGGGACAGCAGCAGGGAGGCCATTCGCTCAGACTAGAACGTCGTTCGGTCTGTGTCCCGAGCAGTGATCCACGGAACCCGCACGGGTGATCCGGTCGGGCAAGGCGCCCTGTCCGGTTCCGTGGATCACGGGTTGCTGGGTACGCCACCAGGACGGCGTCTGAGCCGCGCTTCCGCGGAAGCGTCAGCCGGTCAGCGCTTGGTGAGCCGGACCGCGGTCATCGACGACAGCGGCGAGCAGGTCGCTTCCCACTCACCGGGGAACAACGTGGTCGCGACAGGCACCACCCAGGCGGCGGCCTCGGCGGCGCTGGCGCTGTCGGCGCACATCGCGACCACCTCACCGCTGCGGCTCTTGCCCTTGTCCAGGCGCACCAGGGACTGCAGCAGCTCGGGGGCGTCCGCGACGTGGAACCGCTCCGGCCAGGCGATGCTCGGCGGCCGGCCCTTGCGCAGGTCGTTGCAGCGCTTGTGCGCCAGCCGCACCACGCCGCGGCCGCGGTCGCCCTTCGCCGCAGGTGCGACCTGGTCGGCGACCGCCTGGTTCGGGTCGTTCGGCTTCGCCTTCTGCGGCACCTCGTCGTCGCACAGCCAGCAGCGCCAGCCCGCCTGGTCCCCGAGCTCGCCGATGTCAGCCATGTCGGGCGAGGCTACTGCCAGTGCTGAGGGCGGGTACGGCCCACCGGCAGCGTCGTCGTGCTGTCGCCCACGGCCGACTCGAGCTGGGAGTGCAGGAGGAACAGGGTTCGGCTGAGGTCCGCGCCGCGCAGGTCGGCACCCCGGAAGTCGGCACCGGTGACGTCCGCGAACGCAAGGTCCACGCCCTGCAGGTCGGCGCCGACGAGCGCAGCGCCACGCAGGCTTGCGCCGATCAGACGTACCGGCTTGAGGTCCTGCCCGACGAGGTTCGCGCCGCGGTGGTCGGCGCCGTCGAGCCCTGCCCTGGCGAGGGCACTTGCCTTGAGCAGCAGGGCATTCACCTCACCGCGATGGGCGTCGAGGTCGCCGGTGAAGTCCTCGGTCAGGGTGCTCAGAGCCTGCAGCTCGGGGGTGGGCGGGGCCTCGTTGAGGTACCAGAGCAGCTCGTGCAGGACGCGGGTGCGCTCGAAGGCGGCGAACATCGGGGCGGCCACCTCGGGGGTGCGCCAGTCCTGTCCGGCGAAGGCGGCCGTCACCCGCTGGCCGGCGCCGAAGCAGTCGTAGACCACGCAGCCGGGGAAGCCGAGTGGCCGCAGCTGGGTATGGACGCCGCAGCGGAAGTCGGCCTGGAGGTTGGGGCAGGGCGACCCGGCGGGCTTGGTGAGGGCGAAGTCGGCCGAGGCACCGAAGGCCGGCGCCACGCAGCACAGCCCGACACAACGGGAGCAGTCCGCCTGCAGCTCGACCGTCACGTCCTCGAGGTTATCGTCGGACCCATGCGTCCCTCGCTGTATGACGTCGCCGGTGGCGAGCCGGCGTTCCTCGCCTTGGCCACTGCTCACCACGCGCGCTGCCTGGCCGACCCGGAGCTGAACCACCCGTTCTCCCACCCGGACGGGAACCCGGAGCACGTCGAGCGGCTTGCGGCGTACTGGGGTGAGGTGCTGGGAGGGCCGCCGACCTTCTCGACCACCTGCAGCGACCAGGCGGCCGTGCTGCAGATGCACGCGGGCAACGGCGACATGAGCGATCTGGGGCGGCGGTTCCTGGACTGCTTCGTGGGGGCGATGGACGACGCCGGACTGCCGGCGGACGCGGAGTTCCGGACAGCGATGCGGGCGTACCTGGAGTGGGCGGTGGCGGACGTGCTGCTGTACGGCGAAGGGGACGAGGCGGTGCCGGCGACCGCCGCCCTGCCGCACTGGTCCTGGGACGGCTTGCAGGTCTGAGGTCCTGACCGGTGCCATGATCGGTCGCGTGAACGACTACGCGTACGACCAGGGCTGGCGCGACGAGCGCGCCCGGCTCGCTGGCATCGAGGCCCTCTGGGACACCGGCACGCAGATCCTGCTGGTGCAGAACGGTGCCGGTCCGTTCTCGCACGTGCTGGAGGCCGGCGCGGGCGGCGGCTCGATCGTCAGCTGGCTCGCTGGCCAGTGCGAGCGCGTCGTGGCCGTCGATCTCGATACCCGCTTCCTCGAACCGCTCGCCTCCGACGTCGTTGAGGTCCGGCAGCTCGACCTCGTCACGGATCCCTTGCCCGTGGGGGAGTTCGACCTCGTGCACTGCCGGATGGTGCTGGAGCACCTGTCCGAGCGGGAGGTCGTCCTGGACAAGCTGGTCGCTGCCCTGCGCGTCGGTGGGACCGTCGTGATCGAGGACTACGACTGGACCTCGTTCGGGTTCGACCCTGCAGGGGAGGTGGAGGATCGGGTCAGTGAAGGCATCCTCGGGCTGATGGCCGCGGCCGGCTTCGATCGGACCTATGGTCGCCGCCTCGCCAGTGCGCTGGCCGATCGGGGCCTCGAGCAGGTCCGCGGGGAGGGGAGGTCGCTCGTCATCGACTCCTCGCACCCGGGCTTCGCCTTCTTCGCGCTCTCCTTCGAGCAGCTCGCGCCGGCGGCGGTGGCCGCGGCGCTCATGACGGCCGAGGACGCGGAGGCGGTGGGTGCCCGCCTGCGCGACGGGACCGGCCGGATCATCACCCCGACCCTGGTCGCCGGCCTCGGTCGCCGTCCGGCCTGACTTCTCAGAACAACACGGTGCCGACGGCGCGGGCCTCGTGGTCCAGGAGCCAGCGCTTGGCGTGCAGGCCGCCGGCGTACCCGACGAGCGTGCCGTCCGCGCCGATGACCCGGTGGCAGGGCGTCACGACCGCGTTGGGGTTGGCGCCGTTCGCGAGCCCAACCGCGCGGGAGGCGACCCGCGGGTCCTCCCCGATCCGGGTGGCAAGGTCGCCGTAGGAGCAGGTCTGGCCGTAGGGGATCTCGCGCAGCGCGGCCCAGACCCGGAGCTGGAAGGGGCTGCCCCTCTCGTCCAGCGGGAGGTCGAACTCCCGGAGCGAGCCGTGGAAGAACTCGTGCAGCTGGTGGCGGGCCGCGGGCAGGCAGTAGGCGGTCGGGTCGTGCCGCTCGTCGGAGGTCGAGGGCACGCCCTTGCTGGTCGGGAGGAACACCTGCACGAGGCCAAGGGGGGAGGCGACGAGCAGCAGCTCCCCGATCGGGGTGCTGACCGTGCAGCTACGTAGGCCGCTGTCCACAGGTGCCTCCCGAACCCTTGACGCTTCTGTCGGTGCCGAGGTCTACTGTAGCGTCGTTCGAACAAAGGTTCGAGCGACTGGCGGGACCTCGCGGACCCGTCAGTGGGCGGGACGTCCGCCCGGCGACGTGCGCTTCGACCCTCTCACGTCGCCGGGCGGGCCACCGGCTCGGGTGCGGCGTGGGGAAGCGCCTCGTCCGGGCCGGTGACTGCCCTGCCCGGCACCGAGAGGAGCAAGCAGCCATGAGTCGACGGCACACCGACCTGATTGAGGTTCTCACGGTGGCCGCACCCGCCGGTCCGGTCCCGGCGGAGTTCCGCTGGCACGGCCGGCACTACGTCGTGCGGCAGGTGTTGGCGCGCTGGACCGAGTCCGGATCCTGGTGGCGCGCTGGCGAGACCCGCGCGTTGCTGGCCGGTGGCCCGGCCCACGGCGGCACCGTGCTGGACGACCGGGAGGCACAGTGGTGGCGCGTGGAGGCCGACTCCGGCCGACTGGCCGCGCTGTCTGCCGGCCCCGGCGTGTACGACCTGTGCTTCGCGCAGCGGGAGGCCAGCTGGTCGCTGAAGCGGGTGATGGACTGATGGCCGCTCCCGTCCTGCCGGCGACCACGCTCCTCGGGCTGTCCCAACGAGGCCTCGCCGACGCGGCGGCCACGACCGCCCCGGGGGAGCGCTATGCCCTCGCCCACCTCGCGGCGCTGCGCGCTGCGGCGGCGGTGTTGTCCTGTCGCGCCCAGCCGGCCAGTCCGCAGCGGGGCCGGCCCAAGAGCGCCTGGGTGCTGCTGGCCCAGGTCGCCCCGGAGCTGCTGGAGTGGGCGCAGTTCTTCGCCGCCGGTGCCGGCAAGCGGGCCGCCGCCGAAGCCGGCCTGGCGGGGGTCGTCACGCCGCGGGAGGCCGACGACCTGCTCCGGGACGCCGCGTCTTTCCTGGCCGTGGTGGAGACCACCCTGCACGGCCGGCTGGCCGCCTCCCGGGCCGGGTGAAGGCGTTTGTACAACCTGACCTTGAGGCGGCCTGACCTTGCTGGAGCGAGGGAAGACAGGTAGCATCGAATATACGTTCTGATCTTCCCCCGGGGCGCATCACCTGCGCCTGCCCTGAGGGAGCCCTCCGTGGATCCGTTCGTCCATCTGCACGTCGCCAGCGGGTACTCCCTGCGGCACGGCGCCTCGCACCCGCGCGTGCTGGTCCAGCGCGCGGCTGAGCACGGCATGGACACGCTCGCCCTGACCGACCGGGACGGCGCGTACGGGGTGGTGAAGTTCGCCCAGGCCTGCCAGGTCGCCGGCGTCCGGCCGATCTTCGGCGTCGACCTCGCCGTCCAACCGCTCGCCCCCTTCGTCGGCCCTTCTGTCGGAAATCCACAGGGTCAGAGCCCTGTGGATTTCCGACAAAGGCAGACGGGCAGGACGAGCCCGGCGCGGGGCGGGGCGTTCCTGGCCACCGACGCGCTACCGCGGATCACCCTGCTGGCCAGGGACGGCCGCGGCTGGGCGGCGCTGTGCCGGCTGATCTCCGCCACCCACCTGGCGGGGGAACGCGGCTCGCCCGTGACGACGCTGGACCTCATTGCGCAGCACGCCAGCCAGGGCGTCGCGGTGCTGCTCGGGCCGGCGAGCGAGCTCGGCCGGGCGCTCACGGACAGAAGACCCGACCTCGCCAAGCAGCACCTGGACCGCTGGCGTGACGTCCTCGGTCGCGACGCCACGATCGTCGAGGTCGTGCACCACCGCGGCCCCGGCGACGTCGGCCGGGCTGCCCGGTTGCTCGGCTTCGCTCACGAGCACGGGGCCAGTGCAGTGCTGTCCAACGTCGTCCGGTACGCCGACCGCAGCGACGCACCGGCCGCCGACGTGCTGGACGCCAGCCGGCGGCTGGTGGCGCTCGATGCCCGGCACGTCGACCGCGCCAACGCCGAGGCGGCGCTGCTGTCCGGCAAGGAGATGGCCGACGTGGCCGACGAGGTGGCCACCGCCGCGGGCCTGCGCGACGGCAACGGACTGCTGGCCCGGACCCGGCACGAGGCCGACCGGTGCGTCGTGGACCCCCAGCGCGACCTCGGCCTCGGCGAGGTGCACTTCCCCGAGCTGGCCGTTGACGGCGACGCCCAGCAGGTCCTCCGGGAGCGGTGCGAGGCGGGCTTCGGTCGACGCCTGATGGCCCGCGACCCCGGCACCCTGGCGCGGCTGGAGGACGAGCTCGAGGTCATCGGCGGCCTGGGGTACCCCTCGTACTTCTTGACGGTGGCCGACGTGGTGGACCTCATCAAGGAGATGGGCGTCCGAGCCGCGGCACGGGGGAGTGGCGCCGGCTCCCTCGTGAACTACCTGCTCGGGATCAGCGACGTCGACCCGATCCGCTACGGCCTGCTCATGGAACGGTTCCTGTCCCCGCTGCGGCACCAGCTCCCCGACATCGACGTGGACGTGGAGTCCGCCCGCCGGATGGAGGTGTACGAGCAGGTGCTCGGCAAGTACGGCGGCGAGCGCTGCACCTGCGTGTCGATGATGGACACCTACCGGGCGCGGCACGGCATCCGGGACGTCGGCGCCGCCCTCGGGCTGCCACCCGGGGAGGTCGACGGCCTCGCCAAGGCCTTCCCGCACATCCGCGCCAACCAGGTACGGCAGGCGATGCAGGACCTGCCGGAGCTCCGGGCGAGCAGCCTGAACGGTCGCTTCGACCTGCTGCTCCAGCTGGTCGAGCGGCTCGACGGGCTGCCCCGGCACATCGCGCTGCACCCGTGCGGGGTGCTGCTGAGCGACCGCACCCTGCTGGACCGCACCCCGGTGGAGTCCAGCTGGCTCGGCCACCCGATGAGCCAGTTCGACAAGGACGACGTGGAGGCTCTCGGGCTGCTCAAGCTCGACCTGCTCGGCATCCGGATGCAGTCCGCGATGGCCTACGCCGTCAGGGAAGTGGCGCGGGTCGACGGCCTGAGCATCGACGTCGACACCGCCCCCCGGGACGACGCCCGGACCTTCGAGCTGATCCAGTCGACCAAGACCCTGGGGGTCTTCCAGATCGAGTCGCCCGGCCAGCGCGAGCTGATCGGGAAGTTCGCCCCGGAGACCTTCGAGGACCTCATCACCGACATCAGCCTGTTCCGGCCCGGCCCGGTGAAGAGCGACATGGTGCGGCCGTTCCTGATGGCCCGGCAAGGCTGGAACGAACCCGAGTACCTGCACCCCGACCTCAAGCCGGCGCTGGCGCAGACCTATGGCGTGGTGGTCTTCCACGAGCAGGTGCTGCTGATCGTGGCGGCCATGACCGGCTGCTCGCTGGCCGAGGCCGACGAGATCCGGCGCACCCTCGGCAGCCCCGAGGGTCAGGACGAGGTCCGGGTCTGGTTCGTTCCTACCGCGCTGGGCCGCGGCTACAGCGAGGACATCACCCACCGGGTCTGGGAGGTGCTGAAGGCGTTCGCGTCCTTCGGCTTCTGCAAGGCGCACGCGGCAGCCTTCGCGCTGCCGACCTACCAGTCGGCCTGGCTCAAGGCCCATCACCCGGCGGCCTTCCTGGCCGGCGTCCTGACGCACGACCCCGGGATGTACCCGAAGCGGCTGATCCTGGACGACGCCCGTCAGTTCGGGATCGCGATCCTGAGCCTGGACGTGAACGCCAGCCTGCCGGAGTACTCCGTGGAGAAGGTCGGCTTCCTCGACGAGCCACCGCCGTCGATCCTCGGTGCCCCACCGCGCAGTCGCGCCACCGACCTGCGGCTCCCCGACGGGCGGGGCCACGGCATCCGGATCGGGCTGTCCGATGTCCGGGGCATCAACCAGGCCGAGATCGCCCGGATCGTGGCGGGCCGGCCGTTCGCGTCGCTGTCGGACTTCTGGCACCGGGCGGCAGTCAGCAGGCCCCTCACCGAACGGCTCGTGGTGGCCGGCGGGTTCGACTCCCTGTACGGCCTCGGCTCCACCATCCCGGGCCGGCGCCGAGGGCAGGTGACGAGAAGAGACCTGCTGCTGCAGGTCGCCGAGCTCGACCGCTGGACCAGGGCGGTCACCAAGACGCCCCGCAAGAAGAAGCTCGAGCCGTTGCAGGTCTTCGACCTCGATGACGTCGCCGGTCGGCGTGCGAAGCAGTCCCAGGCAGCGGCCGCCCCGGACCCGGTGGACACCCAGCTCGCGCTCGACCTCGGCGACGCCCCGGAGCACACCACCTCCAGCGGGCTGCCGGAGATGACGCAGGCCGAACGCACCCGGGCCGAGCTCGACGTGCTGGGGCTCGACGTCAGCAGTCACGTGCTCGACGGCTACGCCCCCTTCCTCAGAGAGCTGGGGACGACCCGAGCCATGGACCTGCTGGGCTGTCGCAGCTCCCAGGGCGTGCTGGTCGCCGGCGTGAAGGTCGCGACCCAGACCCCACCGATCCGGTCCGGCCGTCGCGTCGTCTTCGTGACGCTCGACGACAGCACCGGCCCGATCGACGCGACCTTCTTCGAGGACGCCCAGGTCGGCTACGCCAGCACGCTGTTCCACTCCTGGCTGCTCGTCATCCGGGGAGAGGTCAGGCGCACCGGTCCGCGGGGGATCTCGCTGCTGGCCCTCGGTGCCTGGGAGCTCCCCGAGCTGCACGAGGCCTGGCAGCGCGGTGGGCTGGCCGCGGTCTACGACCTCATGGAGGCCCCGTCCACCACAACCATGGACGCCGCCGTCGAAGGCCTGGCGGCCTCCCGGTCCGCAGTCCCGGTGCTGACCAAGCCCCCGGTCGGTGGCCGCGCGCACGAGTACTCCTCGGGTTTCCGGGCCAGCCCCTACGCCGACATCAAGCCGGCCGGCACGACCGGGGCCCCGCGCAAGCTGTGGCACTCCAGCCCGGGGAGCCCGGGACGGTGACGGTTCAGGTTCGAGTGACGGGGTGTCCCGGTCTGCCCGGGTCAGGGGCGACCTGTCACGGTGACCTCGGCGCTACGACCCCCTTTCGTGGGCTGCGGAAAGTGCGGCAACCGGCCGAGGAGCCAGGCATCCCCCCGCTGCCTGACGACAAGGTCTGCCCTTCTCATGCGCCGACTCGCCCTCGTTCCTGTCCTGGCTCTGCTCCTGGCAGTCCCGTTCGCCGCCTCCGCAGCTCCGTCCGCTCGCGCGCCTGGCGGGGCGATCGAGGGCTTCGCCCCGTACCGGCCGCAGACGACGTGCAGCCCGACGGCGAAGGCCGGCACGGTCGCGCTGCGGACGCTGATCATGAAGGCCTACGGCGGCACCGGCGACTACGGGATCATCCGCAACTGCGCGCTCGGCGGTCGCAGCGAGCACAAGGAGGGCCGGGCCTGGGACTGGAAGGTCAGCGCCGCCAGCCCCGCGCAGGCGACGCAGGTGAACGACCTGCTGCACTGGTTGTTCGCCACCGACCGGTACGGCAACAGCTTCGCGCAGGCGCGGCGGCTCGGGATCATGTACCTGATCTGGAACCACCGGATCTGGAGCGCCAACACGCACAGCTGGCGGGCCTACCGCGGTGCCGACCCGCACACCAGCCACGTCCACCTCAGCCTGTCGTGGGCCGGTGCGCTCAAACGGACCTCCTACTGGACGAACAAGGTCTCCGGCACCGTGGCCGCCCCCAAGGCCTCGCCGGCCCCGAAGCCCGCCCCGAAGCCCGCCCCGAAGCCCGCCCCGAAGCCCGCGCCCAAGCCCGCGCCGAAGCCGGTACCGCTGACCGGGGTGGCGAGCCTTCGGGTGCCGGCGACCACGGCAACGCCCACCTGGTCGTCGTTCCTGGTCGTCGCCGGCCAGCGGTATGCCGTGTTGGCGACCGGCTCCTACCTGCCCGACGCGAGTGGCCGACAAGCCGACGCGGAGTGCTCACAACGGGCGGACGGCAGCTGGCAGCGCCGGACCGAGGCCCAGCGGGACCAGCGCGACGGCGAGGACCTCGACCTGCAGGTGGGTGGCCGGCCGACCCGGTGGGTGACGCAGGGCGGCGAGGGCTGCCACGCCGGTACGCACGCGTACTGGACGATCATCCGGCCCCTCCACACCGGTCGGATCGTGCTGAAGGTCATCGACGCCGACTACACCGACAACCACGGCTTCCTCAGCGTCACCGTCCGGCCCTACCTGGAGCACTCCCGGCACTAGGCTCCGCAAGATGGACAGCCGACGCGGCCCCGCTGGCAACGTACGCACCGCTGTGGTGTGGGAGGTGCTGTCGGCTGCCCTGGTCGAGGCCGGCCCGGCGCTGGTGGTGGTCGACGCCGGCGGCGGTACGGGCGGGTTCGCCGTCCCGATCGCCGAGGCCGGCCACCGGGTCACCGTGGTCGACCCCAGCCCGGACTCCCTCGCAGCGCTGGAGCGCCGGGCCGCGGAGCGCGGCCTGCACGTCGAGGCGCTCCAGGGCGACCTTGCCGACCTGGCCCAGCTGGTCGCCGTCGGCAGCGCCGACCTGGTGCTGTGCCACAGCGTGCTCGAGCTGGTCGAGGACCCGGGGGCTGCTCTGGGTGCCCTCGCCGGGACGCTGCGACCCCAAGGCCGGCTGTCGCTGGTCGTCGCCAACCGTGACGCGGTCGTCCTGGCCCGTGCGCTCGCCGGTCGCCCTGATGAGGCCGCGCACGTCCTCACTGACCCGCTCGGCCGTTGGGGCGAGCACGACGGCACCGCCCGTCGCTGGACTCCGACCGCGATCGCCGAGCTGGTCGTCGGCGCCGGGCTCCACGTCGAGCAGGTCCACGGCGTCCGCACCGTCTCCGACCTGGTGCCCAGTGCCGTCCTTGATCTCGAGCAGGGCGGCGGCGGCACCGGGCTCGATGTCGAGGACGGCGCTCGGCACCAGGTCGGAGACGGCGCGGACTCCGTGCA
>JBKJVH010000043.1:0-13454 GCA_046590985.1 Mycobacteriales bacterium
CTCCGCAGCAGTCGGCTGCGCTACCGCAGCAGTCGGCAGCGTCACCGCCTCCGCGGGAGCAGGCTCCTTCCCGGCCGACGCCACCCCCAGCCCCTCCGCAGGCCCCCGCGGCCGCGCCGGTCCCGCCGGTCCCGCCGCCGGCTCCTCGTCCACTGCCGGAAAAGCGCAAGCCCTGGTGGCGTCCCGGCGGCTGACCGACGTCTTCCCGTGGCAGATGCTGCGAATTCGTCAGCATCTGCCACGGGAAGATGGATCGGCCTGAGCAGCAGCGGTCACCGATACTCAACTGCGGGCGCTGGCTCGTGCCATCGCGGCTCGGATGCGCCGGCACAGGTCCGCGCCCCCGTCCTTGCCGTCCTTGGCGTAGGCCCGGACGACTTCGTAGCGCTCCGCGCGGACCCTGTCCTCGCGGAGCTTCTCCGCCCAGAGCGTGTCGCTCGGGCTCGCCCAGGCCGTGCCAGGTCGATACTTCACCTGCCCGTCGCACTCGACCACGACGCGCTGGTCCTCGAAGCAGAAGTCCACGCGACCGAGCGGCTTGCCGGTGCCTGACCGCAAGATCAGCTGTGGCGTGGGTGCCGGCAGGCCGCCGTTCCGGAACCAGATCCGGGCCCAGGACTCCAGCGGGCTCTCGCACCTCGGCTCGCCGAAGGCCACCGCCGCACGAGCCTGCACGATCCCGGGCCAACCGGCGCAAAAGGTCAGCACCTCTTCCAGCTGTACGGGGTCGATCCCGGCTCGCAAGCCACCGTCCGCCAGCGCCTGCGCGACCAGCTCATCGGGGGCGTTGCGCAGCAGGTCAAGGAGCGTTCGTGGCCCGCTCGTGAGCGGGAGCCCGAATGCCTGGACTCGGTGGTGACCGGGGACCGCCGCAGCGTGCATCCCGTTGAGGTGGGACGGCGCACCGAGCCGGTGCCGGGTCAGGGTGGGCGTGGCGGGTGGGTCGATGTAGGGCAGGTCGAGCAGGAGCCCCGCGGATGCATGGGAGATCACGAGGTCGCCGGTCACGCGGAGCAGTCGGGCCTGGCAGCGGCGCGCGCACGCGGTGTCAGGGTTGCTGTCGGCCAGCAGCGCGCCCGAGGTCGAGGGCGGCGTCGGCCTCGGCATGGCCACAGCGTCGCCGAAACCGCCGCACAGCCGTTCCCGTTGTCCACAGGGAGCCTTCCCGTGGCAGATGCTGCGAAATACTCGGCATCTGACACGGGAAGATGCTGAAGGGCCGACCCCGTGGGGCCGGCCCTTCGCGTCGTACAGGTCTTCGTGACGTCGTGCAGCTCTACTTGAAGACGTCCTTGACCTTGTCGGCGGCCTGCTTGGCCTGGCCGGACTTCTCGTCCTGGAGGCCCTCGGCCTGCTTGCTCCGGTCGCCGGTGGCGCCCGCAACCGCCTGCTCCGCCTTGCCCTTGAGCTCCTGCGCCTTGTTGCTGATCTCGCTCATCGTGTTCTCCTCAGATCGGGTACTCACGGTTTCCCCGCGACGCCCCGGCAAGAAACGTGAAGGACCTCACGACAGGGAATCCTGGCCGTACTGGCAGGCTTGCACCGAGAAGAGCAACCGAAGGAGAACTGCAGTGTCCCTGCCCCCGCTGGTCGAGCCGGCCGATGCCCTGACGCGCGAAGAGGTCATGCGCTACAGCCGGCACCTGATCATCCCGGACGTCGCCACCGCCGGTCAGAAGCGCCTCAAGAACGCGAAGGTCCTGGCGGTGGGTGCCGGCGGCCTCGGCAGCCCCACGCTGATGTACCTCGCAGCGGCCGGGGTCGGCACGCTCGGCATCGTCGACTTCGACACCGTCGACGAGAGCAACCTGCAGCGCCAGATCATCCACGGCCAGAGCGACATCGGCCGCAGCAAGGCGCAGAGCGCCCGGGACTCGGTGCACGAGATCAACCCGCTCATCACGGTCAACCTGCACGAGGAGCGGCTCGACTCCAGCAACGTGATGGACATCTTCGCCGACTACGACCTCATCGTGGACGGTACGGACAACTTCGCGACCCGCTACATGGTCAACGACGCCGCGTTCTTCCTCGGCAAGCCCTACGTGTGGGGCTCGATCTACCGCTTCGACGGCCAGGCGAGCGTGTTCTGGCCGACCGCGCCGGGCGTCGAGGCGCCCTGCTACCGGTGCCTCTACCCTGAGCCGCCGCCGCCCGGGATGGTCCCGAGCTGCGCCGAGGGCGGCGTGCTCGGCGTGCTGTGCGCGTCCATCGGCAGCATCCAGACCAACGAGGCGATCAAGCTCCTGATGGGGATCGGCGAGCCGCTCGTCGGCAAGCTGATGGTCTACGACGCCCTCGAGATGGAGTACCGCAAGATCCGGATCCGCAAGGACCCGGAGTGCCCGTTGTGCGGCAAGGAGCCGACGATCACCGGCCTCATCGACTACGAGGCGTTCTGCGGGACGCTGTCGGACGAGGCCATCGAGGCCGCGATCGGCCACACGATCCTCGCGACGGAGCTGAAGGCCAAGATCGACGCGGGGGAGGACTTCTTCCTCGTCGACTGCCGCGAGCAAGCCGAGTGGGAGATCGTCAGCATCCCCGGCGCGACGCTGATCCCGAAGGGCGAGTTCCTCAACGGCAACGCCCTCGCGGACCTGCCGCAGGACAAGGAGATCGTCGTCTACTGCAAGACGGGCATCCGTTCCGCCGAGGTGCTCGCTGCGCTCAAGAACGCCGGCATGACGAACAGCGTGCACGTCCAGGGCGGCGTCATCGCCTGGGCCAACCAGGTGGATCAGAGCCTGCCGACGTACTAGCCACTCGGCGCATCGAGCTACCGCTCGGCGCAGTCTTCCCACCACTCGGCGAAGGCCAGTCCCTTTTGGGGCTGGCCTTTGTTGCGTTCGTGGTCCTTTTGTTGGGCCGCTGCTGCGCATGATCGTTACCTCATTGGGCAGGGCTGGAAGTGGCAAAGATCACTTTCGCTGTGTTGAATGAGTTTCGCCCGGATGCTCACAAGAGGAGTTGCTGCGTGCTCGATGTCCGTGACCTGCAGGTCTCGTATGGCGGTGTGGTCAAGGCGTTGCGAGGCATCAGCCTCGAGGTCCCCGACGGCAAGGTGGTCACGGTCCTCGGCAGCAACGGTGCTGGGAAGTCGACCCTGCTGCGGACCGTCTCCTCGACGCTGTCCCTGCACCGGGGCGCCGTCGTGGGCGGGACCATCACCTACAACGGCGCGTCGCTCCAGGGGCTGGACGCGGCCGAGACGGTGCGCAAGGGCATCGTGCAGGTGCCGGAGGGTCGGCGCGTGTTCGGGCGCATGACCGTTGAGGAGAACCTCAAGGCCGGGGCTCTCGGGGCCCGCGACAAGAGCACCCGCACCAGCGCCCGCGAGCGGGTCTACGCGATGTTCCCGGTGCTGGCTGAGCGCCGGCACGGGCGGGCGGCGCTGTTGTCCGGTGGTGAGCAGCAGATGCTCGCGATCGGCCGGGCGCTGATGGCCTCCCCGGAGCTGCTGATCCTCGACGAGCCCTCGCTCGGCCTGGCGCCCCGGATCGTCGGCCAGATCGGCCGGGTGATCCGCGACATCAACGCGACCGGCACGTCGGTGCTGCTCGTGGAGCAGAACGCCACCATGGCCCTGAGCGTCGCCGACACCGCCTATGTGCTCGACGTCGGCGAGGTGTCGCTCTCCGGGCCGGCGAAGGAGCTGGCCGCCACCGACGACGTGCAGCGGCTCTACCTCGGGGACACATCCGGCAAGCAGGTCCAGGCGACAGGTGCCGGCCGGACCCTCACACGGTGGCAGGGATGACCACCACCGTTCCCGAGCTGGTGCTCACCGACGTCAGCGTCTCCTTCGCCGGCCTCAAGGCCCTCGACGCGGTCTCGTTCACCGTCGCGCCCGGCACCATCCACGCCGTCATCGGCCCCAACGGCGCGGGCAAGTCCACGACGTTCAACGTGCTGTGCGGCATCTACAGCGCCCGCCTGGGCTCGGTCAGCTTCGACGGCCACGAGCTGACCACGATGGCGCCGCACAAGATCGCCCGGCTCGGGGTGGCCCGGGCCTTCCAGAACATCGCGCTGTCCAAGGGACAGACGGTCGCGGAGAACCTCATGCTCGGCCGGCACGCGCTCACCAAGGCCGGCTTCGTGAGCTCCGGGCTCCGGCTGCCGAGCGCCACCAGAGAGGGCGTACGGCACGGCGAGCGGGTTCGCGAGATCGCCGAGTTCGTCGGCCTCGGCGACAAGCTCGCCAGCCCTGCGGGCCTGCTGTCGTACGGCGACCAGAAGCGTGTCGAGGTCGCCCGGGCGCTGGCCTGTGAGCCCCGGCTGCTCCTGCTCGACGAGCCCGTCGCCGGTATGAACTCCGACGAGAAAGCCCAGATGGCGGGCCTCATCGCGGAGGTCCGGCGGGTGCTCGGCATCAGCGTGCTGCTGGTGGAGCACGACATGGGGCTGGTGATGGGGATCAGCGACCACATCACGGTCCTGGACTTCGGCAAGCGGATCGCGGACGGGACCCCCGCCCAGATCCAGAACGACCCGGAGGTCGTGAAGGCCTACCTCGGCACGGGTGAGGACGAGGAATGAACGACTTTCTGGGTTACCTGGTCAACGGCGTCAGCCTGGGCGGCATCTACGCCCTCATCGCGCTGGGCTTCGTGGTGGTGTTCAAGGCCACCGAAGTGGTCAACTTCGCGCACGGCAGCCTGCTGGTGCTGGGCGGGTACGTCATCGCCCGCCTGCACGGTGAGGTGCCGTTCGTGGTGGCGGTTCTCGCGGGTTGCGGCGTCGCGGCGGCCGCCGCCATCGTGGTGGAGCGGCTCTACACCTGGCGGCTCCGCGACAGCAACGTGAACGCGCTGGCGATCCTCACGATCGGCATCGACATCGTGCTGATCACCGAGCTGACCCGGCGCTTCGGGCCCGACATCCTGCCGACCGGCGACCCCTGGGGGAACGGCAGCGTCGACCTCGGGTTCGCCGAGATCGCCGAGGCGCGGCTGGTGGGCATCGCGGTCACCGCCGTCCTGCTGACCGCCTTCTTCGCCGCCTTCAAGTACTCCTCGTGGGGAATCGCGATGCGGGCCGGTGCAGAGGACGGCGAGGCCGCCGCGTTGATGGGGATCCGGAGGGGTCGCGTCACGATGACGGCGTGGGCGGTCGCGGGGGTGCTGGCCACCATCGCGGCGGTGTTCCTGTGCGCCTACCCGACGCCAGGCCTGGACGCCACGGTGCGGGTCACCGCGCTGCGGGCCTTCCCGGCGGCCATCCTCGGTGGACTCGACAGCACCGCCGGCGCCGTCGTCGGTGGGCTGGCGATCGGCATCGCTGAGGCCATGACGAGCGGCTACAACCTCAAGCTCGGCGGCGGCAGCCTCAATGACGTCATCCCGTACCTCGTGATGCTCGTGGTGCTGCTCGTGCGCCCGTCGGGGCTGCTCGGGACCAAGGAGCTGGCCCGTGTCTAAGCGCCCCTTGATCCTGCACGTCGCGCTGGTCCTGGTGATCGCGGTGCTGCCGTTGTACATCGACGCCAGCCTCATGACGATCGGGTTGTTCGTGATGGCTGCGGTGGTCGCGTCCATCGGGCTGACGCTGCTCGTGGGAGCCGCCGGTCAGCTCTCCCTGGCGCACGCGTTCTTCCTGGCCGTTGGCGCCTACAGCTACTCCTACCTAGCCGGCACCTCAGGGGTTGCGGGCGCGTCGTCGGCGAAGGGCCTCGGGCTGGATCCCTTGCTGGCGACGGTTCTGGCCGTGATCGCGGCCGGCGTCGCGGGGCTGCTGTTCAGCCCGATCGCCTCGCGACTGCGGGGCATCTACCTCGGCGTCGCGTCGCTGTCGCTGGTGTTCATCGGCGAGTTCCTGTACGAGAACGTGCGGTCGGTCACGGGTGGTTTCAACGGCCGGGCAGCGGCGCCGTTCTCGCTGTTCGGCTTCGACTTCACCGACGCCCAGACCCTCGTCGTCGCGGGCGTCCCGTTCGGCCGGTTCGAGAAGCTCTGGGAGCTCTTCCTGGTGCTGGTCGTGCTGTCCTACGTGTTCGCAGGCAACGTGCTGCGAGGCCGGATGGGCAGGGCGATGCAGACGGTCCGCGACAGCGAGGTGGCTGCCGCTGTGATGGGTGTGGACGTCCGGCGCACCAAGGCGGGTGCGTTCGTGCTCTCCAGCATGTACGCCGGCCTCGGCGGTGTCATGGTCGCGCTGGCGTTCGGCCGGCTCACCCCCAACTACTTCAACCTGGCCCTGTCGATCGGCTTCCTCGCGGCCGTCGTCGTCGGCGGTCTCGGGTCGATCGGTGGTGCTGCCATCGGCGCCTTCTTCGTGACGGGCGGTCCGCTGCTGATCACCCGCTACAGCTCGTCGCTGCCCTTCATCGCCAAAAGCGGCACCGGCGGCTACGACGGCGGCAAGGCCGCAGCCCTGCTGTACGGTCTCGCGGTCGTGGTCGTCGTGCTGTTCGAACCGGGTGGCCTGGCCGCCCTCGGCAAGCGCATGACCGGTCGCCGACCGACCCGCTCCCTGGACCCAGAACCCGACAACAGCACGTCCCTACAGAAGGAGTCCGCATGACCCGTTCCCGGTCGGGGGCCGTCGCCCTCATCGGCGTCGCCCTCGTTGCGAGCGCCTGCTCGACC
This sequence comes from Mycobacteriales bacterium, assembly GCA_046590985.1. Taxonomy (GTDB): domain Bacteria; phylum Actinomycetota; class Actinomycetes; order Mycobacteriales; family SCTD01; genus RYN-111. The sequence continues at coordinate 6,591 of JBKJVH010000043.1, forward strand.
AAGTCCACCAGCTCCGGAGGCTCCACCTCGGGTGGCGTCAAGACGGGGCCAGGGGTGACCGCGAGCAAGATCCGGCTCGGTGTCCTCACCGACGAGTCGGGCGTCTTTGCCTCCCTCGGCACCACCGTCACGCAGGGAAACCAGCTCGGCGTCGACGCCATCAACAAGGCCGGTGGCATCTGTGGCCGGCAGATCGAGCTCGAGGTCCAGGACCACGGGTACGACGTCCAGAAGGCGGTGTCGCTCTACGCCCAGGAGCAGCCGAACGTCGCAGGGATGCTCCAGCTGCTGGGCTCCCCGATGACCACCGCGCTGCTTGACCAGCTCAAGACCGACCACATGCTGGGCGCGACGGCGACCTGGGCGTCGACGCTGCTCCGAAGCGACGACATCCAGATCTCCGGTGCCACCTACGACATCGAGCAGATCAACGGGATCTCCTACCTGTTCGACGAGGGCAAGATCAAGAAGGGCGACAAGATCGGCCACATCTACCTCGAGGGCGAGTACGGCGCGAACGGTCTGGCCGGCGCGAAGTTCGCTGCCGAGAAGCTGGGCCTGACCGTCGTCCCGATCCAGATCAAGGCGACCGAAACCGACCTGACCAGCGCCATCGGCCAGCTCAAGTCGGCCGGGGTCACCGAGGTCGGCTTGACCACCACTCCGAAGCAGACCGCTTCCGCGGTGGGCGTCGCAGCCGTGGCCAAGTTCAACGTGCCGTTCCTGGGCAACAACCCCACGTTCAGCCCGTTGCTGCTCGGCACCCCCGCCGGTCCGGCGCTCGAGGCCAACCTCTACATCTCGGGCTCCTCGATCCCGTTGTCCGCCGACAACCCCGAGGCGAAGCAGGTCCTGGCGGCCTTCAAGGCGAAGTACCCCGGCAAGCCGAGCAACGCCGGCGTCACCTACGGGTACGGCGTGGCGCAGATCTACGCGCAGACGCTGAAGGCGGCGTGCGACAAGAAGGACCTGTCGCGCATCGGCATCGAGTCGGCGTTCCGCACCTTGACCAACGTCGACACCAAGGGCCTCATCGCGCCGCTCGACTACAGCAAGCCCGGTGAGATCCCGGCCCGGCAGACCTTCATCGTCCGGCCCAACAAGGCCAACCTGGCGATCGACGGCCTGAAGGTCGAGAAGGACCTGTTCGAGTCCGAGATCGCGAAGGCGTACGTCACCCCCAAGGCGGGCTGAGCACACGTGAGGGCGGGTCCTGGACAGGGACCCGCCCTCACGGCTGTCTGCGGTGCACCTCCAGCCGCACGGCGAGCAGCAGCGCGAGTCCTGAGGCAACGGCCAGCGGGAAGGTGGCGCCGCCGTGGTCGGCCGCCACAGCCGTGAGAAACGGTGCGGCGAAGCCGAGGTAGGCGCAGGCCAGGAACACCCCCGTCAGGGCTCCGCGACGGGAGGCCGGAGCGAGCTCGGCCACCAGGGCGAGGCCACTCGCCAGGGCCAGCCCGCCGCCGGCGCCGAGCAGCAGCGCGCCCGGGACGAGGAGCCCGATCGCGTCGTGCCGGGCCGCAATCAGCGCGACGGCGTACCCCGCAGCGCCGCTGAGGGCAGCGATGCTGGGTGTCCGGTGCCGAAGCCGCTTCTGCAGCGGCGCCGCCAGCGTGCTGGCACCGAGGGTCAGTCCAGCGAGGACCCCGGTGATGACGACCCCGCTGTTGTGGGGCAGGTCGATGAGCACGGGGAGGGCGCTGATGACGACGGACGGGAACGCATAGACGCAGACTGCCAGGGGCGCGACGACGGTGAGGAACCGCCAGCCGTCTCCCTTGCGCAGCAAGGGATCTCGGGTGCTGCGCTCTTCCAGCGCCTGGCTCACTGTCTCGGGCAGGCCCCGAGCGGCGGCCAGCCCGACGCCGACCAGCGTCACGTGGACGAGGTAGGGCAGCGCGGTCGGGAACGGCGCGTACTGGCCGAGCAACCCGCTCGTCAGGGGACCGAGAGAGAAGCCTGCTGACTGAGCCGCCGCGGCCCGGCGCGCGCCGGGTCCGTCACCGTGGGACAGCTCCCCGACCCATGCCGTACCGACGCTGAAAACGGCCCCGCTCACGACGCCCTGCAGGAACCGGGCCGTGAACAGCAGCGGAACCGAGTGCGCGGCAACCGCGAACAGCAGGCTCGCGACGGCGGACAGCACCACGAACGGCAGCACCACCGCGCGCCGCCCGACGCGGTCCGAAAGAGGACCGGCGATCAGCAAGGAGGGCACCAGACCTGCGGCGTAGCAACCGAACAGCGCCGTCAGGGTCTGGGCGCTCAGGTGCAGCGAGTCCTTGTAGATCAGCAGCAACGGGGTGGGAACGTTCGTGCCCGCCGACACGGCGAACAGCATCAGCACGGCCCGGCGCCAAGGCTGTCCTGCCTTCGGGGTCACGTGGTGACCGTAGCCGTTCGGTCGAGGTGGGCATGGCATCGTGCCAACTGGGTACAAACGGGACGATATCGAGCCCCATCATCTGAGGAGACCGATCCATGCGCAGAGCACTTCTTGCCCCGACGCTCGTGGCAGCACTTGCTGTTTCCTTCGTCACCACTGCGCCGGCCGAAGCGGCGGGCTGGGCTCCCGCGGCCACCGCCGCGGTCCATCCCGGCGTGATGACCTTCACCGCCGGCTCGCAGTGCACCGCGAACTTCGTCTTCACCGAGGGCACCACGACCTACCTGGGCCAGGCGGCGCACTGCTCGGGCACGGGTGCCGCCACCGACACCAACGGGTGCACCGCTGCGTCGCTGCCGCTCGGGACCGTTGTGGAGGTGGCCGGCTTCCGGGGGACGATGGTCTACAACTCCTGGCTCACCATGCAGGCCGCCCACGAGACGGACCCGAACGCCTGCGCGTACAACGACCTTGCGCTCATCGCGCTGCCGGCCGCTGCGGTGGCCACGACCAACCCGAGTGTCCCGGTGTTCGGCGGGCCGGTGGGTCTGGGAGCCGGCACCACTGCCGGGGAGAACGTCTACAGCTATGGGAACTCAAGCCTGCGGGCCGGCATCGCCCAGCTCAGCCCGAAGCGAGGCGTGTCCCTCGGGGACACCGGTGGCGGTTGGTCCACGACCGTCTACACCGTCACGCCGGGCATTCCCGGCGACTCGGGGTCGGGCTTCCTGGACGCCTCCGGCCGAGCCATCGGCGTCCTGTCGACCGTGGCGCTCGCGCCGCTGGCGCTGAGCAATGGTGTGGGCAACCTCGCGAAGGAGCTTGGCTACGCCCAGGGTCACGGCCACGTCGGGCTCGCGCTGGCGCCGGGTACCCAGCCTTTCACGCCTGACGCGCTGCTCTAGACCGCGAGCCTGCCGAGGGTGTAGCGGAGCTGTTGGGTCCAGGTCCACCCCTCGGCGACGGCGGCGCACCCGGGAGGAGAATCCATCGCCCCAACCTAGACTCCGAGCCGTGGCAGGCGCATCTCCGACCTCGTACGCCCTGACCGTGCTCGACCTGGTCGCGCGCATCCCTCGGGGCAGGGTGATGACGTACGGGGACGTGGCGGAGTACCTCGGCACCGGTTCGGCGCGAACCGTCGGCATGGTGATGGCCCTGCACGGCCACGAGGTGCCGTGGCAGCGCGTCGTACAGGCCGGCGGTCGGCCCTTCGCCGGTGGCCTGGAGCTGCTGGCCGCGGAGGGCTGCCCGATCCGTGGCGAGAAGGTGGTGCTCAGCCAAGCCCGCTGGGACGGCGCCTGACTCGTCGGACCCTCGTGGTTGGCTGACCGGCGATGACGACCTCGCCGTACCGCCTTGTGCGGACCCCGCCCGCCCCCGCCTCGAGGCTGGTTCCCGACGCCGCCCAGCAGGCCGTGCTGGACCACCGGGCCGGCCCGCTCCTGGTCCTCGCCGGCCCTGGTACGGGGAAGACCACCACGCTCGTCGAGGCCGTCGCACGTCGCGTCGAGGGTGGGCTGGCCCCCGAGCAGGTGCTGGTGCTGACCTTCAGTCGCAAGGCGGCCGGCGAGCTGCGGGATCGGATCACGGCGCGGCTGGGCACCCCGACGGCGGGCCCGTCGGCCTGGACGTTCCACGCGTTCTGCTACGCGCTGCTGCGTGAGCACCAGCCGAAGGAGCTCTACACCGACCCGCTGAGGCTGTTGTCCGGGCCGGAGCAGGACGTCGCGCTGCGCGAGCTGCTGCGCGGCTCCCTCGACCTCGGCCGGGTGTGGCCGGAGACCTTGCGGGCGGCGCTGACCACCCGCGGACTCGCGGAGGAGGTGCGGGCGTTGCTGTCCCGAGCCCGGGAGGTGGGTCTGGACCCCGATCAGCTCGGGGCGCTTGCGGCCCGCGAAGGTCGCGCCGACTGGGCTGCACTGGCCGGGTTCTTCGGGGAGTACCTCGACGTCCTCGACGCGCAGGGCGCGCTGGACTACGCGGAGCTGGTGCACCGTGCGGTGCTGCTCGCCGAGACTCACCGGGATGCGCTTCGGCAGCGGTTCCGGGCCGTCTTCGTCGATGAGTACCAGGACACCGACCCCGCGCAGGAGCGGCTGCTCCGGGCTCTCGCCGGCGAGGGTCGGGACCTCGTCGTCGTCGGGGACCCCGACCAGGCGATCTACGCCTTCCGCGGTGCCGAGGTCAGCGGCCTGCTGGAGTTCCCCGACCGGTTCCGGACCCTCAGCGGAGCCACGGCGCCGGTGCTGGCCCTGACGACCTGCCGCCGCTCGGGGAGCAACCTGCTCGAGGTCTCCCGGGGAGTAGCTGCCCGGATCCCCGCCCCCGGCCTCAACGTCGACTACCTGCGGACGCACCGTGGGCTCGTGGCCGGCCGGGGTACGCAGGCCGGGGTCGTGGAGGCGCATACCCACCCGTCGGTCGGCGCCGAGGCTGACGCGGTCGCCGACCTGCTCCGCCGCGAGCACCTCGAGCGCGGTACGCCGTGGTCCCGGATGGCGGTGCTCGTGCGTTCGGGGGCGCGGTCCGTTCCCTTGCTGCGCAGGGTTCTCACGGCCGCGGGCGTGCCGTTGGAGGTGGCCGGCGACGAGCTCCCCCTCGGGCAGGAACCCGCGGTGGCCCCGTTGCTGATGGCTCTCCGGGTCGCCGCCGACCCGGCCGCGCTGACGGCCGAAGTCGCCCGTCAGCTGTTGCTGTCCCCGCTCGGGGGCGCCGACCCGGGGGCGCTGCGGCGGCTCGGTCGGGACCTGCGGGCGCAGGACCGGCTCGCCAACCAGTCCGACCCCGACGCCCCGACCCGGCTGCCGGCGCCCTCGGCGGAGCTCCTCCGCGAAGCGGTCGCCGACCCGCGTCACCTCGTGCTGCTCGACGCGTCGGTGGCAAGGCCCGCCGGCCGTCTTGCGGTCTTGCTGGCCGCTGCCCGGAGTGCGCTCACGGCCGGCCCTGAAGCAGCCCTGTGGGAGCTCTGGTCGGGCAGCCCGTGGCCGCAGCGGCTCGAAGCGGCCTCCCTCGCCGGCGGCGCCGGGGGCCGGACCGCCGACCGCGACCTCGATGCGGTGGTGGCCCTGTTCGCCACCCTCGCCCGGTCCCAGGACCGACGCGCCGGCAAGGTCACCGCGCTGCTGGATGAGATCGAGGCGCAGCAGATCCCGGGCGATTCCCTGGCCGACACCGGGGTGCGCGGCGAGGCGGTCCGCTTGCTCACGGCCCACCGCAGCAAGGGCCTGGAGTGGGACGTCGTGGTGGTCTGCGGAGTCCAGGAGGGCGTCTGGCCCGACCTGCGGCGACGGTCGACGCTGCTGGAGAGCGAGCGCCTCGACAGCCACGGCCTGCGCGAGCCGGCCGACCGCGCGTCCTTGCTGGCCGATGAGCGCCGGCTGTTCTACGTGGCTCTGACCCGGGCACGGCGGCGGCTGGTGGTGACGGCCGTCGAGGGGCCCGAAGACGACGGCGACCGGCCCAGCCGGCTGCTCGGCGAGCTCGGCGTCGAGGTCCAGCAGCACACCGACCGGGTCGCCCGGCCGCTGTCGCTCACCTCGCTGGTCGCTGCCCTCCGCCGCCGCGCCGTCGACCCGGCGAGCAGCGACGCGATGCGCCGGGCGGCGGCGTCCCGGCTGGCCCGGCTCGGCGCCAGCCTGGACCACGAGGGCCGGCCGCTGGCACCGTCGGCGTCGCCGGACCGGTGGTGGGGGCTGGTCGAGACCACCACGTCCGACCGGCCGCTGGTGGACCAGGGCGAGCCGATCCGGCTGTCCGGCACCTCGCTCGCAGGGCTGGAGGAGTGCCCGCTCAAGTGGTTCCTCGAGCACGAGGTCTACGCCAAGTCCCCAGCGAGCACGGCCATGGGCTTCGGGGGCGTGCTGCACGCGCTCGCCCACGAGGTCGCCAAGGAGCAGACCCCGGCCGACCTCGATGTGCTCATGAAGCGGCTCGACAAGGTCTGGTCCCAGCTGGCCTACGACGCGCCGTGGCAGTCCGAGCAGCAGCACGACGAGGCCCGGGAGGCGCTCCGCCGGTTCCTGGTCTGGTCGGCTGCGCCACGCGGTCGCACCCTGGTCGACACCGAGATCGGCTTCGACGTCCCCCTGGAGGTCGAAGGCACTCCCGTACGCCTCCGCGGGTTCATGGACCGGGTGGAGCTGGATGAGGACGGCCGGGTGCACGTGGTCGACCTCAAGACGGGCAAGACCGCGCCGGGCAAGAAGGACCTGGAGTCGCACGCGCAGCTGGGGACCTACCAGCTGGCGGTCCGGGAGGGCGCGCTCGGCGACAAGCGGGAGGTCGGCGGGGCGGAGCTGGTCTTCCTGCGGCTGGACGGGCCCGACGGCGCGAAGGTCCCGCAGCAGCCGGCGTTGCCCGACGGGCCCGGCTGGGTCGACGCGCTGCTCGCGACGGCCGTGCAGCGGGTGCTTCACGAGTCGTTCCCCCCGACCCCCCAGGAGCACTGCGACCGGTGCCTGTTCCGGACCTGCTGC
>JBKJVH010000070.1:0-25999 GCA_046590985.1 Mycobacteriales bacterium
CCCGCAGCAAGCATCCTGGTGCGGTGAGCGAGGTCGCCGTAGGTCTGCGACCCGAGCCCGCCGTCCTGGAAGTCACCCGGCTCGTCGACGACGCCGATGCGGGTGGCGTAGGCCAGCTCAGCGCGGGCGAGGAAGTCTGCTGTCGTGAAAGGCACCTTCATGTCCTCATCCAACACCCAAGCGCGTCCGTAGTCTGGAGGGCATGTCCATCGACCCGGAGCGGCTGCGCCTCGCCCTCGACGTGATCCGGGAGCTCGACGGCCTCGACCCCGAGCACCCGGACGCGGTCGCGATGCGCCGGGCCACCGCCCACCTGTACAAGAGCGTGAAGATCCGCCGGCGCTCCGAGCGGCAGGCACGGGTCACGGCGGAGGACGAAGCCGTCACCAACCTCACCGCGACCGGCGCCAAGGACCGCATCGACGACGAGACCCGCGGCGTGCTCCTGTCGGCCACCGCGGAGGCGCCCGTCGTCGGCACGTTGCACCGGGCCAGGTCCTGCTACATCTGCAAGAACCGGTACCGCGACGTCGACGCGTTCTACCACCAGCTGTGTCCGGCTTGTGCCGAGATGAACCGGAGTCGGCGCGACAACCGGGTGGACCTCGAGGGCCGGCGGGCGCTGCTGACCGGCGGACGGGCCAAGATCGGGATGTACATCGCACTGCGCCTGCTCCGGGACGGGGCGCACCTGACGATCACCACGCGCTTCCCGCACGACGCGGTCCGCCGGTTCACCGCGATGCCCGACAGCGCGCAGTGGCTGCACCGTCTCAAGGTCGTCGGCATCGATCTGCGCGACCCGCACCAGGTCGTCGAGCTCGCCGCATCGGTCGCGTCGGAGGGCCCGCTGGACGTCCTCATCAACAATGCCGCCCAGACGGTCCGGCGCAGCGCGCAGTCCTACGCGCAGCTTGCCGCCGCGGAGCACGCAGCCGAGGCGATCGAGACCGCCGTACCGATCGTGGACCTGCGGTCGGCAGCAGCCGAGATCGAGGGCGCGATCGGCCGCAGGATGACCCCGGAGGCCGTCACGGCGCTGGCTCTCACCAGCGGATCAGCGTCCCTGGCCCGGGTCGAGCAGGGCATCGCCATCGACGCCGGTGGCCTGGTCCCTGACCTCGCCCCGGTCAACAGCTGGTCGCAGAAGGTCGACGAGATCGACCCGGTGGAACTGCTCGAGGTCCAGCTCTGCAACAGCGTCGCGCCCTTCATCCTCATCAGCCGCCTGCGTCCCTCCCTGGCCGCCTCGGGGCACCGCCGGAAGTACGTCGTGAACGTGTCGGCGATGGAGGGCCAGTTCAGCCGCCGGTACAAGGGCGCTGGCCACCCGCACACCAACATGGCCAAGGCCGCCCTCAACATGCTGACCCGCACCAGCGCGCAGGAGATGCTCGAACAGGACGGCATCTTGATGACGGCGGTCGACACCGGCTGGATCACCGACGAGCGGCCGCACCCGACGAAGGCCCGGCTGCACGACGAGGGCTTCCACGCCCCACTGGACCTCGTGGACGGCGCGGCTCGCGTCTACGACCCGATCGTCCAGGGCGAGAACGGGACGGATCTTTCTGGCGTGTTCCTCAAGGACTTCGTACCGTCTGCCTGGTGAGCCGCATCAATGACGTAGGGGGCATGCAGGGCTTCCCTGCGATCACCGAGGAGCTGGACGAGCCGCCCTTCCACAGCGACTGGGAGGCGCACGTCTTCGCCATGAACCGCGCGCTCATCGGCGCGGGGGTCTACAACCTCGACGAGTTCCGGGACGCGGTGGAGCGGATGCCACCCGCCAGCTACCTCGCGTCGAGCTACTACGAGAAGTGGCTGCACGGCATCACCACCTTGCTGGTGGAGAAGGGCATCCTCACGGAGGCTGAGCTCGATGTTCCTCCCCGGTGAGTCGGTGCGCACCACCCGGGACGACCCGGCGCACCACACCCGCGTGCCCCGCTACGCCCGTGGCGCGGTCGGGGTCGTGGTCGAACCGCAGGGCAGCCACCCGCTGCCCGACGACCGGTCCCGCGGGATCCTCACGGTTCAGCCGGTCTACACCGTCCGCTTCGCCGCGGTCGAGCTGTTCGGGTCCGGCGACCACACCGTGACCGTGGACGTCTGGGAGTCACACCTGGAGGAGGTCCCGTGAGCGAGCACCACGACGACGCCCACCCCGCCGCGCTGACCCGCCACGTCGAGGCCCTCCTGGAAGCTCGCGGCCTGCTCGACGCACGGGAGCTCGACCGCGCCCTGGAGGCGTTCCTCGCAGGGGCCAGCCCGGCTCAGGGCGCCACGGTCGTGGCCCGCGCCTGGGTGGACGAGGGCTTCAAGACCCGGCTGCTTGCGGACGCGAACGCTGCCCTGCCCGAGGTCGGGCTCTCGATGGGTGGCGGCATCCAGCCGCAGCGCCTGAAGGTGGTGGAGAACACCGCGGCCACCCACAACGTGGTCGTGTGCACGCTCTGCTCCTGCTACCCGATCGCGCTCCTCGGGCCGTCGCCCACCTGGTACAAGAGCGAGGCTTACCGGTCCCGGGTCGTGCGGGATCCCCGGAGCGTGCTTGCGGAGTTCGGCACCACGCTGCCCGACGACGTGCACATCACTGTCTGGGACGCCAGCGCCGAGACGCGCTACCTCGTGCTGCCACGCCGCCCGGCGGGAGACGTCGATGAGCCGGCCCTGGCTGCCCGGGTGACCCGGAACGGCCTGATCGGCGTCGCGACGCTGTAAGGGCCGCTGTTGCCGCGGCTATCCCCTGGCGAGCCAGCCAGTTCGCACTGCCTTCCAGAGCACCGCCAGCAGGACCGCCATGACGGCACAGGCGGCGGCGTAGTCGAGCCGTGCCTCGGGCAGGGCCACGAGGAACATCGCGGTCAGCAGCACGGCAGGCGCGCGAGGCGCGGCCGCCAGGACCGCCGCCCAACCGGTCACGGTGCGGGTGCCGCTGCGGGCCTACACCGGGCCGACGGAACAGCGAAGCCAGCCTCCGCTGTCCACGGTGACCGGGTTCGAGCTGCAGCACGAGTGGCTCCGTGGGCCACGTCACGAAGGCAAGGTAGGAGGCCCCCAAGACGTACCAGAACATGCCGAAGGTGCGGTGGGTAGTGAGGACAAGGGAGGTGTGGTAGGCCAACGCCACCCAGATCGCGTACGGGCGCATCCGTGGCCGCAGGAACGCCACCACCAGGCCGGCCTCGACGAGGATCACCGACCACGACATCACCGCGGCGACCTGCCCCGGCTGGGCCGGCGGGAGGGCATGCAATCGGCCGTCCAAGACCCCGCTGGTGGTCGACAGCGCCGAGCACGAGCACGAGCCCCGTGAAGGTGCGGTTGTTCTCGTAGTAGCTGTGCGATGCGGCAACCTGTCCCAGGATCAGGCAACCGAGCGCGAAAGCCGCCGCCGGCACGACCACGTTCAGTGCGAGCAGCAAGGCCAGGACGAGGGCTGACAGGCGAAGGGCGACCTCAAGGGCCTCGCCCGAGGGCCTGTCGCCGCCGCCGGTGAAGGGCAGGAAGACGCCGGTCAGCTGCCACCACGCCCGAAGGAGCACGCAGACGCCGACCAGGCGCAGCACGAGGGTCACCTCGGGCGGGCAGGGTCCGCCCTGGACCGTGAGTATCGAACGGCCACGGCCACGGCCACGGCCGACGGCGTCGGGGCGCCCCCTGGCCACGGCCTGGTCAACCATGCCAGTTCCAGGTCTGCTCGGACCTGCCGTTGATCCGATACCTGAGCGTCACGACGGCGTGCTCGCCCCGACCGTAGGTCTGCTCGTACTGCCGCAGGATGTCCTGCAGCTGTTTCGACCGGGAACTCCCAACGGTTACCAGCGAGCCGGTAGCGCGCCAAGCCCTGCTTCGCCGTCAAGGAGCCGTCGGACGTTCGCACGGTCAGGGTGAAGGTCACGACGTAGTCGTTGGGCGCCCACGCGAGGTACCTCGTGCAGCCCGTCGGTTCGGCGGAGCAGCCGTCCACTGCCGAGACCACACCGGCACCCCTGGTGAACGGCTGCACCCCGTGCGCGTAGGCCACCGCCGCGACCTGCACGCCCAGGACGGCACACGCCACCACTGACCCAAGAGCTCCGAGCCAGCGCGGCGCCGGCCGTGCAGCTGCCCGGTCGCGCATCGCAGCTCCCTGTGGTGGTGGTCCGCAAGGAACAGATCGCCCACGGGCTCAGAGATAGCGGCCGACTCGTGACAGGCTGAGAGGCGTGTACGACGACCTGCGCGCACTCCTGGCCTCCGGCCACGTCGCGGTGCTGTCCGGCGCGGGGCTGTCGACCGTCAGTCCAACACTTCCCCTGACTATGCGGATGATCCAGCGGCGACGGCGATCGACCTGATGTGGTCCACGAGGTAGGGATCGACATCCTCGTACGGGTATGCCTCGTAGTAGGCGTCAACAACAGCGGCCGCTGATGCAAAGCCGCAGCGCGGCCACAGCTTGATGAGGTCATCGAGGTCCGACGCGCGGCTGGCGGAGACCTTCATCAGGAACACCTGATCCAGGGGGGCGCCGAGAACACGAAGCCGCCCGTGCTCGAGCTCGACCCTGCAGTCCGACTCTCGCAGAGTGGTCGGCGTGAACATCGAGGCGTTGTCGTTCAACCACCTCGGAGCGAGCCCATTGTCAGCTCCTACGGCTGCCACGGCCTCAGCCAGCTCTTTGTTCAACTTGCGTACCGAGTCCACGTCGACCGTCGTCGCCCGCAGGTCACGGAGAGCCAGGAGCGAACCACCGACCACGATGATCGTGTGCACCTCGCCCTCAGGCCCAAGGCGTTCCGCAACCTGCATCAGGTATCGCAGGATCTGACTGCCATCCAAGGGAATGTCAGACACGGGCGCCCGGACCGAGAGCCGTCGCGGCACGCCAGAGACTGTCGCTGGAGGCGATGATGCCGTGGGCCAGTAACTGGCTCGGCGTCTGCTCGCGAGCCACGGCCTTCATACGTGGAGTGCCAGGCGATTCCCACGGAGTGGCCAAGAAGCGACTGGCCTTCATGCTCCAGGCAGGGCGCTTGAGGCCATGGTCGTCCGCCAATTTGTCGGCGATGGCGGCTAGGAGCGCATCCAGCATGGCCGAACCAGAAGGTGGCGGTGTCGGTCCGATCGCGGCACGGGTGCGCTCCGGCTTGCGCGCTAGCCCATCCAGCAGGGCTCGCAGCCGAGTCCAGTCGGGTCTGTCCCCGAGCGAGGTCTGCGTCCAAGCATCATTGAGATCGGCGAGGGAGATGCCTGCTCGGGCCTCCCCCAGCGTCAGCTCGAGACTGCGTCCGGACGCCTGAAGCAGCCGGCCCAGCATCCCGATCGTCGGATCCATCGAGCCAGCTTCGATACGGGTCACCGTCGTCGTCGATGTTCCAGCGGCCAGTGCCAGGGCACGGGCCGACAATCCCGCGGCAGTCCGAGCTGTGTGGAGCATGTGCGCGGCCTCCCCGGTCATGGGCGTAGCGTAAATGCTACACAGCGCTGAGGCAAGCGAGCGGGTGGCAGCATAAGGGCGTGCACCGCGGCGTTGACGACCTGACGAAGCTCATCAGCGCGGGCAAGGCCGTGATCCTCTCGGGTGCCGGTTTATCAACGGAGTCGGGCATCCCGGACTATCGGGGCCCGACCGGTGCGGCCCGGCCGAGCACCCCGATGACGTACCAGGCCTTCACGGGTTCGCCAGGAGCCCGCCAGCGGTACTGGGCCAGATCGCACCTGGGGTGGCGCTTCATCGCGCGGGCGGAGCCGAACGACGGTCACCGGGCGGTGGCGTCGCTGCAGCGGCAGGGCGTGCTGAGCGGGATCCTCACGCAAAACGTCGATGGGCTGCATCAGGCTGGCGGCGCGGACGACGTGATCGAGCTGCACGGGGCGCTGGACCGGGTGGTCTGCCTGGGATGCCGGGCGCTGACGTCCCGCGAGGACCTCGACGTTCGGTTGGTCGCCGCCAATGGCGGCTTCTCGCGGCGGTCCGCGCCCTTGAAGCCCGACGGGGACGTCGACCTCGACGATGTCGCAGGGTTCACGGTCGTGGACTGCCTGTCCTGCGGCGGAATCCTCAAGCCCGACGTGGTCTTCTTCGGCGAGACGGTGCCGCGGGACCGCGTCGACCACAGTTATGCGCTGGTCTCGGCAGCCCGCTGCCTGCTGGTGCTCGGCTCCTCTCTGAAGGTCATGTCCGGTTACCGGTTCGTGCTGCACGCCGCCAAGCTCGGCATCCCGGTCGCCATCGTCAACCAGGGCGAGACCCGCGGCGACGCCCTCGCAGCCGTACGCGTCTCGGCACCGCTGGGGCTGGTGCTGGGAGCCCTTGCGGCCGTGGAGCAGGATCGGAGGGTCGGGTGATCCGCGTCGTGTTCGTCTGCACGGGCAACATCTGCCGGAGCCCGTCCGCGGAGGCTGTCCTGAGGCACCTCGTCGACCAGGCCGGGCTCAGCCACGCTGTCGAGGTCGGCAGCGCCGGTACAGGAGGCTGGCACGCCGGGGACGACGCGGATCCGCGGACGCTTCGAGCCCTGCGGGCCAGGGGGTATGAGCTCCGACACGCCGCCCGGCAGTTCCGGCCGGACTGGTTCGACCGGCACGACCTCGTCGTCGCCCTCGACGAGAGCCATCGTGCTGACCTCCTCACGATGCGCCCGGGCGTCGAGGTCCACCTGTTGCGCGACTGGGACCCGGAGGGCCCCGGCGAGGTGCCCGATCCCTACTACGGTGGTGCCGCGGAGTTCGAGGAGGTGCTCGACATGGTGGAGCGCTCCTGCGAGGGAATGCTGGAGGAGCTGCGTGGACGTCTGGACCAAGCGGCGAGCTGACGCCCCGCTCGGGGCGTTCGTCGCGGAAGCCGCCGGCCTGGACTGGATCCGGGTTCCCGGCGGGCCGCCCGTACCCCGCGTCCACGACGTCACCGCGACCTCCCTGCGGATGGACAAGGTCGACGTCGCCGAGCCGACCGCCGCCGTCGCTGAGGACCTTGGCCAGCGCCTCGCGGTGCTGCACGCGGCGGGCGCGTCCGACTACGGTGCCCCGTGGACCGGCTTCATCGGTCCGGTCGAGGACCTGCTGCCGATGGACAACGCCCCCTCCCCCTGCTGGGCGGACCACTTCCGGGACCGCCGCGTTGTCCCGATGCTCGACATCGCCGTCGACCGTGGCGCCGTGGAGGCCCGCGACGCTGCCGACATCACCCGGGTCCTCGGGCGGCTGGAGCACCTCGTCCCCGAGGAGGGCCCGGCCCGGCTGCACGGCGACCTGTGGTCCGGGAACGTGCTGTGGTCCGCGGACGCAGCCTGGCTCATCGACCCGGCAGCGCACGGCGGCCATCGCGAGACCGACCTGGCGATGCTGGCGCTGTTCGGGCTGCCCTTCCTGGACCAGGTGCTGACGGCCTACGACGACGCCGCCCCCCTGGTGTCCGGATGGCGCGAGCGGCTGCCCGTGCACCAGCTCTGGCCGTTGCTGGTCCATGCCGCACTGTTCGGCTCGGCGTACGGCGCCCGGGCAGGCCAGGCGGCCCGCAGCGTCCTCTAGGGTCGGCGCCATGGACCTGCAGCTGACGAACAAGGTGTTCCTGGTCACGGGCGGGTCCCGCGGACTCGGGCTGGCCGGTGCCCAGGTGCTCGTGGCCGAGGGTGCCAGGGTCGTTCTGGCGGCCCGCTCGGCCGACGCGGTTGCGGCGGCGGCCGCCGACCTCGGGTGCCGCGGCGTCGTGGCCGACCTCGCCGATCCGCTCGCGGCCGACCGGCTGGTGGCGGCTGCCTTGGAGGCGTACGGGCAGCTCGACGGCGCCCTGATCAGCGTCGGGGGTCCGCCCGCTGGCCCGGCGCTCGGGCTGACCGATGCGCAGTGGCAGGGCGCGTTCGAGAGCGTCTTCCTCGGCGCCGTGCGGCTCTGCCGGGCGGTCGTCAACGCCCTGCCACCCTCGGGTGGGTCGCTCGCGCTGGTGCTGTCGACGAGCGTCAAGTCCCCGATCGGCGGCCTGGCCGCCAGCAACGGCCTGCGTCCGGGGCTGGCCATGCTGGCGAAGACCATGGCCGACGAGCTGGGGCCGCGGAACATCAGGGTCAACGGGCTGCTCCCCGGCCGGGTCTCGACCGGCCGGGTGCAGGAACTGGACGGCCCGGATCCTGAGGTGCGGCGCCGCAACGAGGAGGCGATCCCACTTCGCCGCTACGGCGATCCCACCGAGTTCGGTCGGGTCGCCGCCTTCCTGCTCTCCCCCGCTGCGTCGTTCGTGTCCGGCGCGATGGTGCCCGTCGACGGCGGGGCTCTGCGCGCCCTCTAATGCGCTTGCCCTGCCTGGTACGAACGACAGCATGGATATCACGCACGTCACCGACCTGGCTGGGCTCGAGGCCTACCAGTCCGTCGAGATCGCCGAGCACGACCACGACTTCGTCGCCCTTCCCGCGGATCCGATCGAGGAGAGGCTCCCGCTGCTCGAGGGCCGGGAGCTGGCGGGCGAGCACGTGCGCCTCTACGTGGCCACCGACGGCGCCGACGCCGTCGGCACCGTCACGCTGCGCATGCCCACCCTGGACAACCTGACCACGGTGAACCTCGACCTGTCGGTTCACCCGAGCCATCGACGGCGAGGTGTCGGCACGGCCCTGCTGGCCTTCGGCCTCGCCGAGGTGCAGCGGCTCGGGCGACGCCGGGTCTTCCTGGAGGTGCCGTCAGCCGTCGACGGCGGTGCGCCGCAGTCGGCCGCGCTGCTGAGCTCGGTCGGCGCCAGGCCGGTGCACGAGGACTTCCGTCGGCTGCTCGACCTGACGCTCCAGCCCCCAGGCCCGGCGCTGGCTGCTCCTGAGGGCTACCGCGTCGTGCAGTGGGTCGACCACTGCCCGGAGGATCTCGTCGACGGCGTCGCCTACCTCTCCGGCCGCATGTCGGTCGACGCCCCGATGGGTGAGATGGACTATGAGCCCGAGATCTGGGACGCCGGCCGATATCGTGACAAGGAAATCGCTGCCGTCAGCCGCGATCGCAAGCGGATGGCAACGGCAGTGGTGCACACCGCGACCGGCTCGGTAGCGGGGATCACCGACATCGGCGTCAACCGGTCACGCACCGAGTACGCCTACCAGTGGGACACGATCGTGGATCCTGGCCACCGGGGGCGGCGCCTCGGCATGGTCCTGAAGACCTGGAACCACCGGCACCTGCTGACGGAGGTCCCAGGAGTTCGCTACCTCAGCACCTGGAACGCCGCGTCCAACACGTTCATGATCTCCGTCAATGACCAGCTCGGATTCAGGCCGATCGAGAAGTGGATGGAGTACCAGCTGGATCTCTAGAGGGGATTTCGAAGCGACCGTTGTCAGGCGTCACTTTGAATTCTTGACGAACATGCTGCAACATGATCATGTGACGTCCCCCAGCTTTCTCTGTCATGGCGAGGTAGTCGTCCTCGAGACTGAGGACGACCTGTTGCTCGGCACCGCCGAAATCCATGGGGACATGCTCATCCTGCGTAGCGGATATGTCGGTCGACCGCTGCTCATCCCGGTCGAAGACGTCGAGAGCGTGATGCCGGCCTCCACGCACCCCGACGTCGACTAGACGATCTCCGGCTGCTCCTGGCCACGGAACTGGGTCCGGTAGAGCTCGGCGAACAACCCGTCGGCGGCAAGCAGCTCGTCGTGGGTGCCACGTTCGACGACCCTGCCGCCTTCGATGACGAGGATCTGGTCGGCGTCCCGCACCGTCGAGAGCCGGTGCGCGATGACGAGCGAGGTGCGCCCCTCGAGGGCGGTGGAAAGCGCTCGCTGGACGGCGGCTTCGGACTCGCTGTCGAGGTGGGCCGTCGCCTCGTCGAGCACCACCACCCCGGGGGCTTTCAGGAGCAGTCGGGCGATCGCCATCCGCTGCTTCTCGCCGCCGGAGAGTCGGTAGCCGCGGTCCCCCACGACGGTGTCGAGTCCCTCGGGAAGTGCCCGCACCAGCGGCCCCACCTGAGCCCGCTCCAACGCCTCCCACAGCTCCGCGTCGGTCGCGTCCGGCGCCGCGTAGGCGAGGTTCGCGCGGATCGTGTCGTGGAACATGTGCGCGTCCTGCGTGACGACGCCGACGGTGTCGCGCAGGGACTGCAGCGTGACGTCCCGGACGTCGAGTCCACCGATGCTGACCGCACCCTCCTGCACGTCATACATCCGGGTGACGAGCTGGCTGATGGTGGTCTTGCCGGCGCCGGACGGACCGACCAGGGCGGTGAGCGACCCCGGCGCGGCGTGGAAGCTGATCCCGTGCAGCACCTGAGCCGGCTCGGTGCTGTCGAGCACGGCGACGGACTCCAGGGAGGCGAGGGACACCTCCTCGGCTCGCGGGTAGCGGAACTGCACGTCGCGGAAGTCGATGGCCAGCGCCTGCTTGGGGAGCGCCACGGCGTCGTCCTTCTCGGCCACCATGGGCACCAAGTCGAGCACCTCGAAGACGCGCTCGAACGACACCAGGGCTGTCATCACGTCGACCCGGACGTTGGAGAGCGCGGTCAACGGCCCGTACAACCGGGTCAGGTAGGACGACAGCGCGATCAGGGTGCCTACGGAGAACTTCCCCTCCGCGGCAAGGGTGCCGCCGACGCCGTAGACGAGCGCGGTCGCCAGCGAGGCAACCAGGGTCAGGGACACGAAGAAGATCCGTCCCAGCATGGCGGAGGTGATGCCGATGTCGCGCACCCGGCCTGCCTTGTCGCGGAACTGGCCGTCCTCGACGTCGGGGCGGCCGAACAGCTTGACCAGCAGGGCGCCGGAGACGTTGAAGCGCTCGGTCATGGTGTTGTTCATCTGTGCGTTGAGGGCATAACTCTCTCGCGTCATCTCCTGCAGCTTGGTGCCCAGCAGCCTTGCGGGGACGACGAACACCGGCAGCAGCACGAGGGCCAGCAGGGTGATCTGCCAGGACAGGATGAGCATCGCGATGAGCACCGTGACGACGCCGATCACGTTGCTGACGACGTTGGACAGGGTGCCCGTGAAGGCCTGCTGAGCTCCGAGCACGTCGTTGTTGAGGCGCGAGATCAGCGCACCGGTCTGCGTGCGGGTGAAGAAGGCGATCGGCTGCCGCTGGACGTGCGCGTACACCTGCGAGCGCATGTCGTAGATGAGGCCCTCACCGATGCGCGCGGAGTACCAGCGGTTCGCCAGACCGAGCACCGCGTCGAAAAGGGCGAGTCCCAGGAGCAGCAGCGCCATCGCCATCACGACGTTCTTGTCGCCGGTGGCGGGTGGGTTCTTACCGATGCCCTTGTCGATGATCTGCATGAAGATCAGTGGGTTCGCCACGGCCACCAGGGCGTCGACCACGATCAGCACCAAGAAGACGACCAGCTCCCGCTTGTACGGGGAGGCGAAGCGCGCGATGCGCCGGACCGTTCCTGGCGCCAGCTTCTGGCCGATCACCGACGGGTCGCGGGAGAACGACCGCATCATCTGCATCGGGCTGCCTGGGCCCATGGAACCTGACATTGCTGTGCGCCTCCGGTGGTTAGAAGGCGGAAATCCCGGTCAGGGCTCGTCCGATGATGAGCTTCTGGATCTGCGAGGTGCCCTCGTACAAGGTGGTAACGCGCGCGTCCCGCAGGTACTTCCCTGCCGGGTACTCATCGATGTAGCCGTAGCCGCCGTGCGCCTGGACGCAGTTGTTCGCGGCGCGCACCGACGCCTCGGAGGCGTAGTACTTCGCCTTGGAGGCCGCGAGCGAGTAGTCCTCGCCGCGGGTCTTCAGGTCGGCCACCCGCCAGGTCAGCAGCCGGGCGCAGTCGACCTCGACGGCGGTGTCGGCGATGAGCTCCTGGACGAGCTGGTGCCCGGCGATGACCTTGCCGAACTGGGTGCGCTGGGTGGTGTAGGCCACCATCGTGTCGAGCGCCGCCTGCGCCAGGCCCGTGCAGGAGGCGCCCAGCGACATCCGGCCGTCGTTGAGGGCCGTGAGCGCCACCCGGATGCCCTTGCCCTCTTCGCCACCCAGCAGGGCCTCCGGCCCGACCTTGACATCGGTCAGGACGAGCTCGGCGGTGTCGCAGGAGCGCAGCCCCAGCTTGCCGTGGATCTTTCGCGACGCGAACCCGGGCGTGTCGTTCGGGACCAGGAAGGCCGACACCCCGCGGGCACCGGGACCGCCGGTGCGGGCCATGAACAGCGTCACCCCGGCGATGGTGCCGTTGGTGATGAAGATCTTGGTGCCGTTGAGGACGTAGGTCCCGTCGGGCTGCTTGACCGCGGAGGCCTGCAGGTCGGCCGGGTTGGAGCCGAAGTCGGGCTCGGTGAGGCCGAAGCAGCCGAGCACCTCGCCGGTCGCCATCCTGGGCAACCACTGCTCCTGCTGCTCCGGGGTGCCCCAGCGCTCGATGGAGCCGGCCACCAGGCCGAGGTGGACGCTCACGATGGAGCGCACGTTGGCGTCCCCACGGCCCAGCTCCTCGATGAACAGCACGTAGGACAGCGGGTCGCCGCCACCGCCGCCGAAGGCCTCGGGGATGGACAGCCCGATGAAGCCGGTCTCGCGGAGGCCGTCGAGCGCTTCCTGGGGGAAGCGCTCCTCACGGTCATTCTGCAGCGACCGGGGCGTCACGACGTCATCGACCCACTGCTTCACCGCCTTGCGGACGGCATCCTGCTCCGGGCTGAGAGTGAGATCCATAGGCGTGAGCCTAGTCTCAGGCCGTCTTCTTGCGGGTTGCGCCGCCGCGTCCGCGCAGGCTCGCGCCGGACTCGCTGAGGATGCGGTGGACGAACCCGTAGGACCGGCCGGACTCCTCCGCAAGCGCCCGGATGCTGGCGCCCTTCTCGTACTGCGTCTTCAACTGGCCCGACAGGCTCTCGCGTTCCCCACCGGTGACCCGGGCGCCCTTCTTGAGCTCAACCATCTCTATCCCTTTCGTTGGGGCGGCGT
Source organism: Mycobacteriales bacterium (assembly GCA_046590985.1). GTDB lineage: Bacteria > Actinomycetota > Actinomycetes > Mycobacteriales > SCTD01 > RYN-111. The sequence continues at coordinate 12,880 of JBKJVH010000070.1, forward strand.
GCTCCGCATGATCACCCCCTACCGCTCCCAGGGCAGCATCAACCCCTTTATGGGTTGATGAAGTGATCACATCCGGACCCAGGCGGCGGTGCCGGCCGGCAGCGCGAGCACGCCGTCGCTCAGCGTGACCCGGTGGTCAGAGGGCAGCGCGAGCTCGGCTGACGGTAGCGACAACGTTCCGGGGCGGTCCGTCGGGTTGAGCGCGCAGACCAGCGAGCCCTCGGCGCCCGCACGACGGAACGCCAGGATGCCCTCGGAGGCCTCGATCCAGGTCACCTCCCGGGCCAGTCCGTCACGGAGCTGACGTCGCAGGGCGAGAGCCTGCCGGTAGAACGTGAGCGTGGAGTCCGGGTCGCCCTGCTCGGCAGCCACGGAGGATCCCTTGGCCTGCGGCCCGAACGGCAGCCACGGGGTGCCGCTCGTGAAGCCGTGGCCGGGCTCGTCGGAGGTCCAGGGCATCGGGGTGCGACAGCCGTCGCGTCCTTCGACCGCACCCGCGGACCGGAGCCAGATGGGATCTTGGCGCGCCTCGTCCGGCAGCTCGTCCTGCTCCAGCCCGAGCTCCTCCCCCTGGTACAGGTAGGGCGAGCCCGGGAGTGCCAGCAGCGTCAACGTCGCCGCCCGGGCGCGCTCCAGGCCCGCACGCCCGCCGCCGTAACGGGTGGCATGCCTGATCACGTCGTGGTTGGAGAGCACCCAGGTGGGTGCGCAGCCTTCACCCTCGAAAGCCGCCAGGGAGTCGGTGATGAGCTGCCGCCAGGCCCCCGCCTCCAGCGGCGCGGCGAGCAGCGGGAAGTTGAAGGACTGATGCAGCAGGTGGGGACCCACGAAGCGGGCGACCTGCTCGACCTTGGACAGGAACACCTCGCCGACCATGACCCGGTCGGGGTACTCCTCCGTGATCTCCCGCCACCGGCGGTAGACCTCAACAACCTCCGGTTGGTCCCAGGAGTGCGGCATCGTCGAGGCGTGGAACAGCACCCCGTCCGGCACCAGACCAGGCGGGTTGTCGGCCAGCTCGACCTGCTTGTACAGGCCGTGCGCCACGTCGATCCGGAAGCCGTCGACGCCACGGTCCAGCCAGAACCGCAGGATGCGCTCCCACTCGGCGTGCACGTCCGGATGCCGCCAGTTGAAGTCCGGCTGCCGGGTGTCGAACAAGTGCAGGTACCAGGCGCCGTCCGTTGTCTGGGTCCAGGCCGATCCGCCGAACACCGAGTGCCAGTCGTTCGGCGGCCCCCCGTCGCGACCCTCTCGGAAGAGGTACCGGTCCCGCATCGGCGAATCGGGATCCGCGATCGCCTGCTGGAACCAGACGTGCTGGTCGCTGCTGTGGTTGGGCACCAGGTCGACGATCACCCGGATCCCCAGGTCATGAGCCCGGGCGAGCAGCGCCTCGGCGTCCGAGAGCGAGCCGAACAGCGGGTCGACCGCGCACTGGTCGGCCACGTCGTAGCCGTGGTCGGCCATGGGTGACCGGTAGAAGGGCGTCAGCCAGACCGCGTCGGCTCCGAGGTCAGCGAGGTAGGGAAGCCGCGCGGTGATGCCCGGCAGGTCCCCGACGCCGTCCCCGTTGCTGTCGGCGAAGCTCCGGACGTAGACCTGGTAGACGACCGCGTCACGCCACCAGGTCATGTACCGCTGAGCCGCTCGCCCGAGGTGGTGTCGAACCAGTGCAGGTGCTCAGTGGTGGGCGCCAGCATGACCTCGCTGCCCTTGCCGGGGGGGTTCTTGGGGTCGACGCGGGCGACCAGGATCTGCGTGCCGTCGCTGTCTCGCACGGTGGCGTGCAGGAAGGCGTCCGCGCCCAGCTCCTCGAGCAGCTCGACGGTGGCAGGGATGCCCTCGTCGGCGCCGACCAGGCGCAGGTCCTCCGGGCGCACCCCGACGGTGACAGCACCCTGGGCGCCACGCGGGGTCTCCAGGGAGAAGTTCCCCAGCCGGACGACCCCGTCCGCGCCGACCTCGACCTGGAACAGGTTCATGGCCGGAGACCCGATGAAGCCGGCCACGAACACGTTGGCCGGTCGCTCGTACATGGCACGCGGGGCGTCCACCTGCTGCAGGATGCCGTCCTTGAGGACGGCCACCCGGTCGCCCATGGTCATGGCCTCGACCTGGTCGTGCGTGACGTAGAGGGTCGTGACGCCCAGCCGGCGCTGCAGGCTGGCGATCTGGGTCCGGGTGGCGACCCGGAGCTTGGCGTCGAGGTTCGACAGTGGCTCATCCATGCAGAAGACCTGCGGGTTGCGCACGATCGCCCGTCCCATCGCGACCCGCTGGCGCTGCCCTCCGGACAGCGCCTTGGGCTTGCGGTCGAGGTAGTCGGTGAGGTCCAGGACCTTCGCTGCCTCCGCGACGCGGGTCACGATCTCGTCCTTGGAGACCCCGGCGATCTTGAGCGCGAAGCCCATGTTGGCCGCCACCGTCATATGCGGGTACAGCGCGTAGGTCTGGAAGACCATGGCGATGTCGCGGTCGCTGGGGTCGACGTCCGTGACGTCGCGGTCACCGATCCGGATGTGACCGTCGTCCACCGGCTCCAGGCCGGCGAGCATCCGCAGGGACGTGGACTTCCCGCAGCCGGACGGGCCGACCAGGACGAGGAACTCCCCGTCCCCGACGTGCAGGTCGAGCTGGTCGACGGCGGGTCGGGTGCCGCCCTCGTAGGTGCGTGACGCCTTGTCGAAAGTGACGGTTGCCATGGTTGATCCCTCCACCGGCAGGTACGTGCCGGACGATCCGAGTGGATGATCACCTCTGTCTGCGGGTCGCTGACCGAGGCAGTTGTTGTCCGGCGCATTCTGGGGCACACTCCGGCGCGAATGCAAGCGGTTGCAAGAAAGGACCTCATGCCCGCTCGGATCGAAGACGTTGCCCGTGAAGCCAGGGTCTCCACCGCCACGGTGTCACGGGCCTTGCGCGGACTGCCCAACGTCTCCGAGACCACCCGGGCGAGGGTGTCCCGGGTGGCCGAAGAGCTTGGCTACGTCGTCAGTCGGTCAGGGTCGCGGCTGGCCACTGGACGGACCTTGGCCATCGCGGTCATCGCACCGTTCATGGAGCGGTGGTTCTTCGCGCAAGCCGTCGCCGCGATCGAAGCGGAGCTCCGCACGGCCGGCTTCGACGCCCTCCTGGTTGGGCTGTCACAACCCGACCTCGGGGTGCACCAGCCCTTCGACGCGGGCACGCTGAGGGGCCGGGTCGACGGCGTCATCGTGCTGACCGTCCCCCTCACGGGTCGAGAGCTGGACGAGCTGCGGGCGCTTGACCTCCCCACCGCCTACGTCGGTGCCGCCGTACCGGGCGCCATGTCTGTCCGCATCGACGACATGGCGGTGGCTCGGTGCGGTACGGAGCACCTCCTGCAGCTCGGGCACACCCGGATCGCCTACGTGGGAGGTGATCCCCGGCAGCCGCTCAACTTCTCCGCGCCCTCGGACCGTCGTGCCGGTTGGATGGCGTCGCTTCGTGACGCCGGCCTCGAGCCCTTCCCCGCGTACGACCTTGCCGGGCACTTCACCGCAGCCGGTGGGCTCGCGGCCGGGCTCGAGCTCCTGTCCTTGCCGGAGCCCCCCACGGCGGTCTTCTGCGCGTCCGACGAGATGGCCATGGGCGTCATGACCGCCGCCCGGCAGCACGGGCTGCAGGTGCCGCAGGACCTGTCGGTGGTGGGCGTCGACGGTCACGAGCTCGGGGAGCTGCTGGGCCTGACCACGATCGTGCAACCGGTGGCCACCCAGGGCGAGGCCGCAGCCCGGATGGTGCTCGAGGCCCTCGACGGCGAGCGGTCCCGGGGACAGGAGCACGTGGTGCTCCCGGTGCATCTCGCTGTCCGTGACAGCTCCGCTCCGCCACGTGACTAATCTCACGCCTGTTACCGGATCGTGACCCTATCCTGGGGCTGCACCGGTTGCAGACACGTTAAGCAAGCGCTTACATGTCCGAGCCAGGGCGCCCGGTTCGGCGGCCCACTCACGGGAGGACGCGCATGACTGCACGCAGGACGGGGCGACTCGCACTCGCTGTCTCAGGAACGCTGGTGCTCGCGCTTGGCGCCACCGCCTGCGGCGGGAGCAGCACCAAGAAGACCACGAGCGGGGCCGGCGGCGCGGACTGCGCCGACTACAAGCAGTACGGCGACCTCAAGGGCAAGACGGTGACCGTGTATACCGGCATCGTCACGCCCGAGGACCAGCTGCTGAAGGACACCTGGGCACCGTTCGAGAAGTGCACCGGTGCCACGATCAAGGGTGAGTTCGACAAGACCTTCGAGGCGCAGATCCTGGTGCGTGCCAAGGCCGGCAACCTCCCCGACATCGGGATCATGCCTCAGCCGGGACTGCTCCAGACGCTCGTCAAGACCGGCAAGGCCGTGCCGGCCAACCAGGCGACCTCCGACATGGTCGACAAGAACTTCACGGCCAGCTGGAAGGCGTACGGCTCGGTCGACGGCAAGTTCTACGCGCCGCCGCAGAACGCCAGCATGAAGTCGCTGGTCTGGTACTCCCCCAAGGAGTTCAAGGACAAGGGCTACACGGTGCCCACGACCCTGGACGAGCTGAAGACGCTTTCGGACAAGATCGCGGCGACCGGCAAGAAGCCCTGGTGCGCGGGCATCGGCAGCGGTGAAGCCACCGGCTGGCCGGTCACCGACTGGATGGAGGACTTCATGCTCCGGACCGCTGGTCCGGAGGAGTACGACAAGTGGGTCAACCACACGATCGCCTTCAACTCCGCCGGGCCGACGGCTGCGCTCGAGGCCGCCGGTGAGTACCTGAAGAACAGCAAGTACGTGAACGGCGGCCTCGGTGACGTCAAGAGCATCGCGAGCACGACCTTCCAGGACGGCGGCCTGCCGATCCTGCAGGGCCAGTGCTCCTTCCACCGCCAGGCGAGCTTCTACGCGGCGAACTGGCCGTCCGGGACCAAGGTCGCTCCCGACGGCGACGTCTTCGCCTTCTACCTGCCCGGCAAGACCGCCGCGGACAAGCCGGTGCTCGGTGGTGGTGAGTTCATGCTCGGCTTCCGCGACGCGCCCGAGGTGCACGCCTTCCAGACCTTCGTCGCCAGCACCACCTGGGCCAACCTCGCAGAGGAGGGCGGTGGCGGCCGGGCTGTGACGCCGAACAAGAACGCCGACCCCGCGAAGTGCGCAGCCAAGTGCAGCGAGATCGACAGACTGGCGATCACCGTGCTGCAGGACCCGAAGGCGGTGTTCCGCTTCGACGGATCCGACCAGATGCCGTCGGCCGTGGGCAGCAACTCGTTCTGGAAGCAGGCGACCAACTGGATCACCGGGCAGAACACCAAGGACACCGTCGACAAGATCGAGGCGTCCTGGCCCAAGTAGCACCCGCGCGCGGCAGGAGGCCGGACGCAGCTGAGGAGCTGCGTCCGGCCGACCGACTGGCAGGCCTCTCGAAAGGACAGCGGTCGCGATGACGACACCCCACAAGTTCCTGCTCATGTTCGAGGCGATCGGCCTGTTCCTCGCGGTCGTCGGCATCATCTTGTTCATCGCGAACCAGTTCTCGGGCCGCAAGGGCGATCGGGCCGTCGCCCTCGCGTTCCTGCTGCCGACGGTCCTGCTGATCTCTGTCGGGCTCGTCTACCCCGGGGTCAAGACGATCTACCAGTCCTTCTTCAACGCTGCTGGTGACGCGTTCATCGGAATGGACAACTACACGACGATCTTCACCGACTCCGACCAGATCACGGTCCTGCGCAACACCGTCCTGTGGGTGGTGATCACGCCGTTCGTCGCTTCCGGGATAGGGCTGCTCTACGCGATCCTCGTCGACAAGGCCCGGGTCGAGGCGCTCGCCAAGGCGCTGATCTTCCTTCCCATGGCGATCTCCTTCGTCGGCGCGGGCATCATCTGGAAATTCGTCTACGCGTTCCGACCCGACCAGCCGGGGATCCACCAGATCGGTTTGCTGAACCAGATCGTCGTGGGGTTGGGGGGCAGCCCGAAGCAGTTCCTCATCGACTCGCCCCTGAACACGATCTTTCTGGTCATCGTGATGATCTGGATCCAGGCAGGCTTCGCCATGACGGTGCTGTCGGCCGCCATCAAGGCCATCCCCGAAGACATCGTCGAGGCGGCCCGCCTCGACGGGGTCGGTGCCTGGGGGATGTTCCGCTTCGTCACCGTGCCGACCATCCGGCCGGCGCTGATCGTCGTGCTGACCACCATCGGCATCGGCACGCTGAAGGTCTTCGACATCGTGCGGACGATGACCGGTGGCCAGTTCAACACCAGCGTGGTGGCGAACGAGTTCTACAGCCAGAGCTTCCGGTCGTCCGACCAGGGACTCGGTGCGGCCCTGGCGACGCTGTTGTTCGTGCTGGTCGTGCCCATCGTGTTCTACAACGTCCGCCAGTTGCGGCAAGGGGAGTAGCAGTGACGGCAACCACGGGGGACTCAGCGCTTCCGGTCACGAGCACACCGTCGATCGCGGCGGTCAACGTCGCAAGCAAGAAGGTGCGCAAGCGCCTCACCTCACCCTGGGCCTCGGTCATCGCGGTGTTCCTCGCGATCGTCTGGACCGCGCCGACGTTCGGCCTGCTGGTCACCTCCATCCGGCCGGTCAAGGACATCAACGGCAGTGGCTGGTGGACCTTCTTCAGCCACCCGAGCTTCACCCTCGACAACTACCGGGACGCACTCAGCTCCAGCGGCGGAGGTCTCGGCAACTACTTCGTGAACTCGGCCGTCATCACGATCCCTGCGGTGCTCATCCCGATCTGCCTCGCGTCGCTCGCGGCGTACGCGTTCGCGTGGATCGACTTCAAGGGGCGCAACCTGCTGTTCGTCTTCGTCTTCGCCCTGCAGATCGTGCCCATCCAGGTGACCTTGATCCCGCTGCTTTCGCTCTACGTCAAGGGGGGCTTGGCAGGCACCTTCTGGACGATCTGGCTGTCGCACACGATGTTCGGCCTGCCGCTGGCCATCTTCCTGCTGCACAACTTCATGAAGGAGATCCCGCGCGAGCTCATCGAGGCGGCTCGGATGGACGGCGCGAAGCACGTCCAGATCTTTTTCCGCGTCCTCATGCCGCTCCTGACCCCAGCGCTGGCGGCCTTCGGGATCTTCCAGTTCCTGTGGGTCTGGAACGACCTGCTGGTCGCCCTCACGTTCGCCGGCGGGACGCCGGACGTGGCGCCCCTCACGGTGGCTCTGGCCAACCTCAGCGGTACCCAGGGAACGGCCTGGCACCTGCTGTCCGCCGGTGCCTTCATCTCGATGGTGATCCCGGTTGCGGTGTTCCTGGCACTGCAGCGGTTCTTCGTCCGAGGCCTGCTCGCGGGTGGCCTCAAGGGCTGAGGCGTACGCCGAGATCGGCCAGCGCCTGCCGGGCCCGGGCCCGGGCCTCCACGACATCGGGATCGGTGACGTGGAGCGCGTCGATGTCCTTCGATGCGCGCTGGATCTGGCCCAACCGCAGCTCGAGGTATGCGAGGTAGGCGCGCCGACCGGCCTGCGCTGCTCCGTGCCACGTGCGCACAGACCTGCAGCGCGTCTCGTCGCGCTGGAGCGGCGGTAGACCCCGAAGGACGGTCTCCTGCACGATTCCCTTCAGGCTCCTTCGGACGGCGGGTGAGACGTCCGGGCGGTCCACCGTGGACGAGATGTAGATCTCGACTCCAGCCGTCCGGTAGGCAAGGTCGTCGAGGTCGGACTCCGCCTCCGCGACGCACCGTCGCAGCGCACCCCGTTCGTGGTCGGTCACCAGCCTGTCGGCGACGACCCCCGCGACCAGCGCCAGGACCACGAGGAAGCCGGCGGGCCGGATCCATCGGCGCGGTTCGCGACCGCCACTGATCTCCTCCCGCGTCACCGCTGCCTGGCGATGTAGTCGGCGTACCAGTGGAACGACCCTTTGGGCACGCGACGCAGCGTGCCGGGGTCCACGGCGACGAGGCCGAAGCGCTGGGTGTAGCCCTGCGCCCACTCGAAGTTGTCGAGCAGCGACCAGGCGAAGTAGTCGAGCACCGGGACCTCGCTCCGCTCCAGCGCCTCGAGATGGCCTGCCAGATAGGCGATCCGGTCCGCATCGTCCTCGAAAGCACCGCCATTCTCGGTGACCCGCAGGGGAACACCGGGCAGTTGGGCGGCGGTCTCCCGGAGCACGTCGACCAAGCCGTCGGGGTCGACCTCCCAGCCCATGGTGGTGAGGGGACCGAGCGGGGCGAAGGAGAACGGCGGTGCACCGGGGAACGCGTCGACGTCCTGACCGACCGCCTTGCTGTCGCCGATCGCTGGGCCGATGCGGAAGGGCGTGTAGTAGTTGATACCGAGCCAGTCCGCACTCCCCTGGACAAGACCCAGGTCACCGTCCCGCAGGGCCGCCGGCTCGCCGAGACACTTCGGGTAGCTGCCGTCGGCCAGGGCCCCCAGCCAGAGCCCGTTCTGCCAGGCGTCGACCCTGTCGGCTGCGACCGGATCGCCGCCAGGCTCGGTGCGCACCGTCGTCAGGTTCAGGACGATCCCGACCTGGGCTCCGGGCTGCTGCGTCCGCACCGCGTCGGCTGCGAGCGCGTGCCCGAGGAGCAGGTGATGGGCCGCGTCGAACGCCGCGGCAGGGTCGGTGCGGCCAGGGGCGAAGACGCCGGCACCGTAGCCGAGCATGGCGGTGCACCACGGCTCATTCATCGTCGCCCAGGTGGTGACGCGGTCCCCGAGCCGCTCGACCACAGCGAGCGCATAGTCGGCGAAACGCAACGCCGTCTGTCGCGCCGGCCAGCCACCCGCTTCCTCCAAGGGCAGCGGCAGGTCCCAGTGGAACAAGGTCGGGAACGGCCGGATCCCCTTGTCCAGCAGGCCATCCACCACCTCGTCGTAGTAGTCGAGCCCGCGCGCGTTCACAGCGCCGGACCCGGTGGGCTGGACCCGCGGCCAGGAGATCGAGAAGCGGTAGGCGTCCACCCCGAGGTCCACCAGCAGGTCAAGGTCCTCGGCGAACCGGTGGTAGCTGTCGCACGCGACCCGGGCGTCGGAGCCATCCACGATGGCTCCGGGCCGGCGGCAGAACTCGTCCCATGTGGAGGACCCGCGGCCGTCGGCCTCGGTGGCGCCCTCGATCTGAAAGGCCGAGGTAGCGACCCCGTAGCCCCTCACGGGGACTCCACCAGGGCTCGCTCGTCCGGCTTGTGGGTCAGCACGTGTGTGACGTAGCTCTTCGCCGCGGGTAGCAGCCCGACGTCGGCGCCGGCCTGCTCGGACAGGAACCACCGGTGCTCGAGTACCTCGTGAAACACCTGCGCCGGTTCGAGACGGCCCCGCAGCTGCCGGGGCACCGCACCGACGACCGGCCCGAAGACCTCCGCCAACCACAGGTGCGCCACGATCTGCTCCGGCTCCTCGTTCCTGCCCGTCGCGGCGCGATAGCCGTCGAGGTCGTTCAGCAGCCGCCGGGCCTGGTTCTCCTCGACGTCGAGGCCGGTGAGCCGCAGCAGCCGCCGCGCGTGATGCCCGGCGTCGACCACCTTGGGCTGGATCCGCACGTGCACACCGTCGGCGTCACGGGCGACGTCGATCTCCGCGACGTCGAAGCCGAGCCGGTTCATCGCCCGGATGCGACGCTCGACCCGGCCGCTCTCACCGAGGAGCACGGTCTGAGGGTGGGTGAGGGCGTCCCACAGCTCCAGGTACCGCTCCTCGAGCGTCACGCCGGTGCCGATCGGGTCGAGCCCGGGGTCGAGCAGCTCGCCGGCCTGGAGGTCGAGCAGCTCCCCGGTGATGTTGGTGCGCGCCATCGCAACGTCGTAGGCACGCTGCCCGTCGGACAGCCTCGGGTGCTGCTCGGTTGTCTCGGCATCGACGAGGTAGGCGCTGAACGATCCGGCATCCCGACGGAAGAGCGTGTTCGACAGCGAGCAGTCGCCCCAGTAGAAGCCGGCCAGGTGCAGTCGTACGAGCAGGACGGCGAGCGCGTCCAGCAACCGCGTGGCCGTCTCGGGGCGCAGCACCTGTGACAGCAGCGCCCGATAGGGCAGCGAGAACTCAAGGTGACGGGTGACGAGCGCAGCCTCGAGTTCCTCCCCCGCCGCGTCACTGCGTCCGTTCACGATGCCGACCGGGTGCACCGAGGGCACGCCGGCGCGCTCCAGTTCGCGGAGGAGGGCGTACTCCCGGGCAGCTGTCCAGCTGCTGATCTCCTTGACTGCGAACACCACGCCCTCGACCTGGACGAAGCGCACAACGTGACGGGAGATGCCACGGGGCAACCCCACGAGACCTTCGGCGGGCCACTCCTCCAGCGGCACCGACCAGGGCAGGTCCAGGAGCCCGGGGTGGTCGGGTTCCCCGGTGAGCTGAAGCGGCACTCCCCCAACCTGCCACCTCCGGTCCTTGGCCGACAGGGACAAGTCGGGTGCTCGTGCGGCCCCGGGCTGAAAGACTGCCGTACCCACCTCAGGAGGCACGATCAGCACGCCGAGCACGACCACCTCCGACCCCGAACCGCAGCGTTCAGCAGCGCGGCTGTCCGTGCTGCGGCACCGGCAGTTCGCCCTGCTGTTCACCGGTCAGGCGCTGTCCGCGATCGGAGATCGGCTGTTCCTGGTGGCGATGCCCTTCGCGGTGCTGTCGTTGCCCGGTGCCGGTGCGGCCGACGTCGGGCTGGTGCTCGGCGTCAGCGCCCTCACGCTGGCGTTGTTCGTCCTGGTCGGCGGCGTCGTCGCGGACCGGTTGCCGCGCCAGCTCACGATGCTGGCCTCCGACGTCGTGCGCGGTCTGGCTCAGGGGGTCACGGCAACCCTGCTGCTGTCCGGCCACGCCACGGTGTGGCGCCTGGTGGCGCTGCAAGCCCTGTACGGGGCCGCGGAGGCGTTCTTCCGACCGGCGATGCTCGGACTCGTTCCGCAGGTTGTAGAACCGGGCGAGGAGCAGCCGGCCAACGCACTGCTCTCCTTGAGCATGAACGTGAGCATGGTCGTGGCGCCCGCGGTGGCCGGCGTGCTGGTGGTGGCCCTGGGACCGGGCGGTGCGCTGGCGGTGGACGCGGCCACGTTCGGCGTGAGTGCGGTGACCCTGCTCGCGCTGCGACCCCGGCCGGCGGCGAAGAGCGAGCCGGCGCACTTCCTCACCGACCTGGCAGGTGGTTGGCGGGAGGTCCGCACCCGGTCGTGGGTGTGGAGCACGCTGATCGCCTTCGCGGCCTACCACGCCTTGATGCTGCCGGCGCTGTTCGTGCTCGGACCGCAGGTCGCCCAGGACATCCGGAGCGGTGCCAGCTCGTGGGGCTGGATCACGGCCGGCTTCGGGATCGGTGCCGTCAGCGGCAGCCTGCTTGCCGTGCGCTGGCGACCGTCCCGGCCGGGTGTCACGATCGGCGGTGCGCTGTGCCTGGCATCGGCGCAGGCCGCGATCTGCGCCTCCGCCTTGCCGACCGCCGCAGTCGCAGCCTTCGAGGCCGTCACCGGAGTCGGCGTTGCGCTCTGCTTCACCATCTGGGAGACGGCCCTGCAGGAGCGCATCCCTGCCTCTGCCCAGTCGCGGGTGTCCTCGTTCGACTACCTGGGGTCGCTGACCTTGATGCCGCTGGGGTTCGTCCTGGTCGGACCGGCGGCGGAGCGGTTCGGCACCCGCCCGACGGCGGTGGGAGCTTCGATCCTCACGGCGGTCATCTGCCTCGCTGTGGCCGGCTCCCCCGGGTTGCGCCGGCTCACCGCTCGCTGAGCAGCGACCCGTCCACCTCGGACAGGGACGTGCAGCCGGCGAGGGTCATTGCGGCGGCCAGGTCGGCCGTCACCGCTTCCAGGCACGCGGTGACGCCGGCTGCACCGTCGGCGGCCAGGGCGTACAGGAGCGGCTTGCCGAGCAGGACCGCGGTCGCGCCGAGCGCCAGCGCGCAAAGGACATCGAGACCGGAGCGGAGGCCGCCGTCAACGAGCACCGGGACCGCGCCGTCCACGGCCTCGACGACCTCGGCAAGGGCGGCTGCGGTCGGCACGGCGCGATCGAGCTGACGGCCGCCGTGGTTGCTGACGATGATCCCGGAAGCCCCTGCAGCCAGGCACTCTCGGGCGTCATCGCCCCGCAGGACACCCTTGACCAGAACCGGAAGCCGCGTCTCCGCAGCGAGCCAGGCGAGGACGGAAAAGGTGGCCGCGGGGTCCTGCTCCTGTTCCCCCAGCGGCACCCGAAGACCGCCCTCGCGCGGGGCCACCATCGGGGTGTCACCGGTCACGACGATCGCCGTCGCACCTGCGTCCCGAGCCGCCAGCGCCAGGTCGAGAGTGCGGCCGCGGTCCTTCAGGATGTAGCTCTGCCACCAGAAGGGGCCGGTCAGCTCGGTGACGGGCCGGTCGGCGCGGGTGGCAGCCACGAACAGCGACCCGGCCCGCGAGGCGCCCGCCGAGGTGGCCTGCTCGCCCAGGGAATGCACCCGCCCGTGGAACGCGGTCGGTGCCACCAGCACCGGAGTGGCCAAGGCCGTGCCGTACAGGATCAGGGTGGTGTCGACGACAGCGACATCCCGGAGCACCCGCGGTCGCAGCCGGAACCGCTCCCAAGCCGTCTCGGCCTCCCGGGTCGACACGCCGCCGCCCTCGATGAAGGCCAGCACCTCGGGCGGCAGGACTGCCCGGGCTGCCGCGGCCTGGGAGGCGAGCAGCGGGAGCATGCGGTCAGGCTAGGGCGATGAGGTCCGCGAGCGCATCAGACCACTGGTCCTCGACACCATCGGGAAGCAGCAGCACCTTCTCGGGCTCCAGGGCCGTGACCGCGCCCTCGTCGTGGGTGACGAGCACGACCGCACCCTTGTACGAGGCGAGCGCCGACAGCACCTCGGCTCGCGACGCGGGGTCGAGGTTGTTGGTCGGCTCGTCGAGCAGCAGCACGTTGGCCCCGCTGACGACCAGGGTGGCGAGCGCCAGCCTGGTCTTCTCCCCGCCCGACAAGGTGCCGGCCTTCTGGTGCACGACGTCGCCGCTGAAGAGGAACGACCCGAGCACGCGGCGGGCCTCCGCCTCGGGCAGATCGGGGCTGGAGGAGCGCATGTTCTCGAGCACCGTGCGGTCGGTGTCGAGGGTGTCGTGCTCCTGCGCGTAGTAGCCGAGGCGCAGGCCGTGGCCCGGCAGCACTTCGCCCGTGTCAGGCAGCTCGGTGCCA
>JBKJVH010000143.1:0-35854 GCA_046590985.1 Mycobacteriales bacterium
TCGTAGTAGTCGAGCTGCGCTGTGAACCCGAAACGATCACGCAATGGACTGGGGAGCAGACCGGCCCGGGTTGTCGCACCGACGACGGTGAAGGGCGGGATCTCCAACGGAATGGCCGTCGCGCCAGGCCCCTTGCCGACGATGACGTCGACCCGGAAGTCCTCCATCGCGACGTAGAGCAGCTCCTCTGCGGGTCGGGCGATGCGGTGGATCTCGTCGATGAACAGCACCTCGCCCTCGACCAGGCTGCTGACGAGCGCCGCGAGGTCACCGGCCCGCTCGAGCGCCGGCCCCGACGTGATCCGGATGCCGGTGCCGAGCTCGGCCGCGATGATCATGGCGAGCGAGGTCTTGCCGAGCCCGGGCGCGCCGGACAGCAGCACGGGGTCCGGCGGTTTGCCGCGCCGCTGGGCGCTCTGCAGCACGAGCGACAGCTGCTCGCGGACCCGCTCCTGGCCGATGAACTCCTCGAGGCGCTTCGGGCGCAGCGCGGCCTCGACGAGCCGCTCGTCGTCGCCGGCCTCCGGGCGAGCCAGCGCGGCAAGCCGGGCCGCCTCGTGCTCCTCCGACATCAGCGGGCCTTCCCGAGCATCGCGAGCGCCTCCCTCAGCAGGCTCGGCACGTCGGCCTCACCCGCCGTCGGGTGGGCTGCTGACAGCCGTACGACAGTCTCATCGGCCTGGGAAGCTGACCAGCCGAGGCCGATGATCGCCTCGGTGAGGGTGTCCCGCCAGGCGGCCGCCGCGGGCGACGCGCCGCCGGTGGGCAGGCCCATCTTGTCCTTGAGCTCCAGCACGATCCGCTGCGCGCCCTTGTGCCCGATGCCGGGCACGAGCGTGAGGGCCTTGAGGTCCTCGGTCGCGATCGCCCGGCGCACCGCGTCGGGGGTGTGCACGGTCAGCACCGCCTGCGCGACCTTGGGCCCGACGCCGCTGGAGGTCTGCAGCAGCTCAAAGATCTCCCGTTCGTCGTCGGTCTCGAACCCGTAGAGCGTCAGGGAGTCCTCGCGGACGACGAGGGTGGTCGCCAGGAAGGCCTCCTCCCCCGTACGCAGCCGACTGCGCGTCCCGGGAGTGGTCAGCACCGCGAGCCCCACTCCCCCGACGGTCAGCACCACGCCGTGGGCCGTCCGGGCCGTCACCCGCCCCGTCAGGCTGGCGATCACCTCAGCCTCGCCAGCATCGGGGCCCGCCAGCTGTGGCAGATCGCCAGGGCGAGGGCGTCGGCGGCATCGGCCGGCTTGGGCATCTCCGTCAGCCGCAGGATCCGGGTGACCATGGCGCCGACCTGGGCCTTGTCGGCCCGCCCGGAGCCGGTGACGGCCGCCTTGACCTCGCTCGGGGTGTGCAACGCGACCGGGATGCCGCGGCGGGCCGCGCAGACGATCGCGACGGCGCCGGCCTGGGCGGTCCCCATGACGGTGCGGACGTTGTGCTGGGCGAACACCCGCTCGACCGCCACCGCCTCGGGCTGGTGCAGGTCCAGCCAGGCTTCGAACGCCTCCTCCAACGCGACCAGCCGGGCGCCGAGCTCAGCTGTCGACGGTGTCGTGACGACCCCGACCGCGACGAGGGTGGCCCGGCCAGGGCGGCCGTCGACCACTCCCAGCCCGCACCGGGTCAGCCCCGGGTCGACTCCCAGCACGCGCACATCGGCTCCGTCCTCGCTCACTTGTTCGGGAACTCTACGACGCGGCACCGTCAGGCTCGGGGAGGTCGGCCCGGCGCGGCGTGCAAGGCTGATGGAATGGTTCCCCGTCTGCCCGCGCTGCTCCTGGCGCTGCTGCTCGCCGGGTGCACGTCCACCACCTCCGCCGATCCGGGAGCGTCCGCGACCCCCAGCCCGACGCCCACCGCGGCGGCCCAGGGCCCGGGCATCCCGACCTCCTCGCCGCTGCCCGCCCCGAGCACCAGCCCGCTGCCGTACGCGCTGGAGGCTCTCGGGGAGTTCCCCGTACCGGCCTGGGTGGGGGCGGTACCCGGCGACCCGAACAGCCTGTACCTGGTCGAGCGGACCGGCAAGATCGTGCACCTCGATGCCCAGGGCGCGCTGCTCGGCACCGTTCTGGACCTCACCGCCGAAACCAGCCACGGCAACGAGCAGGGCGTGCTGTCGATCGCCTTCGACCCTGCCTATGCGCTGAACCACCGGATGTACGTCGACTTCACCGACAAGGGCGGCGACACGAAGGTCGTCGCGTACACCGTGACCGACGGCACGGCCGGCAACGGCCAGCAGCTGCTCACCGTCGACCACCCGTTCCCGAACCACAACGGCGGCATGCTGTTGTTCGACCGTACCGGGATGCTCCTGGTCGGGCTCGGTGACGGGGGCAGCGCCGGCGACCCGGGGAACCGCGCCCAGGACCTCAACACCGACCTCGGCAAGATCCTGCGGCTCGACCCGCGTACGGGCGAGGGCGCCAAGGACAACCCGTTCCGCAACAGCCCGAAGATCTGGGCGCTGGGGCTACGCAACCCGCTGCGCTTCTCCTTCGACACCAACGGCGACTTCTACCTCGGCGACGTCGGCGAGAACAAGGTCGAGGAGCTCGACGTGGTGCCGCCGCAGTTCCAGAAGGGCGCGAACTACGGCTGGTCGGTGTTCCAGGGCAACGACCGCTTCCACCCGGACGAGCAGATCACCGTCCCGGGGCCGCTGATCGTGCCGGCGCTGACCTACCCGCACACCGAGGGTGGCTGCTCGATCAGCGGCGGCGAGGTCTACCACGGAAGGGCGATCCCCTCGCTCGACGGGGCGTACGTCTTCGGCGACTACTGCGAGGGCGCGCTGCTGATGGTGCGGCGGACGGCGTCCGGGGTCACCGAGTCGCAGCAGCTCGGGCTGCGGGTCGAGGGGCTGGCCGGGTTCGGGCACGACGCGCACGGCGAGCTGCTGGTACTGGCGGCGAACGGGCTCTACCGGCTGGTGGCGACGACCTAGCCGGCGCTCCGCGGTTGCTCTTCGCGGCGTTGAGCCAAGCCGCGCGTCGCCCGGTCGCGCTCGTGTGGTGCCGCCGAAGCCCATGATCCACAGAACCGGAGCAACTCAGAGAGTGCCCTGACGGGTTGCGCGGCTTCCGTGGATCAACGTTTGAGCGGGGAGCCGAGCCCTCAGACCGAGGCGAGGACCTCGTCGGACACGTCGAAGTTCGCGTACACGTTCTGGACGTCATCGAGGTCCTCGAGCGCGTCCACCAACTTGAGGACCTTGCGCGCCGGCTCGTCCTCGAGCTCGATGGAGCTCGCCGGGATCCAGGCGATCTCGGCGTTGTCGACGGTCAGCCCGGCCTCGGCGCAGGCGTCGCGGACGGCGCGGGCGTCGGAGACGTCGCAGACCACCTCGAAGGCGTCCTCGGTGTCGTTGACCTCCTCCGCGCCGGCCTCCAGCACCGCGAGCAGCACGTCGTCCTCGGTGAGACCGTCCGACTTGGCGATGGTCACCAAGGTCTTGCGCGAGAACAGGTAGGCCACCGAACCCGGGTCGGCCGGGTTGCCGCCGTTGCGCGTGATGGCGGTGCGGACCTCGGCGTTGGCGCGGTTGCGGTTGTCGGTGAGGCACTCGATGAGGAACGCGACGCCGCCGGGGCCGTACGCCTCGTACATGATCTCCTCGTAGGCGTTGGCGTCGCCCAAGTCACCCGAGCCGCGCTTGATGGCCCGCTCGATGTTGTCCGCGGGCACCGACAGCCGCTTCGCGCCGGTGATCGCGTCGGCAAGGGTCGGGTTGCCCGAGGGGTCACCGCCGCCGGTGCGAGCAGCGACCTCGATGGTCTTGATCAGCTTGGCGAACAGCTTGCTGCGCTTGGCGTCGACGACCGCCTTCTTGTGCTTGGTCGTCGCCCACTTGCTATGCCCACTCATGCGGGACCCCTCTCAGACCTCACGAGTGTACGGACGAAGTAGCCGTGCAGCCGCTCGTCCCCGGTCAGCTCGGGGTGGAACGAGGTGGCCAGCAGGTGCCCCTGGCGGACCGCGACCGGGTGCTCCCCCACGCTCGCGAGCACCTCGACGGCCGGCCCGGCGCGCTCGACCCAGGGCGCCCGGATGAACACCGCGTGCACGGTACCGACGCCCTCGACGTCCAGCGGCCCCTCGAACGAGTGCACCTGCGACCCGAAGGCGTTGCGACGGACGGTGATGTCCAGGCCGCCGACCAGCTCCTGGTCGTGCCGCCCGTCGACCACCTCGGTGGCCAGCAGGATCATGCCGGCGCAGGTGCCGTACGCGGGCAGGCCGCCGCCGATCAGTGACCGCAGCGGACCGAGCAGCTCGAAGATCCGGAGCAGCTTGCCCATCGTGGTGGACTCGCCACCCGGCAGCACGATGCCGTCCAGGCCCTCGAGGTCGCGGGGGCGCTTGACCTCGACGGGCGTCACGCCGCAGGCCGTCAGGGCAGCGATGTGCTCGCGGACGTCACCTTGCAGAGCCAGGACCCCGACGCGGGTCACCAACCGCGCTGCGCCAGCAGGTCCCCGGCGCCGAGCGAGTCGACGGAGATGCCGACCATGGCCTCACCGAGTCCGCGGCTGACCTTGGCGATCCGCTCGGCGTCCTCGTAGTAGGCGGTCGCCTCGACGCACGCCCGGGCGCGGGCGGCGGGGTCGCCGCTCTTGAAGATGCCGGAGCCGATGAACACGCCGTCGGCGCCGAGCTGCATCATCATCGCCGCGTCGGCCGGGGTGGCCACGCCACCGGCGACGAACAGCACCACGGGGAGCCGGCCGAGGGAGGCCGTCTCGCGAACCAGGTCGATCGGCGCGCGGAGCTCCTTGGCGGCTTCGAACAGCTCGGCCGAGTCCATCGTGGTCAGTCGCTTGATGCCGCCGAGGATGGTGCGGATGTGGGTGGTCGCCTGGCTGACGTCGCCGGTCCCGGCCTCGCCCTTGGAGCGGATCATGGCCGCGCCCTCGGAGATCCGGCGGAGCGCCTCGCCGAGGTTGGTCGCGCCGCACACGAACGGCACCGTGAAGGCGGCCTTGTCGATGTGGTGGGCGTAGTCGGCGGGGGTCAGGACCTCGGACTCATCGATGTAGTCGACGCCGATCGCCTGCAGGACCTGGGCCTCGACGAAGTGCCCGATGCGGGCCTTGGCCATCACCGGGATGGTGACCTCGGCCTTGATCGCGTCGATCATGTCGGGATCGCTCATGCGGGACACGCCACCGTCACGACGGATGTCGGCCGGGACCCGCTCCAGTGCCATGACGGCGACGGCGCCGGCGTCCTCCGCGATGCGGGCCTGCTCGACGTTGACGACATCCATGATGACGCCGCCCTTGAGCTGCTCTGCCATGCCGCGCTTGACGAGGGGTGTGCCGGTCGAGTTCATGCCCCCATCCTAGGTGACGGGGTCGTTCTCAGCCGAACGAGATCCCGCCGGTGGTGGGCACCAGCAGCACCCAGGTTCGACCAGGCGACAGCGGGATGTCGTGGTGCCTGGCGTCCAGGAAGTGGGTGGCGCCGCGGCCGTTGCGCTTCCAGGTGCCGGTGTAGCGCTTGCCGTCCCGGAACACCGTCACCGCGCCGGTGCCGACCGTGACGGTGTAGGGCGTCGGCTGGCCGTGCACGTCCTTGAAGCCGCTGCGCTGCTCCCGGACCCGCTGCACGATGACGTTCGCCGGCCCGACGTTGCTCATCAGGTGGCCGTTCTGGCTCACCGACCAGGCGTGGGTGGCCGCGTTGTACCGGAACGTGACGCGGCTCTGCTGGGCGTACGTGGCCACCCCCATCGTCACGTGATCACCACCGGCCGCGGGCGGTCCGAAGCGCAGCCCGATGTCGGTCGCGCTGCTGCCCGCCTGCCCCTTCACCAGCCGCGACGGCACCGCGAAGAAGTTGCGCGCGTCCCGCCGCTGCGCGCCCAGCCGGTACGCGCCGGGCTTGGCGTCGTAGGACGCGTCGATGAGCCACCCCTTGCGGGCAGCGGCGCGGATGATCGCCTTGACGCCGGTGTTCCCGCCGGAGAACCCGACGGCCATCTTCCCGAACTGGCGGACCAGCTCCACGTCGCTCTCGCGGATGCTGCGGATCGGCCCGACCTCGCCGGGGCCCGCGAGCGCGCTCTCGAAGACGGCGAGCAGCCGGGTCGAGCCGCCCTCGACCAGCTCCTGGTAGACGATCGCGGCCCGGCCGAGTCCGGTCTGGTAGGGCCAGGCGAGCGGCGCGTTGTCGACCTTGATCGCCACGAGCGGTCCGGAGGCACCGGCCGGGGTCCCGGTGAGAAAGTCGACCGGCTTCGGCGTCGGCCTGACCGACGGGGTCGGCGAGGCCGTCGGGCTGGGCGTGGGAGACGGCGTGGGGCTGGGCTTCAGGGCGTGGGAGCTACCGCCGCTGCAGGCAGCGACGAGGGACAGCACCGCGAGGGCAGCAGCGGGAGGGCGAAGACGCATGCTGTGACGATAGGTCGACAGCCCGTCAGGTGCCTGAACGCAGCGCCGTGTCGTCGACGTCGAAGAAGGCGGGCATGGCCCGGTGGCCAGCCAGGCGCAACGCGCGCGGTAGCCGCTTGGAACGCAGCGCCCGGGTGTCGTTGACGGCGCCGTTGTGGAACGACCGGGCCAGCCCGACGCGGGTGGAGGCGGTCTCGAGCTCGGCGAGCAGCTGCGGCTCCTCGGGGAGCAGCGGCGCCGCGGCCCGCAAGCTGCGGGACAGGTCGTTCTCGATGGTCTCCCGGCCGGTTTCCCCGGCCTCCAGTGCCGCGGACGCCGCCCGGTCCAGGGCGACCGCTTCCGGGCCGGCGGGCAGCCTCGGGACCAGGGCGCGCGCGGCGGCAGCCCGCCGGACGAGCTGGGCGTCCAGGGCCGCCCAGGCCGCGTCGACGCGGGCGTGCATGCGGTCGAGCCGGCCGGCCGTCCAGGTGATGTAGATCGCGATCAGCACGACGGCGACGGCGGTGTAGAAGCCGAGCGTCACGGCGCCACCCGCTCGCGGACGACCGCGAGCCAGCGGCGCAACGACTCCGACACCCGGCCGGGGTCGTCCTCCTGGCCGACGTCCTCCACCTCGTCCTCGTCGAGGTCGTCGAGCCCGACCGCAGCGGGCACCGCGACCGTCTCGTAGACCTCGACGATCTGCCGGGTGACCTGCTCCCAGTCGTAGGCCAGCACGGCCTCCGATCCCCTGACGGACAGCGCTTCCCGGCGGGCCGGGTCGCCGAGCAGGTCGGCGAGCGCATTGGCCAGCGCGGCGCTGTCACCGACCGGGAACAGCACGCCCGCGTCGCCGTCGTCGAGCACCCGACGGAAGGCCTCGAGGTCGGCGGCGACGACCGGCGTGCCGGTGGCCATCGCCTCGATCAGCACGATCCCGAAGCTCTCGCCGTGGGTGTTCGGCGCGCAGTAGACGTCACCGCTGGCGAACACCCGTGGCTTGTCGGCGGCGCTCACCAGCCCGAGGACGTGCACGTTGGGGGCGGGCGGCTCGACCTCCCCGGGACCGGCCACGAGCACCTGGACGTCGGGCACCTGGCGCACCAGCGAGGGCAGCGCCTCGAGCAGCACAGAGAGCCCCTTGCGGTCCTCATCGACGCGGCCGAGAAACACCACCCTGGGTCCGGGCGGTAGGTCGGGCAGCGGCTGCGCGCCCGCGAAGGCCGCGACGCGCACCCCGTTCGGGATGAGCACGGCGTCGTGCCCGAGGTGCTCGACCACGACCCGGCGGGCGGCCGGCGACACCGCGATCCGGCCGGTGATCTTCTCCAGGCCGGGCTGCATCGCGGTCCCGAAGACCTGCAGCGCCCGGCTCCGCGCGGTGGCGGTGTGGAAGGTCGCGACCATCGGCCCGCGGGCGGCGAAGCAGGCGATCATCGACAGCGACGGGACGGTCGGCTCGTGCAGGTGCAGCACGTCGAACTGGCCCTTGCGCAACCAGCGACGGGTGCGCGTCAACGACACCGGTCCGAAGGCGAGCCGGGCCACGGATCCGTTGTAGGGCACGGGAACTGCCCGCCCACCGGGGGTCACGTAGGCGGGCAGGTCAGCGGTGTCAGGGTCGTCGACCGGGGTGAGGACCGACACCTCGTGACCGAGCTCGAGCAGGCTCTCCGCGAGGTCCCGCACATGCGCCTGGACGCCCCCCGGCACATCCCAGGTGTACGGGCAGACGATGCCGATCCTCATCGCGGCTCGAGGTCGTCGAGCCACAGCCGTTGCAGCATGTGCCAGTCGGTGGGGTGGTCGGTGATGGCGTCCTGGAACGCGCTGGCCACCCCCTGGGTCATGGTCGCGAGGTCGGTCGGCGGGACGTAGGGGTGGAACCGGATCTCCCAGTCGCGGTCGCCGACGAAGCACAGCGTCGTCGGCATCAGGTTCGCGCCGGTCTCTCGCGCCAGCCGCGCCGGCCCCGCCGGCATCCGGGCGGTGGCCCCGAAGAACTCCACGTCGATGCCCTTGGGCGTCAGGTCGCGGTCAGCGAGCAGGCACACCGTGCCGCCGGCGTCGAGCCGCTCGGTGAGCACCTCGAAGGGGTTGCGCTCTCCCCCGGTCAGCGGCAGCACCGACATGCCGAGCGACTCCCGGAAGGCCACGAACTGCTCGTACAGCGACTCGGGCTTGAGCCGCTCGGCGACGGTCGTGAACGGGGCGCCGGTCAGCCCGCACCAGGCGCCGGCGGCGTCCCAGTTGCCGCTGTGCGGGAGCACCATGATCGTGCCGCGGTCCGACGCCACGGAGTCCCGGAGCAGCTCCTCACGGACGGCATGGGTGCCGCCCACGATCCGCTCGGGCTTCATGGCCGGCAGCCGGAACGCCTCGCACCAGTAGCGCGCGTAGGACCGCACCGCGTCCCGGATCAGGTCCTGACCCGGCGCGACCCGCTCGAGGTTGGCACGCAGCCGGTCGATGCCACCGCCCCCGCGGGCCGACGCGACGTCGGCCCCGGCCTGGAACAGCGCGCGGGCCGCGGGCTCGGGCAGCCGCTTGAGGACGGCCCAGCCCGCGGCGTAGCTGCCGGAGCTCAGGGCGTCCGCGACCTTGGCGACCGCCGGCGTCACGGGTGCCTCACGGGCTGGCGAGCCCGGCCTGCCGGTGGACCTCGCGCAGCCGCTGCCCGACGGTGATGAGCGACAGCACCGCGAGCAGCCACAGGCCCCCGGCCAGCAGCCCGTCCGGGACGCCGAAGCCCACGAGGCCGGCAGCCGTCAGCGTGATGATCAGCCGTTCCGGGCGCTCCGCGATGCCGACGTTGCAGGTGAGGCCCAGGCCTTCGGCGCGCGCCTTCTCGTACGAGATGACCTGCGAGCACAGGAGCACGAACAGGGTCACGGCCAGCAGCACATCGTCGTCACCCTTGCCGGCGTACCAGAGCAGCAGACCGCCGAAGATCGCGCCGTCGGCAACCCGGTCGCAGGTCGAGTCGAGCCACGCGCCGAAGGGACCCGAGATGCCGCGCTTGCGGGCCAGTGCGCCGTCAATCGTGTCCGTCAGCACGAACACCGTGATGACCAGCGTGCCCGCCAGGAAGTGCCCGCCTGGGTAGAACGCCAGCGCCGCCGCGACCACCCCCAGGGTGCCGGTGGCGGTCACCGCGTTGGGCGTGACGCCGAGCCGGAGCAGCAGGTTGACGAGCGGGTCGGCGATCTTCCCGACGACGGGGCGGAGCTGGGAACCGATCACCACGCGAACGATAGCCGCGCCAGGGGCTTGTCCCCGCGTTCCCCCGGCGAGAGGCTCGGCACAGCGCGCTGAGCCCCATGAGAGGTTGAGGTCATGTCAAAGACAGGAAAGCAGTCAGGACCGGCACCCGAACCGAGGGCCCCGGAGCTGGTCCGCAACGTCGTCCTGGTGGGCCACGCCGGGGCAGGCAAGACGACCCTGGTCGAGGCGCTGCTCGCGCGGACCGGGGCGATCGCGCGGGCCGGCACCGTCCCCGACGGCACGACCGTCAGCGACAGCGAGGAGGTGGAGGTCCGCCTGCAGCGCTCCGTCGCGCTCTCCCTCGCCCCCCTCGAGTACGGGGGGGTGAAGGTCAACCTGCTCGACACCCCTGGCTCGGCGGACTTCGTCGGCGAGCTCCGCGCCGGCCTGCGCGCCGCGGACGCGGCGGTGTTCGTGATCTCCGCCGTCGACGGGGTGGACGCGCTGACCGTCCAGCTGTGGCACGAGTGCGCCGCGGTCGGGCTGCCCCGGGCCGTGGTGATCACCCAGCTCGACCGGGCCCGCGCCGACTTCGACGACTGCGTCGCGATCTGCCAGCGGGTGCTCGGTGACGGGGTGCACCCCCTCTACCTGCCCCTGCACGCCGACGGTGCCGACGAGACGGTGGCCGGTGTCATCGGGCTGATCTCGCAGCGCGTGTACGACTGGTCGTCCGGCGACCGGATCGAACGCGATCCGGACCCGCAGCACCTGCCGCTCATCGAGTCGCTGCGGAGCGAGCTGCTCGAGGCGGTGATCGCCGAGAGTGAGGACGAGACGCTGCTGGACCGCTACCTCGCCGGGGAGGACATCGACACCAAGGTCCTCATCGCCGACCTGGAGCTGGCGGTGGCCCGCGGCAACTTCTTCCCGGTGCTGCCCGCGGCACCGCTGTCGCTGCTCGGCACGGACGAGCTGCTCGAGCTGATGACGCAGGCGCTGCCGACCCCGCTGGAGCACCCCTGCCCGGTCGTCACCCGCCCCGACGGCTCCCCGGCCGCCCCGATCACCTGCGATCCCCTCGGGCCACTGGTCGCGGAGGTCGTGAAGACGACCTCGGACCCCTACCTCGGCCGGGTCTCGCTGATCCGGGTGTTCTCCGGGACGCTGCGCCCCGACGCGGTCGTGCACGTCTCCGGCCACGGCCTGCAGGAGCGCGGCCACCCCGACCACGACGCCGACGAGCGGGTCGGCGTGCTCTCCACTCCCCTCGGCGCCCTCATGCGCCCGGTCGCGGAGTGCCGCGCCGGCGACCTGGTGTCGGTCGCGAAGCTCGCGTCCGCCGAGACCGGCGACACCATCTCCTCCAAGGAGGACCCGCTGCTCGTGCACCCGTGGGAGCTCCCCGAGCCCCAGCACGCGATCGCCGTGGAGGCCGCCTCGCGCGCCGACGAGGACAAGCTCGGCACGGCCCTGCAACGGCTGGTGGCCGAGGACCCGACCGTACGCCTGGAGCGCCAGATCGAGACCGGCCAGCTGCTGCTGTGGACGGTCGGCGACGCCCACGCCGAGGTGCTCGTCGACCGGCTCAAGACCCGGTACGGCGTGGCCGTCACGCAGCCGCCTGTCCTGGTTGCGCTGCGGGAGACCCTCGCCGGGCCGGTGACGGTCACCGGCCGGCACGTGAAGCAGTCCGGTGGGCATGGCCAGTTCGCGGTGATCCACGTCGACTTCGAGCCGCTGCCCGCCGGCTCCGGGCTGGTCTTCGAGTCCAAGGTCGTCGGCGGCTCGGTGCCGACCAACTACATCCCCTCGGTCGAGAAGGGCGTACACACCCAGATGGAGCGCGGCCTCGCCGGCCGGCCGCTGGTCGACCTCCGCGCGGTGCTGACCGACGGCAAGGCGCACTCCGTCGACTCCTCCGACGCGGCGTTCCAGTCGGCCGGCGCCCTGGCCGTCCGGGAAGCCGCCGCCGCGGCCGGGTTGCAGGTCCTCGAACCGGTCTCCGCCATCGAGGTACGGCTCCCCGCCGGCTACGTCGGCACCGCCATGAGCGACCTGTCCGGCCGGCGTGCCCGCGTCACCGGCAACGAGATCGACGAGGACGTCGCGGTGGTGTCCGCCGAGGTCCCGGACCTGGAGCTGCTGCACTACGCCGCCGAGCTCCGGTCGCTGTCCCACGGCACCGGCTCGTTCACCCGCCGCTACCTGCGCCACGAGCCGCTGCCGCCGCACGTGACGGTCTGACCGCCTCCCTGCCACGCCGAGGGCCCCCACCGCGGTAGCGGCAGGGGCCCTCGGGGCGTACAGGTCAGACGGTGCGGGTGGGCTTGCCCAGCGAGACGTTGCTCTGGTCGCTGCTGTCCCGCGGCAACGCGATGTCCACCGGCGACGTCGCCATCTTGCGCAGCTCCGCGTCGACCGCTGCCTGGTGAGCCTCGGCCTCCTCGCGAGCCTTCCGCGGGCTCCAGTGGCCCTTCAGGACGAAGACCATCGGGATGAAGAAGAGCTGGCCGAGGGCACAGATGAGGAACCAGTCCTGCCACTGCCCGGGCGACTCCTTCTGGGCCTTCTGGACCTCAGCGCCGTAGAGCGTGATAGGGCTGTTCGGACCGAAGTCCTTCTTGCCCTGCTCGGTGGTGAGGAAGGTCGCGACGTCCGCGCCGACCTTCTCCACGACCTGGGTCGCGACGTCCGGCGGCACGACACCGTCCGGGAAGCGCTTGCTGATGTCGGCCAGGAACGCCTGGTTGGCCTGGATGGTCGGCAGGTAGCGGGCGTCGCGGGTGGCGATCGCCTTGACCTCGGCGCCGTGGTTCACCAGCGGTGTCACCGAGGTGATGATCTGCGGGAGGATGAGGAAGCTGATCGCGACGATGGCGCGCAGCACCCAGCCCCAGACCGCCAGGCCGTAGGCCGTCAGGGCGGGGTTCTTGGCCTCGACCGTCTCGGTGAACGACGCCATCCAGCAGGCGAAGGCGAACCCGCCGTAGGTGCCGACGCAGACCAGCAGGAACGCCCACGCCGAGTAGCTGACGTCCGTGTGCGGGGTCTCGTAGCGGACGATGAGGGTGATGATGAAGGCGAAGACCCCACCGAACAGCATGAACGGCTTGCGGACCCGGAGCTTGTCCGACAGCACCCCGGCGACGACGAGCGCGATCGCGTTGGACGCCCAGTAGTAGTTGAGCAGCCCGTTCGCCTGGTCGGAGGTGAAGCCCTGGACCGTCTGGAAGAAGATCGGGAAGAACGCGACGGCGGTGTAGTAGCCGAGCAGGAACAGCCCGATCGCAAGGGCCGACCCGACGATGCCCGGCGTGACGACCTGGCCCCAGGGCTTGGCCACCGCGGCGTCGACGTCGATCCCGGCGGCCTTGGCCTCGATGAGGGCCTTGTCGTGCATGCTGACCATGAGCTGGTCACGCAGCGCCGGCGTCAGCTCGCGCAGGAACAGGAAGGCGATCACCCAGACCACCAGGCCGACGATGCCGCAGATCACGAACTGGTCCTGCCAGCGCGGCAGGTCCTTCAACGTCCGACTTGAGACCTGGCTGACGACCAGGCTGCCGACGACGGGGCCGAGGGTCCAGAACCCCATCGCGGAGGCGCGCCCGAGCTGCGGGCTGAAGTCGCGGACCAGGGCGGGGGTGGCGACGAGGATGACGCCCTCGACGACTCCGAGCAGCGCGGTCATGACGCCGAACTGGAACTTGGTGCTCACGTTCGGAACGCCGAAGGCCGTGATCAGGCCCGTGAGCAGCAGCCCGTACGCGACCAGGTTGGCGCGGCCGAAGCGGTCCGCCAGGCCGGCGGCGAGGGAGGTGAACGCGCCGATCCCGTTGGCGATGACCAGGATGTACACGAAGTAGCTGAACGACATGTCCAGGTCGGCCAGGATCTGCGGGGCGACGGCGCCGTTGATGTAGTTCTCGTAGTAGAGGATGACCGTCGAGAGCACCACGATGCCGAGCATCGTGTAGCGCCGGAGCTCATCCGGGTAGTGGGCGAGCTCGCGGCGCCAGAGGCGCTGGACACCGGACGGCTGGGCGGCCTCGAGGGTTGCCTGAGACATGGTCCCCCCCGCTCTCAGCGAGCGCCGTAGACGGGCGCGGAGGTGGAGCTGGAGGGCGCGACACGGTCGCTCGTGGAGCTGTTGAGTGCCTGCACCACCCCCACCGTCGTACCGATCGCCAGCAAGCCCGCAAGGGCCGCCGTCACCAGGGTCGTCATGCCCGTTTCCTCCTCCGCGCAGCGCCATCGCTGCCTGTGTGAGGCACACCATAAGCACCTGAGGCAGGAGTTCGCGGCAGGACGTCGAGATTCCACCCTCCACGCTCAACCATTTCGTCAAGAAATGCCTGATATGTCGTAGAAAATGATTCGGAGGTTTCTGTTTCGTTTCCCTGAAAGGTCCTGGGCTCTCGCTTTAGTGTCATTGTGCTCACCTTCTGCACATGTTCGAGAGAGGCGCCTGACCCCGTGCTCCCAGCACCCACCGCTCCCCTGAGGGTCGCGATCCTCAGCTGGCGTGACAGCAGCCACCCCGAGGGCGGCGGTTCCGAGCTGTACGGCGAGGCGATGGCGGCGGGACTGGCCGCGCGCGGCCACCAGGTCACGATCCTCACTGCCCGGCACCCGGGTTCGACCCCGACCGAGGAGCGGGACGGCTACCTGATCCGCCGCGCCGGGGGCCGGTTCACCGTGTACCTCCGGACCCTCCTGCGGATCGTGGTCGGCCGGCGCTTCGACGTCATCGTGGACACCCAGAACGGCACGCCCTTCTTCGCCCGGCTGGTCACGCGGCGGCCGGTGGTCATCTTGTGCCACCACGTCCACCGCGAGCAGTGGGGCATCGTGTTCGGGCCTTCGCTGCGCGGTCGGACCGTTGCCCGCATCGGCTGGTGGTTGGAGTCCTGGCTGGCGCCGCGCGTGCAGCGCAACTGCCGCTACGTCACGGTGAGCGACGTCAGCCGCCGCGACCTGATCGGCCTGGGCGTCCGCGCGGGCAACATCACCGTCGTGCACAACGGCACGCCGCCCTCCCTGCCCGGCGTGGAACGCTCCCCGGTGCCCGAGGTGGTCGTGCTCGGACGCGTCGTCCCTCACAAGCGCGTCGAGCACGCCGTCCGCGCAGTCGCCCAGCTCCCCGGCGTGCGACTGACGATCGTGGGCCACGGCTGGTGGAGTGCCACGGTGGCCGCCGAGGTCGCCCGACTCGGCGTGGAGGACCGCGTCGAGCTGGTCGGGCACGTCGACGAGGCCCGCAAGCACGAGCTGCTCAGCCGCGCGTGGGTCCTCGCCACTCCCTCCGTCATGGAGGGCTGGGGGCTCTGCGTCGTGGAGGCGGCCTCGCACGGCACGCCGTCGGTCGCCTACCGGAGCGCCGGCGGGCTCGCCGAGTCGGTCGTACACGGGTCGACGGGGTTGCTCGCTGAGGACTCCGAGGAGGAGTTCACCGCCGCGCTGCGGGAGCTGCTGACCTCGAGCGAGCGCCGCCGGGAGATGGGCGAGCTGGCCCGGACGCACGCCGAGCACTTCACGCGGGAGGCGAGCGTGCGCGCCTTCAACACCGTGCTGCTGTCCGTCAGCGGGCGCCTCGAGGAGGTCCGGCTGCCGGTGCTCGACCTGCTGCCGCAGCCGCGTCAGGCCCTCGACGACGCGAGCATCGCCACCCTCGGCTGAGCCCGCTTCACCCAAGATCCACGGAACCGGCACGGGCGCATCAGCTCTCGCGTACGGCCAGGCGCGTTCCGTGGATCTTGACGGGCGGGGCGGCTACTTCTTCTGGAGGAACGGGAAGGCCAACGGCTGGTACTCCACGTCGTAGCCCGTCGGCGCGGTGAACAGCTTCGCCGCCGACTGCGGCGTGACGCGCACCCCGGTACGGACCCAGCCGTCGAGTGCCCCGATGAGCGCGACCTGCTCGGTGTCGGTGAAGTTGCAGTGGCCCGCGCCGTAGGGAGCGGGC
This sequence comes from Mycobacteriales bacterium, assembly GCA_046590985.1. Classification (GTDB taxonomy): domain Bacteria; phylum Actinomycetota; class Actinomycetes; order Mycobacteriales; family SCTD01; genus RYN-111. Next base: position 15,543 of record JBKJVH010000143.1, read on the forward strand.
GCTGCGTAGGTCGTCGGCGGCTTCGTGAACAGCTGCGTCAGGTTGGCGCTCGACCCGGTGGCGAAGAACCGGTCACCCAGGACGCGCTCGTTCTGGGGGATGACCAGCGGGTCCTGCTCGTCGTGCAGCGTGACGGTGGGGTGGCTGACCTTGCCGGTCGTCTCGCCCTGCGCGATCGCCTTCTCGCGAGCGGCCGGGTCCACCGCGGGCAGCTCCGCTGCCTTCAGCGCGGCGAGGTAGGTGTCGAGGTTGCCCCCGTACGTCTTGACCGTGGCACGGTCGGCGTCGGTGGCTGCGGCCGACAGGTCGAGGTCGCTGATGTCCAGAGCGTCGCCGCCGACGCGGGTGGAGAACTCCTGCTGCCCGAAGGTCGCGAACCCCATGGCGCGCAGGATCGACTCGACCTTGGCACTGATGCCCGACACGGCGTCGTGGCCGTCGTAGGTGAGGGTCTGGGACGCCAGCCGCGCCAGCGTGGCGATGGCGACGACCTTCGCGGTCCCGCCACCGGCGACGTCAGGCGCGGCAGCGATCACCGCCTTGGAGGCCTGCGCGAACGCCACTCCCGCCTCCGCCTGGGAGGCGAAGCTGGTGATCTGCAGGGTCGGGTCGATGAGGGTCTTGACCATGAAGGCGATACCGAGCGCACCGTCGAGGTTCTCGGTCGTACCGGCCACCGCGCCGCACTCCGGCGCTGCCCCGGACACCCACTCCGGGTGCTTCTCGCTGATCAGCTCGGTGATGAGCCCACCCAGGGAGGCGCCCCAGACGTAGGTGCGGCGCGGCTTGGCGACCTTGCTGACGAACAGGGCCCGCAGCTGCTCGCCGGCCTTGATGCCGTCCTGCACCGCCCAGCCGTTGCTGGCGTAGCCCGAGCCGGCGACCGCGTAGCCCTGGCCCAGCAGGGTCGTGATGGCGCCCGCGGACGGGCCGTCCTCCGCGGCGGTGTCGACGGGTGCGTTGTCCGGCGGTGTCGGAAAGGCGTTCCGGTACCCGTGTGACCACAGCAGCAGCGTGCCGTTCCAGGTCACGGGCATCTCGATCTTGTACGCGGCACCCTCGATCGTCCCGCTGCAGTCGGCGCCACAGGCCGTGAACGCCAACGAGGTGGTGTCGCTGTTGAGCTTCGGCTTCGCCGTACCGGCTGAGGAGGAGGAGCAGGCGGCGAGGCCGAGCCCGGCGGCGGCGAGCACAGCGCCGACCCGAACGGTGGAGGTGAACATGGGTGCAACGTAAGCCACGGCGGGCTGTGCGCAACCCGACGTCGCACGACGCGCGGGACAACTCCGGCCTACCGGGGCACTTCGGCCGGCGCGTCGTCGAGCGCCGGCCGGGGCGGAGGGACCGCAACTGCCGATCGGTGCGGTCGGTGCGTCAGGACCGCCGACCCGGCGAGCAGCAACGCCACCACCCCCAGCGCCCAGGGCGTACGGCGCAGCAGCTGGACCTTCCCCTTCGCCGTCCGTGCGGTCGCCACCAGCGCCGCGGCGTCGGCCTCGACGGGGGTGGCGCGGCTGACCCGGAGCAGCTCAACCCGCAACCCGCCGAGCTTCCCCGTGGTCTGCGCCCAGACGTGCGGGCTGCTCCGGCCGCCGACCAGCGAACCCGTGACCGGCTCGACGTACAGGGCGGTGTCGGTGTTCTCATACCACTCGTGGGCGGGGATGCTCGGCAGCTCCGGGTGCCCGACCCAGGCGCCGGGGACGGCCTTGAACAGCGGCAGTTCCCCGAGGTCGGTGGGGCCGACGTCACGGCGGAACTCCAGGACCGGGAGCCCGCGCAGGGTCCGCTCACCCACGTAGACCAGGTCGACGGCCTTCTTGGCGGTCTCGTCCCAGATCGCGTAGGTGCGGTGACCGGTGTTGAACGGAAGCTTGAACAGCTGGGCGGTGGTGCCGACGGTGTCGCCCTGGACCCCAGGCCGCCCGGCGCCGGTGCTCCGGTCGAAGGCCTGCGTGAGGGCGTTGCGGGACAGCTCGGTGCGTACCCCCGCGGCCACAAAGGTCTGAGTCGCGACCTGGTCGTACGACGCGATGGCCGTGCCGCTCCTGTGCGTGGTGACGGTCGAGACCTGCTCGAAGGTGCCGGGCCTCAGCGTGCCGGTGGCGCGGTCGAGGAACATCGCCGGACCCGTCGAACGCGTCTGTCGATCCACGGTCGTGGGCGCCTTGAGCAGCAGCGGCGCGAGGATCACGAGCAGCACCGCCAGGATTGCGCACAGACCTGCCGAGGCAGCCAGCAGCTTCGTGCGCACGTAGTGAGGATCGGCCGGGACAACCCGGGACACCATGGCCCATAAGGACTATCACCGCTTGCGGAGCACCAGCAGCAGGTTCCAAGTGCCGACCTCGCGAACCAGCGGAACCTTCACGATCCAGCGCGCCCAGCTCGGGTGGTAGCGGGGCAGCACCTGCACGACCTCCACCTCGGTCTGCGCCTGGAGCCAGCGGAGCATCTGCGCGACCGAGGTCGTGTAGAGCGAGCTGCCGTACTCGTTCTTGGGGCGCTTGCCGGTCTTGCGGGCATAGCGGTCAGCCGCGCGGTAGCCGCCGAGGTAGTGCCACGGCGCCGTCTCGTGGCCGCCGTTGGGTGCCAGCCAGTTGTTGTAGGACAGGAAGACCGTGCCACCGGCCTTGGTGACGCGGACCATCTCGTCGGCCATCAGCTCCGGGTTGACCACGTGCTCCAGGACGTTGCTGGAGTAGCAGACGTCGAGGCCACCGGTCGCGAACGGCAGCGCCATCCCGCTGCCGAGGACGGTGTCGCGGCTGACCTCCCGGCCGTGCAGCGAGAGCTCCCCCGCGTCGGCGTCGAGCCCCACGTAGCGGGCGCCGAGGGCCCGGAAGGCGTCAGCGAAGTAGCCCGGACCGCCCCCGACGTCGAGCAGCGTCTTGCCCTGCAGGTCCACGTAATGGGCGACCTGCCGGGCGCTGTCGGCGGCCAGGAAGGAGTAGAACCGTGCCGGGTCGGACTGCTCGTAGCCGTAAGCCGCGAACAACGCGCGGCTGCGGGCGAGCGAGCCGAGCGGTGGGAGGTCAGGCACGCGATGACCTTAGGCCGCGAACGAGCGCCGTCGCCGCGAAGGCCGCCGCCAGCACGTCGCCCAGCGCCACGGGCCACGCCGGCGCCTGCGTCGGGGGCTTGCCCGGCGCGGACACGCGGTAGAGCGCGAGCTCGGGGGTGTCCACGATGACCTCCAGCCCCGCTGTCTGGTCGGCCGCGAGCTGCGGGTCGAAGCCCTGGGTCGTGCGCTCCACCAGCACCTGCGCCACCCCCTCGTGCTGGAGGGCGGGCAGTAGCGACCCACCCGCCCGGACGGCACGGTCGAGCCGCGCGGCGACCGGATCCTCGCCGCGGACGACAGTGCCGGGCAGCGGCAGAGCGTCGTTGACCACCGGCCGTTGCAGCAGCTTCGTCGCCGGGTCGAGCACGGTCTGCCCGTCGGTCCAGGGGAACGCGCGGTAGAGCGTCCAGGGCAGCACCAGTACCGCGCCGTGCGCCTGCCGCGTGACCCGCTCCCAGTCGGCCGGGAAGTGGCTGACGGTCAGGGCACCGCTCTCCCCCCAGGCCGCCCCCGGTAGCGCGGCCAGCGGGATGAGCACCAGGAGCGATGCGGCGACCCGCCGGACCCCCGCCTCGGGGATGCGGGACAACAGCACCTCGACGCCGCACGCTACCCCCGCGCTGACGACCACGGTGAGCAGCGCGATGAACCGCTGGCCGTCGCGGAGCAGCCCCGCCGACGGGACCTGCACGACGGCCCAGCGCAGGGCTCGATCGAGCCCGGGGACTGTCCCGAGCAACGCGAGCAGCAGGCCCACCCCGGCCAGCGCGACCGGTCGCTTTCCGCTGCGGACCTGGAGTTCCCGGGCTCCGACGACCGCAACGGCGAGCACCAGCAACCCGACCCAGGCACCGGCCGACCGGCCGCTCGGCACTGCCTCCCGGGACCAGACGCCACCCCCGGTGAGCAGCGACCCGACCACCCCGAACGGGGTGTCGCTGTTGGCCGCGAACGCGTCGACCCCGCGCGGGTCGCCCGGCGCGAAGCTCTGCAGCAACCCGGGCACGGCCCACGGCAGGCTCAGCACCGCGGTCGCGCCGAGGGCCCGCAGGGGTCGGCCGCACACCACCACCGCGAGAGCCACCAGCAGCAGCGCGTTCGCCCCCGCCAGCGCGGCGACGCTCAGCGCTGCCACCGCCCGCCAGCCGGTGGCACCGGCCCGCCAGTCCAAGGCGGCGCGGATCGCCCACGGCAGCACCGCCCAGCCGACCAGCAGCGCCCACTGGCCCAGCAGCAGCCGCTCGTGCAGGTAGGCCGACCAGCCGTAGGTGGTGGCCGCCGCGACCGCGCCGGCTCGGCTGCTCGTGGGCGCCAGCCGGGCGGCCCCCCAGGTGCCACCGACGACGAGCCCGACCAGGATCAGGTCCTGGAGCAGGCCGGTGGGGAGCACCCGGCTCGCAAGTGCCACCAGCAGCTCGCTCGGCACCCCGCGCGGCACGCCGTCGAGACCGAGAAGCTGCCCGCCCAGGGGGATCCGGGGCACGAACGCCATGTCGCGGACGAGCACGTACCCGGGGCCGAGCAGCGGGGTCAGCAGCAACAACGCCAGCACCGCTCCGGTGAGCAGCCCGAGACGCGAGCGCTCACGCAGGTCCAGCACAGCGCCGACGCTAGGCCATCGCCCCTACGCTGGCCTCGTGACCACCGCCGCCGCGCCGGGCCTGGCTCCGGCGAAGACCGGCGACCGCTACCCGGCGCTCGACGGCCTCCGCGCGATCGCGGTGCTGTGCGTCGTCATGACGCACATCGGCTTCCAGACCGGGCAGACGTTCCGCGGCGAGGTCGGCGCGCTGCTGGCCCGCCTCGACTTCGGCGTCACGATCTTCTTCCTGCTCTCGGGCTTCCTGCTGTACGGGCCGTTCGTCCGGGCCACGCTCGCGGGCCGGCCCGTGCCGTCGACGCGCACCTACCTGCGGAACCGGGCGTTGCGGATCCTGCCCGGTTACTGGGTGGCGGTGCTCGTGGTGATGCCGGTGATGGCGTCCCGGTTCGTCAGCCCGGGCGAGCTCGCCAACCAGCTGCTGCTGCTGCAGAGCTACACCGAGGGCCACCTGCTGCCAGGGCTGACGCAGATGTGGAGCCTCGGCGTCGAGGTGGCGTTCTACGTTGCCCTGCCCCTGCTGGCGGCGTGCGCCCGTACCGGCCTGCGGTCGCAGGCGAGGCTGCTGTCCGCGATGGTGGTGGCCTCGGTGCTCTGGACCCTGATGACCCGCGGGTTGGGCTTCCCCGACGCGTCGGTCGGTGGGCTGTGGCTGCCGGCCTACCTCGACTGGTTCGCGCTCGGGATGGCCGTCGCGGTGGCCCGGGCCTGGCACGACCGGACCGGCCGGTGGCCCGTGCTGGACCAGCTCGGCGACGCCGGCGGCACCTGCTGGGCGATCGGTGCGCTGCTGCTCTGGCTCACCGCGACCCCGCTGAGCGGCCCGCGTGGCCTCGAGCCTGCGACGCCCGGTGAGGCCCTCACCAAGCACCTGCTGTACGGCCTGGCGGCGCTGTTCCTGCTGCTGCCCGCGGTGTTCGGCACCGACGATCGGAGCCCCGTCCGCCGGTTCCTCGAGAGCCCGCCGATGCGGTGGGTGGGCAAGGTGTCGTACGGGGTTTTCCTGTGGCACCTGCTGGTGCTGGAGCTGGTGTTCCGGCTTCCAGGGTTCACGCTGTTCGATGCGAACGTGCCGCTCGTGATGGCGCTGGTGATCCCTGCGAGCCTGGCGGTGGCGGCGCTCAGCCTGCGGCTGGTGGAGGAGCCGGCGCTGCGGCTGAAGCGACGCTGGACGACCGCGGGGCGCTGAGCAGCGCGGCGGCGGCCCCGAGCGCGATCAGCGCCAGCGCCTGCGCCGGGGTGCCGAACGCCGCCGGTGGCCGCGGCCCGTTGTAGGGCGAGTACGCCGTCAGCACCCCGGCCAGCACCAATGCGCCGCCGGCCAGCAGCACCAGGCCGTCCTGGGCCTGGTCCTCCCCCTCGACCCGGCGCACGACGAGCAGCACGGCGAGCAGCGTGCCGTAGGCGACCACGCCGACCACTCCCCCGAGCACGACGGTCACCAGGGCGGCGACCACAACCCGGACCGCCAGCGGCAGCCGCACCGGCCGGGTCGCCGGGAGCACCTGCCGGGCTCGCGCCGGCAGCAGGGCCAGCGCGAGCAGCAGCAGCACGAGCACGGCGCCACCGAGCAGCTCCAGGTGGAACGTGCGACCCGGGGTGAAGGTGAGCACCACCGTGCCACCGGAGCCAGCGGGCACCACGAACCCCTGCTGCCAGCCGTCGACCCGCTGCGGCGCCAGCTCCTGGCTGCCCAACGTCGCCCGCCAGCCGGGGTTGAGGTTCTCGTGCACGACGAGCAGCGACGCCTCGCCCGGGCCGACGTCAACGGTGCGGTGCTCGGTGTCCCAGCGCTGCACCTGCGCGGACCGGACCGGGTTCGTCGCGGTCGGCAGCGGGCTGCCGAGGGTCAGTCCCTGCACGGCCAACCCGCTCTGGTCTGCGGCGACGACCCGGTGGCTCCCGGCGGCCAGCGGCAGCCCGCCGGGGAGGTCACAGACACTCAGCAGCAGGGGCCGCAGCCTCAGCAGGTCAGTGCGGGTGCCGAGCGCAGCCGTCGGGTGCGGGACCCCGTCGACGACGACGGGAGGGCCCATCCCGCACGGGATCTGCACCTTCTCGGCGGGCCGTACCGGGGTCACGCCGGGGAGTGCCAGCTCGCTCACACCGACAGGCAGGGGCAGCACGGACCCGTCCGGCTGGAGCGAGCCGCGCTTCTCCCAGCGCACGAACCGGACCTGCAGCCGAGCAGTCGTGACCGCGGGGAACCGCACGACGCCGTCGCGCGCGACCTCGACCGTGGTGCTGCCCACAGGAGTCGTCACCTCGACCCGGGTGGGCCGGGCGGCGACCAGGGTGTCTGACGTTGCGAGAGTGACCTGCTCGAGGGTTCGCGCCTTGGCCCAGGACAGTGCCAGCACCGGCGACCGGTCGACGTCGCCGGCGACCCAGCCGGTCGCGATGTCGCCGTCGACGACGGTCGCCGGCCGCTGGGCCGGGTCCGGTACGAGCTGGGAGGTGGCCGTCACCGTCACCAGGTCGCCGGCGTCCAGCAGCGCGTTCAAGGCCGGGCCGGCCACCGGCTGGGCGGTGCCCGACACCGGCAGCGTCGCGGCCTCGTCGAGCACGAACGTCCGGTCGAGCCGGACCGCGTCCTCCCCGGGGCGGATGAGGGTGGGGTTGCAGACGGCCTGGTCGGTCGGGGTGACGCAGCCCCTGCGGGCCCCGACCGCCCGGTCGAGCAGCACGTCGACCGAACCGCGCTGCGGCTGGTCGTGCGGCAGGTCGATCGTGCTCTGCACCACCACGCCCGGGATGCGGACCTCGCTGATGCCCGCGAGGACGCCGAAGCCGTCGTTCTTGACCTGCGCGATCGTCACGCGAAGGCGCGTCGTCGGGCCGGCGGGCAGGGACAACGCACCTGGCTGGGGGGAGACGATGCTGCCGGCGTCGGTGGTCACGCGTACCGCCGTGACCTGACCGCGGACCTGGTCGTCGGTGAACAGGTCCAACGTCGTGCCGCCCGGGTCGACCGGGTGGTCCAGGTCGAGCTGCACCCACTGGCCGGTGGCGCCGGTGAACGACCCGGAGACCCAGGAGGTGGCGGCGGCGCCGTCGAACGCCGACAGCGGTTGGTGCTCCGGCCCGCGGTCGAAGAAGGCGCCGGCGTCGGAGGCGCTCGAGGAGGCGCTGACGGCGGTTGCCCCGATCAGCCGAGCCGTCGCGAGGTGCGCCACCCCGGGTACGGGCAGAATGTCCGCGGCCGCCTGCCGGCGGGTCAGCCCACCGGTGACGGGGAGCGTCGCGGAGGCGTTGTCCCGCACGCTTCCGAACCCCACCTCCCGGCGCCGCAGCGCGTCGGTCATCGCGGTGCGCGGGGAGGGCCCGGCGAACGGCTCGCCGGCCAGCACGGTCGCGGCTCCGGCGAGCAACCCACGATCGGCCAGCTGGAACAGCGACTCCGGGCCGCCGCTGATGACCCACGCACCGGCCTGGGGCAGCACCTCGACGGGGGCGGTGGCGCCGGCGACCTCGTACACCTCGACCGCCTGGTAGCTGAGGTCCAGGCCCCGGTCGACGACGGTCGCGCGCTGGGCCGCTCCGCCCGTGACGACCGGCCCGAAGGCGGCGGTGAGCCGGATCCCCGGCGAGCTCTCCAGCGCCTGGTGCACGAGCACCGGCCGGGGCGCACCGGTCCGGGACGGGTCGAGGTCGTTGCTCACCACCAGGTAGCGGACCCCGGCCCGGGCGAGCACCTGCGCGAGGCCGGGCGCGCCGAGGCCGGTGTCGACCCGGGCGTTGATCGCATCGAGCAGCCGGGTGGTGCCGGGCGACCCGAGCGGCACGGCGTCGCGGACCGCCCACGGCTTGGTCGTCAGTGACTGCAGCGGGTTGTCCAGCGGCCGACCCCAGAGGTACTCCCCGAAGCCGGTCGAGGGCAGCACCAGGGACCGCTGCCGGCCGGCGTGCGTGTCGAGCCAGGCACCGGTCGCCTCCCACCAGGCCGGCAGCCGGTCATAGCCGCCCTGCGGGACGAGCTGGCCGGCGAGTGCCGGCGAGGCGGCCCCCACCAGGGCCAGGGCGACCAACCCGGACAGGGCCTGCCGAGCCCGCCCTGGGGTCGCGAGCGCGAGCAGGTGGCACAACCCCATGGCCAGGGGCAGCCGGACGACCGGGTCGAACTTGTGGACGTTGCGAAACGGCGCGAGCGAGCCGTCGAGCAGGTGTCTCAGGTCGCCGGCGAAGGGCCCGTCCAGGGGGCCGACGTGCGCCGCGGACATGGCCAGCAGCCCCACCGCGGCGGCCGCGGCGAGCCGGCCCTGAGCCGGCATCCGGGACCGCAGCAGCCCGGCGATGCTCAACGCCGCCAGCACCGCGGTGTTCAGGATGATCCCGCCGCTGGTGACCAGGTCCCAGCCGGCCCGCCAGAACGGGTGGCCGCCGACCGCGAGGTAGCCCAGCCAGTTGGAGGTGCCGCGGACCACCTCCGGGAGCGAGGTGGTGCCGGTCGTCGTGGCGGCGGTCTCGATGTAGTCCAGGAAGTTCGGGGTGTACCGGCCTTGCAGGAGCAGCGGCCCGACCCACCAGGTGCACGCCAGCGTCACCGCCAGCACCCACCACGCGGCAAGCCGGCGGCCGGCTGCGTAGCGCAGCCCCGGCAGCAGCCAGAGCCCTGGCAGCACCAGCACCGAGAGCACCGCTGTCGCGTTCACAGCACCCATGCAGAGCACGGCCACCCCGGACCGCATCGCCGCCCGGCGCGGTCGTTGCTCGGCGAGGACCCCCACCAGCGGAACCACCACCCAGGGAAGCAGCGCCAGCGGCAGGATCTCCGAGGAGTTCCCACCCAGTTCGGTGAGCACCCGTGGCGACAGCGCGTACGCCAGCCCGCCGAGCATCCGGGTGGTCGACGTGCCGAGCTCCAGCCGGGCCGCGAGCCGGAGCACGCCGAGGAACGCGACCACGACCAGCAGGGACATCCAGCAGCGCTGCACGACCCACGGCGGCATCCCGACCCAGGCACCGAGGAGGTGGAAGGACCCCATCGGGAACAGGTAGCCGTACGCCTGGTTCTGCAGCCCCCCGAAAGCCGAGCTCGGGTTCCACAGGTCCAGGGCGCGTTCCAGGAAGCGCCCCGGGTCACCGGTGAGGTCGATCTTGGTGTCGTTGCTGATCAGGCCGGGGCTCTGATGGAACGTCACCACCACCAGCAGCAGGCAGACCGCGGCCTGCCGGAGCCGCCGGACCGGCCACGTCAGGGCGTCAGCCATCGGCCTGGGTCAGCAGCGCGGCCAGTGCCCCGATCGCCAGCAGCCCGAGGGCTTGCGGAGCCGTACCAGCCTGGGTGGCGACCACGCTCCGGCCGGAGAGCAGCACAACAGCTCCGGCGGCGAGCGGCAGTCCCCACACGCTGGTCGCCACCAGCAGCCGGAGCCGCAGCCGGACCAGCACGAGCCCGACGACGAGCGAGGTCAGGCAGACCCAGCCCCCGGCCAGCCCGCAGGCCAGCGCGGCGGGGGCGACCACCCAGGGTGAGGTCACCGCCACCACGGGGAGCGGTGCCACGCGGCGGCGAGCGCTGAACGCCGCGAGCAGCAGGAGCGCCACGACCGCGAAGGCACCCAGCAGGAGCGACAGCCGGTACGGCCCGTCGGGGGTGTACGCGAGCGTCACCGTGCCACCGGCGCCCGCGGGCACGACCCACGCCTGCTGCCAGCCGTCGACTGTCGTGGCCGCGAGCCGCTGCCCGCTCAGGGTCGCGACCCAGCCGTCGTTGGCAGCCTCGGGGACGATGAGCAACGAGGCGACCCCCGCAGTCACGTCGAGCTCCCGGTGGACCTGGCCCCAGGACCGCACGGTCAGCGGGCGCGGTGCGGCGGACGCCTTCACCGCAGCGGCCGGGGACAGCAGCAGCGAGCGCATCGTGAACTCTCCGGTCGACACGGCCCGGAGCCGGTGCGGGCCGGCTGCGAGCCGGACCGGGCCGGCCGGGTCGCACAGCTGCAGCCGCAGCGGCGCGGAGGTCCGGACGTCGGCGAGGGTCCCGGTCACCTGAGTGGCGAGGCGGGTGCCGTCGAGCTCCACGACCGGGCCGAAGCCGCAGAGGGCACCCGTCGGGGTGCTCGAGGGCAGCGGACCTGGTTGCGCGGTGACCTGCGGCAGCCGCACCTCGGCGACCCCGACCGGCAGCCGGCCCACGAAGCTGATGCGACTGCTGAGCGTGAACCGCGGCACCACCTCGGGGAAGGTCAGCGTCAAGGCGGTCGTCCGCAGCGGAGCGAACCGGACCACCCCACCCGGGCCGACCGTGGCGTCCCGCTCGCCCTGCTCGCTCGTGACGTGCACCCGGGCGGGCGCGGACGCCGCCGGCTGGTCGGCGTGCACCAGCACCAGCTCGCTCACGGTCGTCGGCTGCTGCCAGGCCACCCCGAGGGCCGGCAGCGGCTCGCCGGGGTTCGCGACCCAGGAGGTCGCCGGGTCGCCGTCAACCGCCGCGGACCCGCCGACCAGCTCGCCACCGTCGAGGCTGCTGCTGGCGGTCCCGACGAGCACGTCCCCGAACGGCGTGAGCAACCGGGCGACGCCCAGCCCCTGGCCGGGGAGCACGGTGCCGGCCAGCTCGAGCTCAGCGCCGGTCGCGAGCGTGAAGCTCCGGTCGAGCGCGCCGGCCTCCTCGCTCGGCGCCCCGGACGCGGCGTCGCACCGCTGCACGCCGGCGAGCTGCAGGCACGGCTCGACCCCCTCCGGCGCGCGGAACAGCAGGCTGTTGTCGGCGGCGGCGGGCACCACGACGGTGCGGGTCGGCGGGGCGCCAGGAAGGGCGACCTCACGAATCCCGACGACGCCGATCCGGTTCGGGCCCTTGATGCCGGTGACGGTGAGGCGGAGCCGGCTCCACGCGCCTGCGGGCAGTTGGAGGATCTGGGCTTCCTCGTTCGCGGCGACCTGACGGACCACCGAGCCCGCGTCGGTGTCGATCCGCAGGGAGGTGATGACCGGCCCGAACTCCGGCCGGGCGAGCAGCCGCAGGCCCACCGAGCTCGCGGCCGAGGGGCTTGCGCGCACCACCTGGAGCCACTGCCCGATCGGGCGGGTGAGGCCGCCGGTGCTCCACGCGGTGAGCGGATTGCCGTCGAGGGCGTTCCCCGGCTGGGCCTGCAGGTGCGCGCCACCGAAGTTGTCCGGGTAGGCCGCTGAGGACGAGGCGGTCACGCCGGTGAGCCCGTCGTACGCCGCCACCGGCTGGAGTCCCTCCGCGGGGAACGGCAGCAGGTCGTGCGCCGCCCGGGTCTGGCGGTAGCGCTCGCCGGCGGTGAGCAGTGGACCGAACACGTCGTGGACCCGGCCGAACGACCGCTCCCGGCGCTGCAGCCCGTCCGTGACGACAGCAGCCTTGCCTGGTGCGGCCGGTCCGATCAGGGTGGGCTGCGTCGCCCCGACAACACCGGCCTCGAGCAGCGCGATCAGGTCCTCAGGGCCGCCGCTGATCCCGACGGCGTCCGTCAGGGGGGCGCTGTGCGGTCCGCTCACCTGGCGGTCCACGACCCAGACCTCCAGGGCCGCCGGCGCGGTGTCGATGCCGCCGTCGACGGTCGCGCCGTGGACCTTCGAGACCACCTGTTGCGGCGGGCCGAAGCTCCGCAGCAGCCGCAACCCGGGCGATCGCTCCAGTGCCGCCCGGACCCGCACAGGTGGCAGCGCGTCCGCAGCACCCCGGTCGAGGTCGTTGCGGACGAGCAGCTGCCCGACGCCGCTGCGCGCCAGCACGTCGGCGAGCACCGGCGACCCGCGACCCGAGGCGAGCACCGTTTCGATCGCGTCGACCAACCGGGTGTTGCCCGCCTGCGTGAGCGGCACCTGGTCGCGCACCGCCCAGGGACTGCGGGCCAACGCCTCCAACGGCTCCCCGATGGTGCGCCCCCAGGTATACCGGCCGGTCGTCGCCTCGGGGACCACCAGCGTCCGGCCGGCCACCCCGTCGGTCGCCATCGCGGCGGCCGCTGCGGTCCACCAGCTCGGCACCTCGGAGAACCCCGGTCCCGGCCGGAGCGAGCCGGTCCAGGCCGGCCAGGCCGCGACCAGCACCAGCGCGGCCAGCACGCCGGCTCCGACCCTCCTGAAGGAGCTCGGCAGCACCCGGTGCGCGACGTGCGCGAGCCCCAGCACCAGCGGGAACCGCAGCACCGCGTCGAACTTGTAGATGTTGCGGAACGGCGCGAGCACGCCGTCCAGCAGGTCGCGGGCCTCGGCCGCGACCGGGCTGCCCGGTGACCCGGCGTGCCCGATCGTGAGGACCGCGAACCCGAGCACCGCCGTCAGCAGCAGGAACCGGCGCTCCGGCAGCCGGCGGCTCGTCAGCCCGACCAGCCCGACCACCGCGACGGCCAGGGTTGCCGCGACCAGCGCCGAGGTTGTGGCGAGCTGCCAGGCACCGGGCCAGTAACCGTGCTGCCCTGCCGGCACGTAGGCCACCCAGTCGGTCGCGCCGCGCAGCGTCGCGAACACCCCGACCGGGTCCGTCGTCGTGCGGGCCGACTCCACCCAGTCGATGAACGGCGGACTGTACGCACCGAGCAAGAGCAGCGGGCCGATCCACCAGGCCGTCGCCAGCACCACCGCGAGCAGCCACCAGCCCAGCGCCCGCCACGGGGCCTTGCGGGTCAGCAGGTAGAGCAGCGGCACCGGCAGCACCGCCAGGCTCGCGGTGGCGTTGACGGCGCCGAGGCACAGCACCCCGAGCCCGGACCACCAGGCGGCCCGACGCGGGTCGTGCGGCAGGAACACGACCAGGGGCAGCAGGATCCAGGGCAGCAGCGCAACCGGGAGCGCCTCGGCGGAGAAGGGCCCGATCACGGTCAGCATCCGGGGCGACAGCGCCCACGCCAGACCCGCCAGCACCCCGACCGGCGGCGCCGGGCTGACCAGCGCCCGCACCAAGCGCCGCATCCCCTCGTACGCCACCACCAGCACGGCACCGGCCCAGAGCCGCTGCACGAGCCAGTCGGGCACCTGGAGCAGGTGCCCGACCGCGAAGAACGGCCCCATCGGGAACAGGAACCCGTACGTCTGGTCGCCCACCCCGCCGAAGCCGCTCCGGGCGCTCCACAGGTGCAGCGCCCGGTGCATCAGGTGGCTCGGGTTGAGGCTGAGGTCCAGGTCGGTGTCGAAGGTGACCCGGCCCGGCGACTGCAGCACCGACAGCGCGAGCAGCAGCGCCGGGAGCACGAACGGCCGGCTGCGCGCCACGCCCACGCGCTCCTTGGCCATCGGCGTGAGGGTACTCTGCCGACCCGTTGCTGCCTGTCGCAACACGGTCACCGACCTCCGACGCTGGGTTGCCGCCTTTGTCCAGTCCCTCGCCCTCCTCCGCCACGGCTTTCGACGCTGCCTGGGAGGTCGCGGCGACCGCCCCCGGCTGGTGCACGCGCGAGCAGGCGTACGCGCTGTGGAAGGCCGCGAGCGCGCTCGGACCCGGCTCGGCCGTCCTCGAGATCGGCAGCCACCAAGGCCGTTCCACGCAGGTGCTGGCACGGGCCGTCCAGGGCTCCGGTGGACGCGTGCACGCCGTGGACCCGTTCGTGGAGGGGCGACTGTTCGGCGGCCAGTCCACCCGGCAGAAGTTCGAGCAGTACATCGACCGCGCTGGGCTCACCGACGTCGTCGAGCTGCACCCCGAGTTCAGCGGCACGCTCCGGCCGCAGTGGCAGCTCCCGCTGGACCTCCTCTACGTCGACGGCAAGCACGACTACTGGACGGTTCGCGACGACCTGCGCTGGGGCGAGCACCTCCCGCGCGGCGGCCAGCTGCTGGTCCACGACGCGTTCTCCAGCATCGGCGTCACGCTCGGTCTGATCGTGAGCGTGCTGCTCGCGTCGGACTGGGTCTACCTCGAGCGGACCGGCTCCCTCGCGCTGTTCCGCCGCGACCAGCCCACCGTGGCCGACCGCTTCCGGCTGGTCCGGGAGCTCCCGTGGTTCGTGCGCAACGTGTTCATCAAGGTGCTGCTGCGGCTGCGGCTGCGCAAGGTGGCCGCCGTGTTCGGCCACCACGGCGCGTACGACCCCTACTAGAGCCTGGCCCGGACGGCTTCCGCGAGCAGCCCGGCCAGCCGGAGCCGCCCCCGGTCGTTGAGGTGCTCGGAGCCGTCCGCGGGGTCGATGAACTCCGCCGCCGAGAAGGCCTGCGCCGTCGGCAGGATCGGTACGTCCCCGGCGCCCCCCTGGAAGGCAGCGTCCAGCGCGATGAAGTTCACCGCGACCCGCTCGGTGAAGGCTGGGCCGAGAAGGGCGGCGCCGGTCTCGACCGACAGGGGGGTCTGATAGGCCACGACAGCGCAGCCGAGAGCCTTGGCGGCCGCTCCCAGCCGGGTGACGGCGGCCAGCGCGGCCGGCTCGATCAGGGCCCCGTGGTGGTAGGCGTACAGCAGCCGCAGGTCGCCCGCGCCGGCCTTGAGCGGCCGGGCGTAGTCACCGACGAGCAGGTCCCCGGCGAGCGTCGGGTGCGGCAACCGGTAGAACGCCTCGAAGCCAGCCGCCGAACCCCGACGCAGAGACCCGCGCACCCGCCAGGCCGGCGTCGCCGGGTCGAGGGCGGCGAGCCGCGCGAGCGCGTCGTGGTGCCCGAACCGGGGGTGCGCGATCCACGGCGCGAACCGGCCCCGGGCCCACAGCGCCACGACCAGCACCTTGGGGCGGTAGTCCCGGTGCGCGAGCAGCTCGAGGTAGGACGCGAGCAGGTCCGCGTGGTAGCCGCCGCCGTGGACGGCCAGCAGCGAGACGTCCGGGCCGAGCAGGTCCTGGAGCATCACCGGCAGCCGGCGTGGGTCGTGGTCCTGCGGCCCGACGAAGTCGAGCACCGACTCCCCCAGCAGCAGCACGTCCTGGGTGGCCCGGAGCAGCCGGCGGGCGTCGCGAAGCTGCGGATGGTCCACGAGGTCCGCGAGCCGGCCGGCCTGGGCCCTCAGCTGCAGCACCCTTGGGTGGTTGGAGGCCCCCAGCGCCCGGAGCACCCTCAGTCCCGCTTGACGAACGGCGCACCGACGAAGGCGTGGACGAGGCAGAAGTTGCTCTGCACCTCGGTGGTGACGATCGTGAGGGAGGTCGGCTGACCCGGGGCGAACCGCCGGTTGACCGCGACGAGGGTGCCGGCGGTGGCCACGCGCGCAGAGCCGGATGCGATCGGGACGGCGTTGCCATCGGCGTCGCGGGCGGACAGCGTGAACGTGTTCGGGCGCGGCTGGTAGATCTGCAGCTGCAGGAACCAGTCGTTGATCGAGGGCAGCGTCCCGAGGTCGACGGTCGTGCTGCCGGCGCCGCTGACGAACGTGCCGCACTCCGTGGTGGTGGGGCCGACCACGTCTGCGGCTGGGACGAAGCCCGACGGGACCAGGTGGCCCTGGTCGGAGACCATCAACGGTGTGGGCGAGCTGCCCCCGAAGGTGGCCTGGACGCCGGCGAGGCCGAGGACGTCGGAGACGAAGTGGTCGGGCTCCAACGCCGGCACCACCGCGCCGGGCAGGATCGCGTCGTAGAGCTCGACGGTCGGGCCGGCGGCCCGTGAGCTGGCGACGAGCGTCTGGACGTAGTCGCGGGACGGGTTCTCCCAGAACCGGTTCGCGAAGCCGATCCCGGACACCAGGCTGGCGACGGCGAGGAGGGCGGCGCCCACGTTGACCGGCCACACCGACCGGACGGGCACCTCGACATCCCCCTCCTCGGGCGTGCGGGCGAACGCGAGCGTGACCCCAAGCGCGAGCGCCAGGGCCGTGAAGTAGCTGTACCGCATGATCGGAGCGATGTAGGTGCCGAGGTAGTCCGAGCGGCCGTAGCCGACGAGCAGCGCGCCACCGATGCTGACCAGCACCGGGACGGCCCAGCCGAGCAGCGCCCGGCGCCCGGTGCGGCGCACGCTGGCCAGCACGGCGAGCACCAGCACGACCTGGCCGAGCACGACCGCCACCACCGGCGGGTCGGCGTAGGACACCCACTCCTCCGGGTGCGTCGACCAGTCCCAGGGACCACCGACGAACGCCGGACCGAGCACGTGGAGCCACTCGTCCTGCGCCACGGTCCAGGCATCGGGCAGCGTGAACGTCCTCGCCGGACCGCCGGCCGAACCTGCGGAGGCGAAGAACGCCGCGACGCCGGCCAGCACCACGCCCAGAGCGACCCAACCGAGCCATCGACCCCGAGCCTGCGAGAGCCGCTCCCGCACCGAGCCGGTGTGCAGGAACCCCAGTGACAGCAGGGGAAGCAGCGCCACCCCGAGCGCGGACTGCGCGGCGAACAGCAGCGCCACTCCGGCCAGCCCGGCAACCGCCATCGCCGTCCCGAGCCCCCCGGAGCGGGTGTACCGGACGTGCAGCAGCAGCGCCCCCAGCACCGCCACCTGCGCGATCGCGAGCCCGATCACGTTGGTCAGCACGGCGGTCGCCGGCACCAAGATGGGGCTGATCGCGTACAGCCCGACGACCGCCGGAAGCCACCGGCGCGCCCCGACGAGGTCGTGGAGCAGCGCCCACAGCAGGTACGTCGCCGCGGCTTGGAGCAGCAACCGCACCACGACAGTGAGGCCCCAGTTCAACGGGGCGATGCGGTTCAGCAGCCAGAAGATGAGCCGACCCGGCGGGCCGGGGTGACCGCCGAGGGACTGCGACAGGTAGTGCCAGTCCAGCGGCTGACCGGTGGCGGCACTCAGGTTCCCGAGGTCCGGGCCGCTGTACCAGCCGCGCAGCATCACGATCCCGAGCCAGAGCGCCTGGACCGCGAGGATCACCAGCAGCGCCCGACTGCGCCGGCTGTCCCCGTGCGCTGGCGCCGTCACGAGGGGGAGGCTACTCGCCAGAGTTGGCCCCGACGGGAGGTTCGCGCCTTAGAGTCCAGCGCGTGGCTCCCCCTCCGCCAGTTCCGTCGCTGGCTCGTGGCGGGAGCCTGATCGCCCCGGCCCTCACCCTGGTCAACCTGGTGGGCTACGTGCTCACGGTGTCGGCCTCGCGTGCGTTGAACCAGGACGCGTACGGCGAGCTCAACGCCTACCTCGGGGTGCTGCTCGTCGCCTCCGTCCCGGGACTTGCCCTGCAGGCCGTGGTCGCCCGTTCGGTCGCCACCCGACCCGCCGACGAGGTGGGCGGCGCCCGGGAGCGGGCGCTGCTGGTCCGTGCCGGCGCGCTCGGCCTGGTCGTCGCCGGCCTCACCGCGGCGGCGTCCCCGCTGCTCGCGCTGTTCCTGCACAGCAGCGTCGCCGGGCCGCTCTGGCTCGCCGCCCAGCTCGCGCCGTTCGCGGTGCTGTCGGCTGCGATGGGCATCCTCCAGGGGGCGGAACGGTTCGGCGCGCTGGCCGCGGTCATCGGCATCCAGGCCGTCGGGAAGGCGGTCGGGCTGCTGCCGCTGCTGCTCGGCGGCGGCCCGGCCGCGGTGCTGGCGGCGTTGGGAGCCGGCACCGTGCTGACCATGGCCGCGGCGCTGGTGCTGGTCGGCGGCGGCGTCCGGGCCACCGTCGCGGGGCTGCCCGGGCCGGCCGAGGCGCTGCGTGCCGCTGCCGGTCTGCTCACCTTGCTGGTGCTCGCGAACCTCGACGTGCTGCTCGCACGCAACGTCCTCTCCGGTGACGAGTCCGGCCGCTACAGCGTCGGGGCGGTGCTCGCGAAGGCGGCGTTCTGGCTGCCGCAGGCGGTCGCGGTCGTGGTGTTCCCCCGGCTGTCGCACCCCGAGGCCGGCCGGCTGCTGCTCCGCAAAGCCGTGCTGGTCGTGGCCGGCCTCAGCGGGCTCGAGCTCGTGGGCTGCCTGCTGCTGGCCCGGCCGGTCCTGGAGATCACCTTCGGGACGGCGTACGGATCCCTCGCTCCGATCGCGCCGCTGTGGGTCCTGCAGGGCGGTGCGCTGTCGGTCGTGCAGCTGCTGGTCTACCGGGCGATCGCCACGCACGACGTGGCGACCAGCTGGGTCGTCGGCGCCGTCGCCGTCGTGGAGGCGGTCGTCGTCCTGGTGGTCCGGCCGAGCACGCCTGCGCCGGTCATCGGGGTGGCCGCCGCGCTGGCGGTCGCCCTCGTCACCGGCCTGCTCCTTCGCTCCCGGCAAGCCAGCCCCGTACCTGCGCAGGTGAGCGCAACCGGGTGACCGCCAGGTGCGCCCACCGCAGGTCGGCGAGCCGTTCGGAGTACACCGCCCGGTGTCGCGCGTGGGTCTGCCAGCTCCACCGGATCGGGTGGGTGGCCCGGAGCACCGTCGACAGCCGCTCCCGGTTGCCGTTCCAGAGCTCGACCCGCGTGAGGAGGCGCTTTGCGGTCCGGAGCACCGCCCGCCGGGTGGTGACGGTCCGTGGCAGGTCCAGCCAGACGAGCGTGTCGGCGCGGTCCCACAGCAGGTCGCGCACAGGTTCGTAGTTGCCGTCCACGACCCAGCCGTCGCCGGTCGTGGCCGCGTCGACGTCGGCCACGAAGGACACCGAGGGCACCCAGGCCGGCCCGTGGAACATCGCGTCCAGCTCGAGGTGCGGCACGCCCAGCCGCTCGGCCAGGACTCGCGCGACCGTGGTCTTGCCCGCCGCGCTCTGCCCGATGACCAGCACCCTCACGCGGTCACCTTTGTCAGTGCCCCGCGTCGTCCCACGTGCGACCGACACCGACGCTGACGTCGAGCGGGACGCTCAGCGGGTAGGCCCCGCCCATCTCCTTGCGCACCAGGACTTCCAGCGCTTCCTGCTCCCCCGGCGCGACCTCGAGGACGAGCTCGTCGTGCACCTGGAGCAGCAGCCGGGACTGCATACCGGCGCTCTTGAGCGACGAGGCCACCCCCAGCATCGCGATCTTGATGATGTCGGCGGCCGACCCCTGGATCGGCGCGTTGAGGGCCATCCGCTCGGCCATGTCCCGGCGCTGCCGGTTGTCGCTCGTCAGGTCGGGCAGGTAGCGCCTGCGGTCCAAGATGGTGGAGGTGTAGCCGTCGCGGCGGGCCTGGTCGACGACGTTGCGGAGATAGTCGCGCACCCCGCCGAACCGCTCGAAGTAGGCCGTCATCTGCTCCTTGGCCTCCTCCGTCGTGATCCGGAGCTGCGAGGCCAGCCCGAACGCCGACAGCCCGTAGGCCAGCCCGTACGACATCGCCTTCACCCGTCGCCGCAGCTCCGGGTCGACCTGCTCGACGGGGACGCCGAACGCCTTCGAGGCGACGTAGGTGTGCAGGTCCTCGCCGGTGTTGAACGCCTCCTTCAGGCCGGCGTCCTCCGACAGGTGCGCCATGATCCGCATCTCGATCTGGCTGTAGTCGGCCGTCATCAGGGACGCGAAGCCCGGCCCGGCGACGAAGCCCTGCCGGATCTCGCGGCCCTGCGGCGTGCGGATCGGCACGTTCTGCAGGTTGGGGTTGTCGCTGGACAGCCGGCCGGTCGCGGCCACCATCTGCTTGAACGTGGTGTGGATCCGGCCGTCGTCGGCGACGGTCGGCAGCAGCTGCTTCTCCACCACCATGAGCAGCCGGGTCACCTCGCGGTGCTGCAACAGCGCCTCGATCACCGGGTGGGTGCCGAGCAGGTTCTGCAGCGCGTCGGCGTCGGTGGTGTACCCGGTCTTGATCTTCTTGGTCTTCGGCAGCCCGAGCTCCTCGAACAGCAGCGTCTGCAGCTGCTTGGGCGAGGTGATCCCGAACTCGTGCCCGACGGTGGCGTAGGCCTCCTCGGCGGCCAGCTTCACCTGGTCGCGGAGCCGGCCCTGCA
>JBKJVH010000020.1:0-16124 GCA_046590985.1 Mycobacteriales bacterium
CTCCGCACTCGTGGACCGGGTCGTGCGCCTGGTCGACCTCGCCGAGTACAAGCGCCGGCAGAACCCGCCAGGGCCGAAGATCACCTCCCGCGCGTTTGGTCGCGACCGCCGGCTGCCGATCACCAGCAAGTGGCGCGAGGGCTGAGGGCCTGCAGGAACCCACGCACGGTGCGTCGAAGACTCTGGAGTGCTGACCTGCGATGTCACCCCGACGCGGTCCGGCAGGCGTAGAGCCGCAGCCGTCGCTGCCGGTGTTCCCGCCGCGGCTCTCGCTACGCTGTTCGCGGTCGCGCTGGTCTTGGGCTTCCCGATCTCACTGCTGCTCGTGCCCATCCTGCTCCCGGGCATCGTCCTCGGCGTCGGCCAGGCCAGGGCGGCCGTCTCCGTCTGGCGCAGTGACCCACGTGGCCCGGGTCGGCTCTGGTGGCGTTGTGCTGTCGTGATCGCCTTGCTGGCAGGGGGTTTCGTGCTCGCCGCGGGAGAGGACGACACCACGATCAGGTCGGCCGAGGCGATGCGACAGGGGGTCATCTTTCGCGACGTCGCCGCCGCCCTGCTGGCTGTGAATCTCCTCGCCCTGGCCCTGTTGCCGTTGCCATCGGTGAGTTCCCTCCTGACCCCGCGCGCCGTCGGCCGGGCGGCCGGAACCGTCCTGATCGCCGGCATCGTCTGTGCCCTGTTCCTGCCCGTCGGGCACACCGGGCGCTGACGCCTCCACGCCGGCTCGACCCGCACGGGCGGCGACGCCAAGGCTGTCTCTCTGAGAACCCGGCACCTCACGGCACCGCGAGACCTTCCCGTGGCAGATGCTGAGGATTCGTCAGCATCTGCCACGGGAAGCGTGGCCTACCGCGCCTTCTTCTTCACGGGGAGCGTCTTGGCGTAGTCGTAGGACTGCCGCACCCAGTCGGAGACATCGCCGGAAGGCAGCACGTAGAACCCGCCCATCGCTCGCCCCGGCATCGGCTCGAAGGGTCGGCCGCCCGAAGCCAGCAGCGCCGCACCGACCTCAGGCGCCAGTTTCACGAAGAGCCCGGTGGCGTGGACGCCGAAGAACATGTTGCCGCCGAGCACGAAGGACGGACAGCCGAACACGAGCTTGCGCTGAGCGTCCCCCACCAGGTCGGCGAGCTCCTCGAACCGCTCGAGGTCGGACATCAGCGGGAGCGCAGGACGTCCACGCCGGGCCCGGTCAGCTCGGACAGTGCGGAGGACCGACCCGCCGTGGCCATCATCAGGGAGACAGCCGGGCCTTCGACCAGCTGCCCCGTACCGATGGTGAACTCGGTGTCGGTGGCCCGGAGCTGCAGGCCCGCGACCCGGCTCTTGCCGTGGATGAGCGGCTCGCTGCCGGCGTGGAACCGGATCACCCGGCTGACGGCCGCCGGCGGATACGCACGAGTGATCCCGAGCGCCCGGCGAATGTCCTCGGCGTGCACGAGGTTCTCCCCCAGCCAGGTCTCCTTCGGGCCGGGAGGCGCGCTCGTCCGGCCGGCGGCGGCCCGGAAGGCTGCCAGGGTGGCGGCAGGTCCACCGGCGCCCTCCCTCGCGACCTGACCAGCGGCGAACTTGTCGAAGTTGAAGCCCGCCGAGGCGAAGCGGAACAGGAACTTCGGCGGCGTCATCAAGGCTCCGGAGGTGAGATGGGCCAGCACGTCGTGCACCGTCCAGCCTGCGCAGAGCGACGGCGTCTGCCACTGCTCAGGCGTCAGCGCGGACAGGTCGTCCGCCAGGGCCTTGCGCTCGGCGTGGACCAGGGGCCAGATGTCAGAGGGCATGCCCGGGATCCTGCCACCCCGCGAGGTCCTTGTAGAAGAAGGAGGTGACGGCGGGCGTGCCGTCGACCAGCAGCGCATGGCCGGGCACCTCCCCGTACCGGACCCAGGAGGCGGCGACGTAGAACGCCTCCCCGGCCGAGCCTTGCTCGGTGTCGAGCAGCAGCAGGGTCCGCCCGCGGGCAAGCGCCTCAGCCTCCACGGCAGCGAGCAGGCGCGCCCCGATGCCATGCCGTCGCCAGGCCGAGTGCACCAGCATCTTGGCCACCTCGGCTCGGTGCGGCGAGTTCTGCTGGGGAGCAAGCACCAGCAGCACCGTCCCGACGACCCGGTCCTCGACCAGGGCGGCGAGCAGCACCTGCTGCGGGTCGGTGATCGCCCGCTCCCAGAACGCCCGGAGGTCGTCCTCGCTCACTCCAGCGAGGAAGTTCACGGACGCACCGGTCGCCACGGCGTCGCCCAGCACCTCGACCAGCTCGGCAACGCGGCGCAGGGCCTCAGCTGCACGCAGCACCCGGACCTCCACGCGCACAGGAGACCACAGTGACGCGCACCACAGCGAGCCCCCTGTCACAGGTGCAACACGGGTGGCACCCTTGAAGGAGTCCCGGGACACCTGCCTGGAGACGCCCCCACGGAGGTCCCCATGAGCGACAACCTCACCAGCCTGTACGGCGGCATCACCTCGCGTCGCGTGACGACCCGCGATCTCCAGGACGCCAAGGACCGCGGCGAGAAGTGGGCGATGCTGACGAGCTACGACATGCTCACCGCACAGCTGTTCGACGAGGTCGGCATCCCGGTGCTGCTGGTGGGCGACAGCGCGGGCAACAACGTGCTGGGCTACGAGAACACCGTGCCGGTCACGATGGAGGACATGCTGCCGCTGGTCCGCGGGGTGGCCCGCAACACGAGCCGACCGCTGGTCGTCGCGGACATGCCCTTCGGCAGCTACCAGGAGTCGCCGGCGCAGGCGCTCCGGAACGCCGTAGGGTTCCTGCAGATCGGTGCTCAGGCCGTCAAGCTCGAGGGTGGCTCGCACATGGTCCCGCAGGTGGAGCTGCTCACCCGGTCCGGTGTCCCGGTCATGGGCCATCTGGGACTGACCCCGCAGAGCGTCAACACCCTCGGCGGCTACCGCGTCCAGGGCCGCGGCGAGGCCGGCGACCTGCTCCTCGCCGAGGCTCTGAAGCTGCAGGACGCCGGGGCCTTCGCGCTCGTACTCGAGGTCGTCCCTGCCGACCTCGCCGAGCGGGTCAGCAAGGAGCTGACCATCCCGACCATCGGCATCGGCGCCGGCGCAGGCACCGACGCGCAGGTGCTGGTCTGGACTGACATGGCCGGCCTCACCCCGGGCAAGGGCCCCAAGTTCCTCAAGAAGTACGCCGACCTGCGCACCGTCCTCGGAGACGCGGCGCGGGCCTACGCCGACGAGGTCCGCGACGGCAGCTACCCCGGGCCGGAGCATGGCTACCTCTGACCCCTTCGAGGCCGTCCGCCGGCACTGCCTGGCAATCGACGGCGTCACCGAGAAGCTCAGCCACGCGGCCCCGAGCTTCTTCAGCAGGGGCACGCCTTCGAAGGCCGGGCCGTGCTTCGTGATGTGTCATGACGACCACCACGGCGACGGCATCCTCGGGCTCTGGATCGCCGCCCCACCAGGGGCTCAGGAGGCCACCGTCGCGAGCGACCCCGAGACCTTCTTCCGGCCACCGTACGTGGGTGGTCGCGGCTGGATCGGAGTGCGGCTGGATCGCAGACTGGGAGGCGACGAACTGGCCGAGCTGCTGACGGAGGCGCACGCCGCGGTACAGCGGAAGAAGGTCTGAGAGACATGCAGTTCTTCGCGACGCCGGCGCTCTGGCGTGAGTGGCTTCAGCAGCACCACGACACCGCCACCGAGCTGGTCGTGGGCTTCTGGAAGACCGGGTCCGGCACCCCCTCCATGACCTGGTCGGAGTCGGTCGACGAGGCGCTCTCCTTCGGCTGGATCGACGCGATCCGGCGCCGGGTCGACGACGACAGCTACACGATCCGGTTCACCAGGCGCAAACCCGCGAGCATCTGGAGCTCGGTCAACGTCGCGAAGATCCAGGCCCTGGAGGCCGCCGGCAAGATGACCGACGCCGGCCGGGCGGCCTTCGCGCTCCGCAGGGACGACCGGACCGGCACCTATGCCCACGAGCAGGGCGACATCATGCTGGACGAGACGGCCTTGCTGGCGAACGCGAAGGCGTGGGCGTTCTGGCAGGCCCAGCCCCCGTCCTACAAGAAGGTCGCGCGCCACTGGGTGACGAGCGCGAAGCAGGAACAGACCCGGGAGCGCCGGATGGGTCAGCTGGTCAGCGACTGCGCAGAGGGCCTGAGGATCAGGTCCCAGCGGCGCTGAGCTGGGCTAGCAGCAGTCCGTGGGCCTCTGCCAGTGACGGGCCGTACCAGGTGAGGTGCCGGCCGCTGACGCAGGCACTCCGCGCGGAGAACGCCTCCGGCCCGTCGGTCGAGGTGAAGAGGTAGGGCTCGTCGGGCAGCACCACGAGCTCGTGCGGCGGAAGCGCCGCCAGGTCAACCTTCGGGTACCGCTCCGGGCTGTCCGCCAGCACGTTGTCGACCCCGAGCCGAGCCAGCAGGTCACCGGTGAAGGTGCCGGAGCCGACGGCCATCCACGGCCGCCGCCAGATCGGTATCACGGCTCGGGTCCGTGCCCCCGTCCACGGCTCGGCCCAGACCTGCTCCGCCTCCAGCAGCCAGCCCGGCCGAGCCAGCCCACAGGCCGCGAGCATCCGGGCGAGGCTGACCAGGGCGGCCGGGACCGTGATCGGGAAGGTCACCCAGACCGCCAGCCCCGCAGCGCGCAGCGCGTCGAGGTCCTGCTGGCGGTTCTCCTCGGCGTTGGCCAGCACCAGGTCCGGCGCGAGCGCCAGCACAGCCTCGAGATCGGGGTTCTTGGTGCCACGGACCCTGGTGACCTCGAGGTCGACCGGGTGGCTGCACCAGTCGGTCGCCCCCACGAGCAGGCCCGGAGCGGTGACCGCGACCGACTCGGTCAGCGAGGGCACCAGGGACACCACGCGCCGGACGGAGGTGGGCAGATCGACCAGCAGGCCGGTGTCATCCGGGTGAACACCGACAAGCGCGGTTTCCCGATCGATCATGAGGAAGGAGTCTGCCAGGCCGCGTCGAAACACTCACACAACACGCGACCGGAACACTGCCAGCAAGCCCACAGGGTCCGCCGGCAGGAGATCGGTCCGCGGTAGCGAAACTGGACATCACACCCGAACGAGAGGCAGCAGGCGATGAGCGAGGACGAGGGCACGGTGCGACCGCTGCGCCCGGGTGCCCCGTTCCCGGCCGCCGCCCGCGAGACCGCTGAAAGCGTGCTCCCCGGCCTGCCGCGCGTCGGGGCGCTGGATGCGCTGCTCCGTGAGGTCGACAGCCTGCGCCTCACCCTCGAGACAGACCTGTCCCTGGCCGCCGCTGCGGTCGAGGCCGGCTCCCCGGGTCTGGCCGGCGACATCGTCGACAGCGACCGTGCCAGCCTGCGGCGCTTCGAGTCCCGCGCGCTGGACCACCTTGCCGAGCTGTCCGCCGCCGACCTGCCCGCCGTCGAGGTCGCCGGCCGGTCGTTCTGGCGCCGGGTGCCGGCCGCCCCGTTCGTCGCGGCCGCCGCAGTCGTCACCTTCCTCGTGATGGTCGCGCCGCAGACAGGGCAGCCGTCGGGAGCCCTCACGGCCACCCAGGTGTCCGCGAGCGAGCGGCTGCAGGAGATCACCGACCTGGCCGCCTCCGGCCAGACCAACGGTGTGCGGAACGCCGCCGCCAACCTGCACAGTCAGCTGCTCGCACTCGTCGCCCAGGCCAAGACCGATCCGGTGGCAGCCCAGCGCGGGCTGCAGCTCCTGCTCGATGAGCGTGAGATCATCGCCCAGAGCGGGGACAGCCAGTCGCTGCGGGACGTGCTGGCCGCCTCTCACACGCTGTCCAACCTGATCTTCAACGCCCTCCCCCGAGCGACCGCGCCCGGCGTGCCGGTCGTTGTCCCCCGGATCCCGACCGTCGCGCCCAGCACCAAGCCGGCCGCCTCGGCATCGCCCTCGGTGTCGCCCTCGACCAAGCCCACCCCCACGCCGTCGGCCAAGGCGACCCCCAAGCCGTCGACCAGCCCGTCGCCGCGGAGCTCCTCGAGCAGCCAGCCCGCCGTGCTCCCCACCGGCCCGGCGGTCGGTCCCTAACTCGTTGGACCTGCCGTCGACGGTCTGCCACCGTCGGCTGCGATGAGGCCTGACCTGCTGGTCGACACGACACCGCTGCGGGAGCACCGCGACTTCCGGCTGCTCTGGATCGGACAGGGTGTGACGTTCTTCGGCAGCATGATCACCTACGTCGCGGTCCCCTTCCAGGTGTACGAGCTGACGCACTCCTCCGCCCTCGTCGGCCTGCTCGGTCTGGTCGAGTTCGTCGCCATGATCCTGACGGCGTTCCTCGGCGGCGCGCTGGCCGACGCCGTGGACCGGCGCCTGATGGTCCGGATCACCGAGGGCGCGCTGCTGCTCGCTTCGGTCGGGCTCCTCGTCAACGTCCGGGTCGGCAGCGTCGCGGTGCTGTTCGTGCTCATCGGGCTGATGACCGCCTTCGACTCGTTGCAGCGACCCTCACTGGACGCGCTGCTCCCCCGACTGGTCCCCGCCGACCAGTTGGTGCCGGCTGCCGCTCTCAACAGCTTCCGGATGACCGCCGGGATGATCGCCGGGCCGGCCGTCGGCGGCTTGCTGGTCTCCGCCTTCGGGCTCGCCTCGACGTATGCCGTCGACGTCGGCACGTTCGCGCTGTCGCTGGTGGCGCTGCAGCTCATGCGGGCCGTACCGCCACCTCCCGAAGCGGAGCGACCTTCGGTGAAGGGTGTCGTCGAGGGGCTGAGCTACGCCCGCTCCCGCCCCGAGCTGATGGGCACCTACCTCGTCGACATCAACGCGATGTTCTTCGGGATGCCCAACGCGCTGTTCCCTGCGCTGGCCGTCGGGTACGGCGGCGCGTCGGTACTCGGGCTGCTCTACAGCGCACCCGCCGTGGGCGCGCTGGTCGCCTCCGCCACGTCCGGTTGGACCTCCCGCGTCCACCGCCATGGGCTGGCGGTGCTGTGGGCGGCAGGGCTGTGGGGCGTCGCGATCCTCGGGTTCGGGCTGGCCGGCTGGCTGTGGCTCGCGCTGCTGTTCCTCACCCTCGCCGGCGCCGCCGACATGATCAGCGGGGTCTTCCGCTCCACCATCTGGAACACCACCATCCCGGACCACCTGCGCGGCCGGCTGGCCGGCATCGAGCTGGTCTCCTACTCCAGTGGCCCGACCCTGGGCAACGTCGAAGCCGGCGCGGTCGCGTCCCTCGGTGGCGCCCGGTTCTCGGTCGGGTTCGGCGGCGTCATGTGCGTCGTCGGGACCCTGGCGCTGGCGGCCGCGCTGCCGGCGTTCCGGCAGTACTCAAGCGAGCCGGAAGCGCACTGACCTCTTCACCGGGTCAGCCTCGGTCAGCACCACGCTGACCTCCGTGCCGAGCGGCAGGTCGGCACCGTCCACCTTGCCGCGGACTGCCGGGTCGGTGAGCTGGACGGTGCCGCCCTTGCCATTGGCTTCCACCACGACCCCGCTGAAGGTCTCGCCGACGTGGTGCTGCAGCACGGTCGCCTCCGCGAGGTCCACGATGGCGCGGTCGAGGGCATGCGCGCGATGGTCGGCGATGGCCATCTCCGCGGGCAACGTGGGCAGCATCTCCCTGGCCCACAAGGGGATCTCGGTGCCGGCGCAGAGCGCAACGCAGACCTCGCCGACGTACCGGTCGGCGAGCCGCCGCAGCG
This sequence comes from Mycobacteriales bacterium, assembly GCA_046590985.1. Lineage (GTDB taxonomy): Bacteria > Actinomycetota > Actinomycetes > Mycobacteriales > SCTD01 > RYN-111. The sequence goes on from JBKJVH010000020.1 coordinate 7,624, forward strand.
GCGCCGTGCAGTGCGCGTAGTTGGCTGCCACCGCGCTGTGCACGGTGAGCTCTGGCAGTTCCCCGTCGAAGGCGGTGTAGGCAGCACCCCTGAGCAGCGTGGTCGCCAGCGTCAGAACCGCGGCGGCGGCCGGTACGGAAGGTTCCAGCCCGCTCAACACCTCCCCGTACGAGGCGCCTTCGGGCCACGCGAGTCCGAGGGCCAGGGCGCTGCGCCGGAGGCTCTCGACGGCGTGGGCTTCGGGGACCGGGAGGGTACGCAGCAGGCCCACCTTGCCGGCCACCATCACGCCGGCCGCGGCCATCCCGGTGAGCAGGCTGATCTGGGCGTTCCACTGCTCGCACGGCAGCGGCGCCCGGTAGGTCAGGTTCCCGTCGGCGTCGACCTCCTGCTCCGGCGTCGGCAGGTCGACCGCCCCACGACGACGCGCGTCGGCTTGGCGCAGCAGGCCGATCTCCTTGAGCAGCAGCAGGTCCGGGCTCGCCGAGCCGTCGTCGATCATCGCCTGCACGGACGGGTAGTCGAGCTTGCGTCGGCTGCGGACAGCCGCGCGCCGTACCTCGGTGTGCTGGAGGACACCCTGGGCGTCGAGCTCTAAAGACCACACCAGCGCCGGCCGGTCCTGGTCCTGCAGCAGGCTGCCACGGTCCTCGCACAGCACCGGTGGGTGCAGCGGCGTGCGGCAGTCCGGGGCGTACAGGGTCTCGCCGCGCCGGTGCGCCTCACGGTCGATCGGGCCACCGGGTGCGACGAACGCCGCGACATCAGCGATGGCGTACTGAACCAGGTACCCGGTGGCGGTCTTGCTCAGCGCCATCGCCTGGTCCAGATCGGTGCTGCCGGGCGGGTCGATCGTCAGGAACGGGACGTCCCGCAGGTCCCGAGCCGGCAGCGGCGGGTGCGCCGCGTCGGCCTCCTCGACAACGGCGGCCGGGAACTCCGCGGGCACCCCCAGCTCGGTGCGCAAGGCGTCCCAACCAGGGACCGGACCGGTGAGATGAACGTGGGGGCTCGGCACGTCTGGACTCTAGGACCTCGGTTACGGTGGCGGGTGCTCTCCGCCTACCTGCTGGCTGTCGCCGTGGTGTTCGGCGTCAACCTGCTCCCCGCGTTCGGGCCGCCGACGTGGGCGGTGCTGGTGCTGTTCCGGCTGCACGAGCACCTCGCGATCCCGGCGCTGGTCGTCCTCGGCGCGCTCGCCGCGGGTGGTGGGCGGCTCTGCCTGGCGCTGGCAACGCGTCGGCTCCGGGGCTGGCTGCCCGAGCGGCGGGTGGCCAACCTCGAGGCCGCCGGCGACTACATGTCAGGCCACCGTGGCCGGAGCCTTGCCGGTCTTGGGCTGTTCGCCCTGTCACCACTGCCCTCGGCCCAGTTGTTCGAAGCGGCCGGCGTCATGAAGCTGCCGCTGCTGCCACTCACCGGAGCCTTCTTCGCTGGTCGCCTGGTGAGCTACTCGCTGTACCTCAGCGCTGCGGGGGTAGCGGAGAAGAACCTCGGCACCCAGTTCCAGGACAGCTTGACGTCCTGGCCGAGCATCTCCCTGCAGGTGGCGATGCTGCTGGGGATCGCGTTGCTGGCGCGGGTCGACTGGGCCAGCCGGCTCACCCACGGGAAGACCTGACATGCGAGCGCTCGTCTTCGACGCGTACGGCGGCCCGCTGACCGTTCTGGACGTAGCTGAACCGATCGCCCCGGCGGCCGGCGTCGTCGTGCAGGTCGGAGCGACCGGGATCTGTCGCAGCGACTGGCACGGCTGGCAGGGTCACGACCCTGACATCAGGCTGCCGCACGTCCCCGGGCATGAGCTCGCCGGCACGATCTCCTCGGTCGGTCCGCTGGTGACGCGCTGGCAGGTCGGGGACCGGGTCACGGTGCCGTTCGTGAACGCCTGCGGCGCCTGCGCACCCTGCCTGGCCGGTGACCAGCAGGTCTGCGCCTCCCAACGCCAGCCGGGCTTCACGCACTGGGGGTCGTTCGCGGAGTACGTCGCTCTTGATGCCGCCGACGTCAACCTGGTTGCGCTGCCGTCGGAGCTGTCCTTCGTCGCGGCCGCGAGCCTCGGCTGCCGTTTCGCGACGTCGTATCGGGCGGTGCTGTCGCAAGGCCGGGCCGTGGCAGGCGAGTGGGTGGTGGTGCACGGCTGCGGAGGCGTCGGGCTGTCCGCCGTTGAGGTGGCGGTGTCCGTCGGGGCCAGGGTCATCGCCGTGGACGTGTCTCCCGGCGCGCTCGAGCTCGCGCTGGTGCTCGGGGCCACGCACGCGGTTCAGCCACCTGCGGTGGACGAGGTGCTGGCGCTGACCGACGGTGGCGCCCACCTGTCGCTCGACGCCTTGGGAAGCGCCCGGACCTGCCTGGACTCGATTGCCTGCCTGCGACCGAGGGGCCGGCACGTGCAGGTCGGGCTGCTGCCGGGCGAGCCGTTCGCGGTACCGATGGCACGCGTACTCGCCCAGGAGCTGGAGCTGCTCGGCAGTCACGGGATGGCCGCACACGCCTATCCCGACATGCTTGAGCGCATCGCCTCCGGTGCCCTGAGGCCCGATCGTCTCGTCACCCGGAAGCTGTCCCTGGACGAGGCCGGGGAGGCGCTGGCCTCAGTGGGAGCGCGCCCCGGCATCGCCGTCATCACCTCGTTCCGATGAGCTCGGCAGCGGGATCTTTTCCGGGAGGGTCGAGTCCCCGACGTAGCCGCGCTGTGGCAGCGGGTCATCGGCGTTCTGCGCGGTCCCTGACGGGCTGGGCAGTCCGGTGCTGGATGCGCAGCCGACACGCTGGCGAGTCGGCTGTGGGTCCAGCACTGGTGAAGGGGGCCTCGGCGTCGGCTGCTGGGTTTGCAGCGAAACGCTGGGCGTGGCGGCTGCCCATCCAGCACCGAACTCGCCTTCGGGCAGGCCCACGACCGGGATATGTCGGTGATCGACTGTGTGCAGGTGCCGCTGGCCACACTTGCTTCAGAGGGCAAAGGGTCCGTCACTGACGGTCCCGCGAAAGCCTCGACTGGGTGTTGCAGCCGATCATCCCGAACCTGTGGTTCGACACCGAGGCCGAGGAGGCCGCCGCCTTCTACGTCTCGGTCTTCAAGAACTCCCGGATCGTGAACGTCGCCCGGTACACCGAGTCCGGTCCCCGCGAGGCCGACAGCGTGATGACGGTCGAGTTCGAGCTCGACGGCCAGCGGTTCGTCGGGATCAACGGCGGCGACCAGTTCCACTTCGACGAGGCGGTGTCCTTCCAGATCACCTGTGAGAACCAGGCCGAGGTCGACCACTTCTGGGATGCCCTGGTCGAGGGCGGCGTGGAGAGCCAGTGCGGTTGGCTGAAGGACGGGTACGGGTTGTCCTGGCAGGTCGTCCCGGGTGGCATGGCGGAGCTGTTCAACGACCCAGACCCGACGCGAGCCCAGCGGGCGATGCAGGCGATGTTCGGGATGCGCAGGATCGACGTCGCAGCGCTCCAGCGCGCCGCCGACGGCGACTAGCCTGCGTCCCATGCTCGAGCTGAGACCGTCCTGTGAGCGCTGCGACGTCGACCTGCCCTACGACTCCCCCGACGCCAGGATCTGCACGTTCGAGTGCACCTTCTGTGCCGCATGCGTCGACCTGATGGGCGAGGCCTGCCCCAACTGCACCGGGAACTTCGTGCCCCGCCCACGACGGCCGGCCTTCCTTCTGGAGACCAACCCCGCCTCGACGAAGCGGGTCTTCAACCCCGCGCTGACTCAGACGACTCCGTAGGCCAGCATCGCGTCGGCGACCTTCTTGAAGCCGGCGATGTTCGCCCCGCGGACGTAGTCGATCCGGTCGGTCCCGAGCTGGCCACCCTGCTCGACGCAGCGGTCGTGGATGCCCTGCATGATGTCGATGAGGAGCTTCTGCAGCTCGGCCTCCTTCCACGACATCCGCGCGGAGTTCTGGCTCATCTCCAGACCACTCACCGCGACCCCACCTGCGTTCGACGCCTTGCCGGGTGCGTAGAGGATGCCGGCGTCCTTGAAGACGTGCACGCCGTCGAGGTCGGTCGGCATGTTGGCGCCCTCGGCGACGCCGAGGCACCCGTTGGCGACGAGGGTCTTGGCATCTTCCCCGTTGAGCTCGTTCTGGGTGGCGCACGGCAGCGCGAGGTCGCAGGGCACGGCCCAGGGGCGCTTGCCCTCGTGGTAGGTCGCGCCGGTGAACTCCTCGGCGTACTCCGAGATGCGGCCGCGCCGGCGGGTCTTGAGGTCCTTCACCCAGTCGATCCTGTCCTGGTCGATGCCGTCCGGGTCGTGGATGAAGCCGTCCGAGTCGCTCAGCGTGAGCACCTTGCCGCCGAGCTGGACGACCTTCTGTGCCGCATGGATCGAGACGTTGCCCGACCCGCTGATGACGGCCGTCTTGCCCTCGACCGAGTCGCCGAGGCGTACCAGCATGTTCTGAAGGAAGTAGACCGTCCCGTAGCCGGTCGCCTCGGTGCGGATCAGGCTGCCGCCGAACTCCAGACCCTTGCCCGTGAGCACGCCGGTGAACTGCCCGGTGATCCGCTTGTACTGCCCGAACAGGTAGCCGATCTCGCGGGCCCCGACGCCGATATCCCCTGCCGGCACGTCGATGTCGGCTCCAACGTGCCGGTAGAGCTCGGTCATGAAGGACTGGCAGAACCGCATCACCTCGTGGTCGGACTTGCCACGCGGGTTGAAGTTGGAGCCACCTTTACCTCCACCCATCGGCAATCCCCGGGGGCTGTTCTTGAAGGTCTGCTCGAAGGCGAGGAACTTCAGCACGCTCTCCGTGACGCTGGGGTGAAACCGCAGACCCCCCTTGTACGGCCCGATCGCGTTGTTGTTCTGCACCCGCCAACCGCGCTGGACCCGGATGTTGTGGTTGTCGTCCTCCCACACCACCCGGAAGCTCACGACCCGGTCGGGCTCCGCGATGCGCCGCAGGATCTGGTACTCGTGGTACTGCTCCTTGTCGCGGATGAAGTCGAAGATGTCCTCCGCGACCTCGGTCACGGCCTGCACGAACTCCGGCTGCCCCGGGTTGCGTCGCTCCACCCCCGCGACGAACGTGCTCAGGTCGACGTGATCGGACACCGCCATGGTCAGCTCCTCGTCCCCCGGGCGCCGCTGCCCGTGATGCCCGCATCATGCACCGAAGACTGGGTCCACCGGCGGTTTGCTGTCGGCGCGTTGGCACCGCGGAACGCACTCTTCTGCAACGGTCGCCGAACCCTCACGTGGGAGGGGTTCTGGGCCGCTTGACACCCGACGGTCACAGGGCTATACCGGGCTCGTCGCGCATCATCAAGCCAGGAGGAAAGCCATGGCCGGCCTCGTCCGCAAGAGCCTTGATTCGCCCGAGGAGACCCGACCTTTCGAGGAGGGCAAAGGCAAGCTTGAGCTGGTCAACCTCGACAGCGGACCGGTGGGTCGGGCGACCTTCGAACCGGGCTGGCAGTGGTCCAAGCACGTCAAGCCCATCGCCGGCACGGACAGCTGCCAGGCACCCCACATGGGCTACGTCATGTCCGGCCGCATGAAGGTCGTCATGGACGACGGCGAGGAGGCCGAGTTCGGGCCGAGCGACTTCATGATCTGCCCGCCTGGTCACGACGCCTGGATCGTCGGCGACGAGCCGTGTGTCGTCATCGACTGGCAGGGCGTCGCGGACTACGCCAAGCGGTAACAGCGCAGACTTCATGCCCGTCGAAGCTGCTTGCCCGTCGCGAAGAGTTCTCGCGACGAGCTACTTCAGCGCAGCCAGCGCGGCCAGCGTCGTCTCCAGGGCGTTGTCACCGACGCACTTGTCGATGGCGTAGCTGTCCTCGTAGTTGACGAAGACATAGCCACCGAAGGCGAAGCCGAGCCCCTGCTGGCCGACCGGGTTGAGCTCGAAGGACTGCGGCATGTACCCGAGGGAGTCGTTGGCCTGCGCGATCGGGAACACGATCTTGCCGGCGTTCTTCTCCTTGATGGTGTTGGTCAGGTTGGAGAACTCCTCCCCCGGACCGGTTGTCAGCACGATGTCCTTGCCGAGCTTGGCGACCGTCACAGGGAGCTCGACCGACTGCGGCGCGGCCGAGACGCAGGGCGCGTTCGGGTTCTCACCGACCGACACGGCGGCAGGCAGCACGTCGAACTTCCGGTCGAAGAAGCCAGGAGTCCCGAGGGCGTCCAAGGGCGCGTTCGTGATCGGTTCACGGAAGGTCGTACGCGCCAGGCGCAGGTCGGTGTCGAGCACCCGCCGACCCTTGGCCGGCACGAGATCCGCGAGCTGCACGCCGATGCCGGTACCACCGGAGGCGGACATGTTCCCGAGGCCGGTCATGAAGTGCAGGCCGATGCCACCGAAGCGCTTCTCGAGCCGGTGCTCGAACGGCCCGACCCAGTCCGAGCTGGCGACGCCGTTGTTGGTGCCACGGGTCGTCGGGTGCGCCGCGTAGGCGCCGAGGGTGGCGATCGTCTTGTGGCTGCTGGCGCTCACCGCCCGCATCCAGGCCAGCTGCTGCTCCTCCGCGGCGCGGTAGGTGTCGCGCCGTTCGCCGTTGAACGCGCGCGCCTCGACCTCGCCGGTCTCGAGCGTCGCCTTCTGCAGGGCGAGGACGGCCTGCTTGGCGGTCGCCTTGATCGTGTCGGTGACCTGGGCCATGTACCAGTCGGGGACGAAGCCCCAGCCGCCGATGAAGTCCGGGCCGGAGTGGGAATGCGAGGCGTGCAGCACGAACGAGGCCGGGGTGACACCGCGGGCCTTGAGCGCCGGGTCGGCCGCGAGCGCCGCGGAGATCTGCTTGCTGCCGCAGTCGGTGCACTTGCTCTTGTAGTCCCAGAGCCAGCCCTCGGCGTCGATGACCGTCATGATGAGGGTCTGCGAGCCATCGCTGATCGCCATCGAGCGGACCCACAGGCCGTCGACTTTGTCGAAGGACTTGACCGGGTTCATCGGGCCGATGCCGAAGCCGCCCATGTAGATGCAGTCTGGGTTCTCCGGCCACGGCGTGCCGTTGCTGGCGAAGCCGTCCAGCGGTTCGGTGGCGTGACCACCAGTGAGCCGGTTGACCTCGTTCTGATCCAGCGTCTTGCACTCCGCGGGCGAGGTCTCCCAGCGCGCGCCGGGGAAGCGCTGCGCCATGTCCTTCGGGCGTGGGGCGATCGACGTGCGGGCCGCACCGACGAGCAGCTGGCCGGGGGCGAGCTTCGCCGGGTTGGCCTTCAAGGCGACGCCACCCAGCGAGGCAGGCGCGGCGGCCGTCGCGCCAGGCACGCTGACCACCGTGGGCGGGGTCGGCAGCGGGGCTGGTGCGATCCCCACACCGGCCCAGGCAGCAGACAGCGCGACAGCGCCGGTGACGCCACCGACGACCGTGGCGCGCAGCAGGGTGAGGGGCGAAGGCACGAGAGCTCCAGGGCGTTGCGTGGGTGTTGCCCTCTTGGTTCGACGCGCGAGCCGGAGATCCTGCCCACTGCAGCGGATCGGCCGCCCCGATGCGTCTACTGGGGTGTGGACGTGACGTTCGAGGACTTCGTGGTGGCCCGCGGGCCGTCCTTGGTCCGTTTCACGCACGCCCTCTGCGGGGACCGCCAGCTTGCCGAGGACCTCGTCCAGGAGGTGCTCGTCAAGACCCACCGTCGTTGGGACAAGATCCACGGCAGACCCGAGCCGTACGTCCGGAGCGCCCTCGTCCGGGAGCTCGTCAGCTGGCGGCGTCGGCGGTCCCACCACGAGATCCCAGGTCCGGTGCCGGAGCGGGCGGTGGAGGACACCGCCTTCGCCACCCACGACGCGATGTGGCGCGAGATCGCCACTCTGCCTGTACGGCAGCGTGCCGTCCTGGTGCTGCGCTACTGGGAGGGCCTGTCGGACGCAGAGATCGCCGCCCTCTTGAACTGCGCCGAGAGCACCGTGCGCAGCAGCGCCGCCCGAGCCTTCGCGGTGCTGCGGACCCGCCCGGACCTCCCGGAAGGAGCGCCCTCGTGAACTCCCTTCGCGAAGCCGTCGAGCAGGCCGTCGGCCAACCGGTCGACGGAGTGCTGTTGCTGCACGCTGTCCAGGCCCGCGAGCGGGGCCACCGTCGGCGGAGGGTGGCGCTCGTCAGCGCCGTAGCAGCAGTGTCGGTGGTGTCCGGTGGACTGGCGCTCCTCCCGCCGAGCCCGGAGCGCCGAGCTCGACCGGCGGTCGGAGTGCCGGCGGGGCTGCAGGCCGTCAGCTATCGCGGGGTCCAGGTGCTCGTGCCCCGCACCTGGCCGATCAACGCGCTCCGATGCGGAACAGCTATCCAGAACACCGTGTCGATACCTAGCCCAGGGGTCCCGCTGTGCGCCTTCGGCGGACCCAAGGGCTTGACGGTCGTGACCTTCCGAGGGGCGACCTATGCCGGCCTGCCGGTCGCGCAGAGTCCCACCACCATCTCCGGGACCGCGGCTCTCGCCGGCGCGGACGAGACCCCGGACGGAGCGGTCGCGGTGGTCACGATCCCCGCAGCCAACGTGACCGTGGTCGTGACCGCGCCGACGCTGGTTCGCGCGC
>JBKJVH010000006.1:0-2676 GCA_046590985.1 Mycobacteriales bacterium
CCCGGGTGGCGATGACGGGGGTACCGCAAGCCTGCGCCTCGAGGGCGACGAGCCCGAACGACTCGTTGTGGGAGGGGACCGCGACGAGGTCGGCAGCGACGTACCAGTCGCGGAGCCGGTCGGGGCCGGCGGGGGGCTCGAAGCGGACGGTCACGTCCAGCTGACCAGCGAGGGTGTGCAGGTAGGTGGGCTCATCGAAGCCTGAGCCACTGGGGCCTCCGACGACCGCGACGACCAGGCGGTCACGGAGCGAGGGGTCGAGCGAAAGGAGCCGCTGAGCGGCCAGGAGCAGCACGTCGGGCGCCTTCAGGGGCTGCAGGCGCCCGACGAACAGCAGCAGGACCGCATCGGGCGGCACCCCGAGGCGGGTGCGGGCACCGGAGGCCTCCCCGGGGCGGAAGTGCTCCAGGTCGACGCCGGGCGCCACGGTGACGACGCGGGAGGCCTCCGCGTCATAGAGGCGCACCAGGTCGCGAGCCTCCTGCGCGGTGTTGGCCACCAACCGGTCGGCGGCGGCGATGACCTGCTCCTCGCCGACGACGCGGCGCAGCGGCTCGGGGGCGTCCCCCTCGGCGAGCGCCAGGTTCTTGACCTTGGCGAGGGTGTGCGCCGTGTGGACCAGCGGCACGCCCCAGCGCTCGGTGGCGAGCCAGCCGACCTGACCGGACAGCCAGTAGTGGGAGTGCACGACGTCGAAATACCCCGGCTCGTGCTGGGCCTCGACGCGCAGCAGCCCGCTGGTCAGCGCGCACAGCTGTGACGGGAGGTCTTCCTTGCAGAGCCCCTCGAACGGACCGGCCGTCAGGTGACGCACCGTCACGCCGGGGGCCAGCGCGACCGTGGGTGGCAGGTCGGAGGAGGTGGCGCGGGTGAAGATCTCCACCTCGACGCCCAGCTCGGCCAGCCGCTTGGAGGTCTCCACGACGTAGACGTTCATGCCGCCGGCGTCACCGGTGCCCGGCTGCTCCAGCGGCGAGGTGTGGACCGACAGCACCGCAGCCCGACGCGGGCGCACGCTGCGCACCCGTCCGGTCATCGCCACGCTCCCATCCTGCCCGATGCCCGCCGCACCGGCACTCCGGGTGCTACAGCAACGAACCAGGCGGTGCCATTCCGGGGCTAGCCTCGACGCCATGACACGCACCGCGCTCGTGACCGGGGCCAGCAGCGGGATCGGCGCGGCCACTGCCCTGCTGCTCGCCCACCAGGGCTGGCAGGTCGTCGCGGCCGCCCGCCGGCTCGACCGGCTCGGGGAGCTGGCCCGCCAGCACCCCGCGATCCGCCCGCAGGCACTCGACGTCACCGACCCACGGTCGATCGAGGACCTCGCCGAGGCCGTCCCGGTGTGTGACCTGCTGGTCGCGAACGCCGGCGGGGCCTTCGACCTCGACCCGATCGCGGTCGCGGACGTCGACAGCTGGGCGCGGATGTACGACGTGAACGTCCTCGGCCTGGTCCGGAGCGTGCAGGCCGTGCTGCCGCAGCTCCGGTCCGCGAAGGGGCAGGTGATCCTCACCGGCTCGACCGCGGGCCGCTGGGTCTACGAGGGCGGTGGCGGTTACGTCGCCGCGAAGCACGCCGTTGCGGCGCTCGCGCGGACCCTCCGGATGGAGGAGGTCGAGCACGGGATCCGGGTCAGCGAGGTCGCGCCGGGGATGGTGAACACCCCGGAGTTCAGCCTGACCCGGTTCGCCGGCGACCAGGCACGTACGGACGCGGTCTACCTAGGGGTCGACCCGCTGGTCGCGGACGACATCGCCGAGGCCATCGTCTGGGTCGCGTCCCGGCCGGCACACGTCAACATCGACCTGGTGCAGATGACTCCCCAGCAGCAGGCCGCGGTCCACAAGGTCGTGCGGCGTAGCTAGGGAGAAGCGGTACGCCGCGGGGCGCGCCCGGGCGCTGGGGCTGCCGACGCGGGGCACCACCAACCCGAACCGGCTCCGCCGCATCGACCGGCACCTCGCCGAGGTCCACGCCGCCCTGCTCCGCACCGCCCCGGCACCGCTGGTGATCGACCTCGGGTACGGGGCGACGCCGGTCACCGCCGTCGAGCTGCACGCCCGGCTCCGGGCGGTCCGGCCCGACCTGGAGGTCGTCGGCCTGGAGATCGACCAGGTCCGCGTCGACGCGGCGCTGCCGGCCACCACCGGCGGCCTGAGCTTCCGGCGCGGCGGCTTCGAGCTGGCCGGGCTGACGCCGCTCGTCGTCCGCGCCCTCAACGTCCTGCGGCAGTACGAGGAGCAGGCCGCCGCGCAGGCGTGGACGACCATGCTGGCGGGGCTGCAACCGGATGGGCTGCTGCTCGAGGGCACCTGCGACGAGCTCGGCCGGCGGGCCGCCTGGGTGACGTTGACAAAGGCCGGGCCGGCCACGCTGACGCTGGCTGCGCACGTACAGACCCTGGAGCGGCCCGGGGAGCTGGCTGAGCGCTTGCCGAAGGCGCTGATCCACCACAACGTGCCCGGCACCCGGGTGCACGCCCTGCTGAAGCAGCTGGACGAGGCGTGGGACCGGAGCTCGCCGTACACCGCCTTCGGGAACCGGCAGCGCTGGAGGGCGATGTGCGCGGCGCTCGAGTGGGAGCAGGTCGGCAGCCGGCGCGACGGCGAGGTGACCGTGCCGTGGGCCTCGGTCGCGCCAGACTGAGGGCATGACGCTGCTGCACCAGTCGCT
>JBKJVH010000127.1:0-2992 GCA_046590985.1 Mycobacteriales bacterium
ACCGCCTGGGCCCGGATCCGGAGCGCGTGACGGCCTCGGCCACCGACCTGGGAGCGCTCCGGATCCGGGCCCAGGCGGTACGGGAGATGCGACGCCTCGGCCGACGGGTACCTCCGCCGGGTCGGGACGGTCAGGCCCTGAGCCCCCGCGAGAAGCAGGTCGCGCTGCTCGTGGCCGACGGGTTGTCCAACCGGCAGGTCGCCCGGCTGCTGTCGATGTCCGAGCGCACCGTGCAGTCCCACCTCGTGACGATCCTTCGGCGCCTCGGCTTGAGCTCCCGAGCGGGACTGCCACAAGCCCTGCAGGTGCCCACCGCTGCGCCGGTGGCCGTCACGCTCACCGACCGGCAGCAGGCCGTCGCGTCGCTCGTCGCCAAGGGCCTCAGCAACGCTGCGATCGCGACCGAGCTCGGCGTCAGCCCGAAGACCGTGGAGAAGCACCTCGGTGACGCGTTCAGCCGCTGCGGCGTGGCCTCACGGACGGCGCTGGCCGCGCACTGGCAGGCCAGCCAGTGCTGAGCTACTTCAGCGTCTGGTCGTAGGCGAGCGCCTGATCGAGGGTGGCGCCCGTCGTGGTGCAGCCGACCCCCTTCTCGCCGCCCTGGTCGCCGCCGGCGTAGGTCCGGATGAACTGCAGCAGCTTCGGGTCGGCGACGCTCTGCACCTTGAGCTGCAGCCCCCAGGTCGAGGCGATGACCGGCGCGTCCTGCCCGGCGTACGGCGAGACCATCACGAACTCCGGGTTGGTCTGGTGCAGCTCGGCGAGGTTCGCGATGTCGGCGGCCGGGAGCGCCGGCTGGTAGGTGAGCCACACGCCGCCGTGCTCCTCGGAGTGGACGGCGTTCTCCTTGGGGAGCTCGGTGGTGTAGACCACGCACTTCAGCCAGACCGCCGCATGCGCCCCGCCGACGGGCGGCGACTGCGCGTACGTCTGCGGGAACTGCCCCTGCTTCAGGTGGGCGTGGCTCAAGCCTTTCGAGGTCTGGACGCCGTCGAAGGTCGTGGGCGTCGGTGCCTTGCTGCCGGAGCACCCTGCGACGAGAAGGGCAACGGCCACCAGGGGAAGAGTCGAACGCACCCCATGACCGTACGTGACCGCCCTAGGCCAGCACCTGCTCGCCCTTGCCGAGCACGACCACGCCGGCGTCCGTGAGGTGCAGCCCGCGGGCGATGTCCTGCTCGCGGTCGACCCCGACGGTGGCGCCGGGCCAGATCACCACGTTCTTGTCCAGGATGGCGTTCCGGACGATCGCGCCTTCGCCGATGTCAACCCCGTGCATCAGCACGCTGTTCTCGACCTCGGCGCGGGAGTTCACCCGGACCCCCGGGGACAGGATCGACCTGCGTACGGTCCCGCCCGAGACGATGACGCCCTGACTGACGAGCGAGTTGATGGCCGACCCGACCCGCCCCGGCTCGTCGAACACGAACTTCGCCGGCGGCAGCGAGGGTGCGCTGGTCAGGATCGGCCACTGCCGGTTGTACAGGTTGAAGACGGGGTGGATCGAGACCAGGTCCATGTGGGCGTCGTAGTAGGAGTCGAGCGTCCCCACGTCGCGCCAGTAACCGCGGTCGCGGTCGGTGCTGCCCGGCACGACGTTCTGGTCGAAGTCGTAGACCTCCGCGCCGCGCTTCTGGACCATCATCGGGATGATGTTGCCGCCCATGTCGTGGACGGAACCCTCGTCGCCGGCGTCGATCTTCACCGCCTCCAGCAGCGCCTCGGTCGAGAAGACGTAGTTGCCCATCGAGGCGTAGACCATCTCGGGGTCATCGGGCAGCCCCGGCGGGTTGTCGGGCTTCTCGAGAAAGGCCTTGATCGTCCGGCCGTCCGCGGCCGTCTGGATGACCCCGAAGCCCTTCGCCTCCGACCGTGGCACCCGGATGCCGGCGACGGTGACGCCCGCGCCGCTGGCGATGTGCTGCTCCACCATCTGCTTCGGGTCCATCCGGTACACGTGGTCCGCCCCGAAGACGACGATGTGGTCCGGCTGGTCGTCGTACACGAGGTTGAGGCTCTGGTGGATGGCGTCGGCAGAGCCCTTGAACCACTGCGGGCCCAGCCGCTGCTGCGCCGGCACGGGCGTGACGTAGTTGCCGAGCAGGTTCGACATGCGCCAGGTCGTCGTGATGTGCCGGTCGAGGGAGTGGCTCTTGTACTGGGTCAGCACCACGATGCGCAGGTAGCCGGCGTTGACGAGGTTGCTGAGCACGAAGTCGACCAGCCGGTAGATCCCCCCGAAGGGCACCGCCGGCTTCGCGCGGTCAGCGGTCAGCGGGTTCAGCCGCTTGCCCTCTCCACCAGCAAGCACGATGCCGAGGACGCGAGGTTCTGTCATTTCCTGATCCTCTCCCACTAGCGTGCAGTCCATGCGCATCGGGATTCTGACACGGGAGTGGCCCCCGGACATCTACGGCGGCGCCGGTGTCCACGTCGAGTACCTCTCCAAGGCCCTCGCGCCGCTGGTCGAGGTGTCCCCACACGCCTTCGGCGGCGTCGGCGCCACGGTCTACACGCCTGATCCGGGCCTCGCGTCGGCGAACGCGGCGCTGCAGACGCTCTCGGTCGACCTGCGGATGGCTGCCGGGCTCGAGGGCTGCGACGTCCTGCACTCCCACACCTGGTACGCCGACCTCGCCGGCCACCTCGGGTCCCTGCTGTACGACGTCCCGCACGTCGTGACGACCCACTCCCTCGAACCGCACCGGCCCTGGAAGGAGGACCAGCTCGGCGGCGGGTACCGGATCTCCTCCTGGGCGGAGAAGGTCGCCCTCGCCGACGCGGCCGCTGTGATCGCGGTGTCGGAGGGCATGCGCACCGACGTGCTGGGCGTCTACCCGTTCCTGGACCCGGCGCGGGTCCACGTGGTCCACAACGGCATCGACACTGTCGAGTACGCCGCCGATCCGGCCGTCGACGTGCTCGAGCGGATCGGGGTCGACCCCGCGGTGCCCTACGCGATGTTCGTCGGGCGCATCACGCACCAGAAGGG
>JBKJVH010000191.1:0-6492 GCA_046590985.1 Mycobacteriales bacterium
CGCAGTGGCGAACATCAAGAGCCAGATCAAGCGCATCAAGACCAACGAGAAGGCGCGCCTGCGCAACAAGTCGGTCAAGAGCTCGCTCAAGACCGCCGTGCGCAAGTTCCGCGAGGCTGCCGAGACCGGCGACGCCGCCGCCGCGACCGCCGCGATGACCACCGCCAGCCGTCAGCTCGACAAGGCCGCCAGCAAGGGCGTCATCCACGCCAACCAGGCCGCCAACCGCAAGTCCGCCATGGCGAAGAAGGCCGCGGCCCTCGCCGCCAAGTAGTCCTCCCCGACAGCGCCGTTCCCTCAGGGAGCGGCGCTGTCGTCGTTCTGCAGCAGTCCTGCAAGCAGGTCGTGGACCTTGACCACCGCCGCCACCGCCACCGGCAGCACCACGATCGACCAGGCCGACGCCAGGTCAGCCATCGCGAGCAGCCCGCCGAGGGCGGCCATCCCCTCCCCCAGCACCGCCCGCTGCCAGGCGTTCGGATGGACGTGCTCGAGGTGCAGCAGGGTCGGGTAGAACGGCCGCTTCGCCGCGCTCACCGGCCAGCACCCCGAGCCTGTATGACGGCCAGCAGGGCCCGCTCCACCGCATACCCGGCGTCGGTCGATCCGCCCTTCACGTCCCCGTCGGCAGTCGCGACGGCCTGCAGCGCGACCGAGAGCCCCTCGGGGCGCCAGCCGCGGGCCTGCCGCTGGGTCTTCTCGACCTTCCACGGAGGCATGCCGAGCTGGCCGGCCAGGGCGTTGACCGGGGCCCGGCCCGCGGAGGCGACCAGCGCGACCGAGCGCAGGGTGTTGGCCAGCGCACTGGTCACCAGGACCGGGGCGAGCCCGGTCGACTGGCCCCACCGCACCAGCTCCAATGCGCCGGCGAGGTCACCGTCGACCGCCTTGTCGGCGATGGCGAAGCCGTTCGACTCGGCCCGACCGCGGTGGTAGCGGCCAACGACCTCGGTGTCGATCGCGCCGTCGGTGTCGGACAGCAGCTGGCTGGCCGCCGCGCACAGCTCCCGCAGGTCGGTGCCGACCGCGTCGAGGAGTGCGGTGAGGGCGTCCTCGCTGACCTGCCGGCCGTCGGCCCGCAGCTCCAGCCGCACCAGGTCACGGCGGTCGCTGGCCTTGGTGACCCGGGCCGCCTCGACGCGGCGGGCGCCGGCCCCGACCAGGGTGGCGATGAGCGGCTTGCCCTTGGCGCCACCGGCGTGCACCGCGACCACGCAGATCTCCGCGACCGGGTCCGCGGCGTAGGCAACCACCTCGGCCGCGACCTCCTTGGCCAGGTCCTGCGCCGCGCGGAGGATGACGACCCGCTCGTCGCCGAACAGCGACGGGCTCAGCACCTCGACCAGGTCACCGGGCTGTACCGCGCCGCCGTCGAGGTCCACGACCTCCGTGGCGGCGTTCCGCACGCGCGCAGCACGCACGACGGCCGACACCGCGCGGGACACCAACAGCTCCTCGTCACCCACGACGAGGGTCAGCGGGACGAGGAGGTCGGGCGGCACCTGACCATGATCCCACGTCCGTCGTCGGCGGCGGGTCACGCGCGCCCGCGTCGCACGTCCACTGCCCGACCTGGAGCGCCCGCACGGGGCGGACCGGTGCCACCCCGTTCCCGCCGCGACCGACCGAGGAGATGCGGCCGCCGCGGACCACGATCGCCACGTCCCCGTCCCGGTCGCTCCGGTAGGTCCGCGCGCCGTCCTGCTCGAGCCTGCTGAGCGTCGACGCCGCCGGGTGGCCGTAGGGGTTGCCGGCCCCGACCGCCGTGAGCGCGACCTGGGCGTGGACGGCGTCCAGGAAGTCGAGGTCCTGCTTGCTGCTGCCGTGGTGCGGGACCTTCAAGATGTCGGCGCGCAGGTCCACGCCGCGTTCGAGCAGGGACCGCTGCGCGTCCCCCTCCAGGTCGCCGGAGAACAGCACCGTCACACCGTGCGTCACGAGCCGCAGCACGATGGAGCTGTTGTTGGGGTCGCTGTCGGTGCCGCGCCGGGCAGTGGCATCCAGCACCTCCCAACGGACGCCTTCGAGCTCGCGGATCTCGCCGAGCTGCGCGCGTACCCAGGGGATGTGGCGCTCGGCGAGCCAGCCCAGCACACGGGTGCGCTCGACGGCCGGTTCGTCGAGGGGGCCGATCTCGACGAGGCCGACCTGACGGCCGCGCAGCAGTCCTGGGACGCCCTCGACGTGGTCGGCGTGCAGGTGGGTGAGGATCAGCAGCGGGATCCGCGTGATGCCCAACCGGCTCAGGCAGGCATCCATCGGCTGCGGGTCCGGTCCGGTGTCGATGACCAGCCCCGCGCCCGGTCCCAGGCGGACGACGAAACCATCGCCCTGCCCGACGTCGCAGCTCGCCAGGACCCAGCCCGGTGGCGGCCAGGGCGCCCGGACGACGACCACCGCCAGCACCGCAACCAGCACACCCACCGTCCCGGCTGCCGCGAGCCGCCGCAGCCGACGGGAGCCCAGGACGACACCGCTCAACCCGATCGCCAGCAGCACCGCGAGAGCCCCGACCCAGCCCTTCGCGATCTCCAGGCCGGCACCGGGCTGCCGAGCACCTGCGTGGGCCACGATCGTCAGCCAGCGGGTCGGCAGCCAGGCGCACCAGGCCGCCCCCTGGGCGAGCGTGGTGGACACCGGAGCCAGCAGCGCCGCGACGACGCCGAGCAGCGTCGCGGGCGCCACCGCCGGCACGGCCAGCAGGTTCGCCGGGATCGCGTACAGGCCGACCTGCCCGGAGATCGCGACCACGACCGGGGTGCACGCCAGCTGGGCCGCAGCCGGCACGGCCAGGGCATCGGCCAGCCAACCCGGCAGGTGCCGCGCCAGCCGCTCCCGCCACACCGGAGCGATCAGCAGCAGCCCGGCAGTGGCCAGGGTCGACAGCGCGAACCCGGGTTGGCTCGCCAGCTCCGGTGCCAGCAGGATCAGCACCAGCACGGCGGCGCACAGCGCCGGCAGCGCCTGCTTGCGCGACCCGGTCGCCAGCGCGACGAGGGCGATCACGCCCATCACCGCGGCGCGGAGCACGCTCGGCGAGGGCCGCGCCAGCACCACGAAGGCCCCCAGGACGAGCAACGCCGCGTACGGCCGCCAGCGGAGCCCGAGCCGGCACCACCCGCACACGACCAGCGCAGCGCTCAGCACGACCGCCACGTTGGTGCCCGATACGGCCGTCAAATGGGTGAGCCCAGTCGTCCGAAAGTCCTTCTGCAGCGCAGGATCCAACCGACTCGTGTCGCCCTCGACCAACCCGGGAAGCAGTCCGCGCTCGTCCGACGGCAGTGGCGCCGAGGCATCCTGCAGGCCCCGGCGCAGCCGGCCCGCGGCGCGTTGCAGCGGCGAGGCCCGGGACAGGACCGAGGGCGCCCCGCGCGCAGCCAGCAGCGCCGCCACATCGTCGCCCGGACCTGCAGCCTGCAGCCGACCCTCGGCGCGGACGTGCTGGCTGGGCAGCAGTCCGATCCAGTGGCTGTCGGCGGAGATCACCAACACGGGTACCCGGAGCCGAACGAGACGCCCGGCGATCTCGAGCCGCTCCACCCGGAGCTTCGCGACGATGACCGGCTGGAAGGACAGCAACCCCGGCTTCGGCGGAACACGCCGCGGGTCCTCGGTCAGCACCCCCTCCACGACGACCGCCGACGACGTCCGCGCCCCGTCGGCCAGCGGGCCATGGGTCCGCGCGTGCATCCGGGCCGCTGTCGCGAACCCCGCAGCTGCGGCGCACACGCACGTGGCGGCCAGCACCGCGGCGCGCGATCTCCGGGACCTCAGCAGCACGCAGCCCGCCACCAGCAGCAGCGCCAACCCCAGCAGGGCAAGGAGACGCGGGGGGAGCAGCCGGCCCTGCCAGGCCGTGATCCACGCCGCCGCCGCCGGCAACCCGAGCCGCAGGTCCGGCGCGTCCAGATCCGGTTCGTCCACGAGGCCGGCCATCAGACCCGCACCTTGGACTTCAACGAGGAGTACTTCGACTCGCCGATGCCGCCGACCTCGCGGAGCTGGTCGATGCTCGCGAACCGGCCGTGGTCGGTGCGCCACGACACGATCTTGTCCGCGAGCACCGGCCCGATGCCGGGCAACGCGTCGAGCTGTTCGGTGGTGGCCGTGTTGAGGTCGAGCAGACCACCAACCGGTCCCCCGGCGACGGCACCGTCCACGCCGACCAGCACCTGCTCGCCGTCCGCCACCTTCCGGGCGAGGTTGAGCGAGGACGTCGGCGTCCCCTTCAGCACCCCTCCGGCGGCCCGGAGCGCGTCGTCCACCCGTGCGCCGGCGGGCAGGTGAACCAGGCCCGGACGGCGGACCTTGCCGGCGACGTCGACGACCAGGTCCGCGCCGCGGGTCGAGCCGACGGACCCGATCACCGGCGGCACGGTCAGCGGCTGCTCGGACGACCTGCCGCGCAGCAGCAGGATGCCGGCGAGCACGGCGGCCAAGAGCCCAACGACAGCGAGCGCGAGCACGCCCTGCCGCCCGGGGTCGAAGCGGCCGGAACGCACCAGGTCGCGGACCGTGTCAGGGACCGGGGCGGGATCTCCGGACGCCGGGACGCGATCCTGGGGCGCCGGGTCGGCAGGCAGCGGCCGGCGCCCTGACGGCGACTCCGGCACCCACGGGCCTGCGTGCTCATCCGTGCTTCCGAGCAGCGCGAGGAGTCGCGCGGCGGCGCCAGGTTCCCCGGAACGGGTGCCGGGACGTGAGAGCAGGGACACCCCCCGGACGCTAGGGACGCGTCAGCCCAGGTGGTCCCCGCCGGCCGGATCTGTGGACGGCCGCGTCGCCTGTGGACGGGCTCGCAGGTGCGCGCGCAGGTTGGAGGTGTGCCGGGCCACCACGATGACGGCGATCACCGCCGCCCACCAGATGTCGTGGCCGGCGACGACCGCCGTGACGAGCACCGCCAGCGCTGCACACACCGACGCCAGTGCGATCCTGCGCGAGACCACGAGCACCACGGCCCAGGTCAGCAGCACGAACAGCACCCACAACGCGTGCGACCCGAGGATCGCCCCGGCCGCGGTCGCGACGCCCTTGCCCCCACGGCCGCGCAGGTACGGCGAGGTGACGTGGCCGACGACCGCCGCCAGCCCCGCCAGCAGTCCCGCCCGGTGCTCCGAGGCGGCGAACGCGAAGGCCGGTGCGGCTCCCTTCGCCACGTCCAGCAAGGCCACCAGGACGCCGGTGCGCCGACCCAGGGCGCGACCCGCGTTCGAGGCCCCCGGGTTGCCCGAGCCGAAGTGGTGCAGATCCACCCCGCGGGCGCGGGCGATGAGGGTGGCGGGCGACACCGCCCCCACGAGGTAGCCGACCACGACGGCCAGGATCAGCGTCGCCATACCGCCACCGCAAGCATGCCCGGCCCGACGTGGGCCCCGACCACCGCACCGACCTCCGACAGGTACAGCGACCGCACACCGGGTACCGCGGCCCGCAGCTCGTCCGCCAGCAGCTGAGCCCGCGCCGGCGCCGCCAGGTGGTGGACGGCCAGGTCCACAGTCGCACCCTCGGCCGCGGCCACGACCAGCTCGCGCAGCCGGGCCAACGCCTTGGAGAAGGTCCGTACCTTCTCCAGCAGGACGATCTCCCCCTGGTCCATCACCAGCAACGGCTTGACGGCCAGCGCGGTACCGAACAGCGCGGACGCCGCCGACACCCGGCCGCCGCGTCGAAGGTGCTCGAGGGTGTCCACGTAGAAGAAGGACCGCACCGAGGGAACCGTCTGCAGCGCCACTCGCTCAGCGGCCTCGAGGTCCGCGCCGCCGGCGGCCGCCTCGGCCGCGGCGATCACGGGGAACCCCAGCCCCATCGCGACGGAGTGGCTGTCGACGACGCGCACCACGATGCCGTCCCTCGCCACGTGCTGGGCCGCGAGCTGCGCCGAGGCGAAGGTGCCGGACAGCTTCGCCGACAGGTGCACCGACACGATGGCCGACGCTCCGGTGGCCCGGTAGGCGTGCGCCAGCTGCCCCGGCGTCGGCCGCGACGTGGTGACCTGCACCCGACGCTCCCCCAGCGCAGCTGCAACGTCCGCCGGCGACACCTCGACCTTCTCGCGGCCGGACCAACCGCCCAGGATGACGTGCAGCGGCACCACGGTGATGGCATGGCTGGCAAGGACGTCCTCGGGCAGGTAGGCCGTCGAGTCGGTGACGACCGCGACCCTTTCAGCCCGAATGTCCATACGGGGCAGGCTATCCGGGGACGACGTTGACGAGCTTCGGCGCCCGTACGATCACGGCCTTGGGCGCCACCCCACCCAGGTTGAGCTTCGGCGACGCCAGCGCCAGCGCGCGCAGGTCGTCCTCGGAGATGCCGGGCGGCACCTCCAGCTTGTCGCGCACCTTGCCCGCCACCTGCACGACGCAGGTCACGGTGTCGTCGACCAGCAGGGCGGCGTCCGCCGTCGGCCACAGCGTGTCGTGCACCGAGTCGCCGCTCCGGACGTCGTGCCCCAGCCGGGACCAGACCTCCTCCGCCGTGTACGGC
>JBKJVH010000242.1:0-3263 GCA_046590985.1 Mycobacteriales bacterium
AGGGACGGCAGGAAAGGTGAGCAAGGCAGAAGCCTTTCGGAGCAGGGGTGAGGTCGTCGGAGTGCACGACGAAGTCCGTCATGGCGACCCACCTCCTTCCGCTCGCGTTGCCTTCCCGCCGCACGTTACGACGCACCCCCGGCGGCTGTCACCTGGTTTAGGGGCAGGTGGCAGGCGACGGCGGCCCCGCCAGACGCAGGACCCGCGGCTCGGCGACGTGCTCGGGTACGAGGGGCACGAACGCCCGGTCGTTCACCCACTGCCGGGCGAAGCCATCGACCACGTACGCATCGGCTCGAGCCGCCACCGCTGCGCGGCGCCAGTCCTTGCAGGAGGTGAGGTTCTCGAAGCCGCCGTCGCTCGTGACCACCCCGAGGTAGCGCACCTCGTTGCCGAACCGTCGACCGGCATAGGGCCCGGTGTGGAGGTCGCCGGTGACCGCCACCCTCAGTCCGGCCGTCGACCGGAAGTACCGATAGGCCGCCGGTGCGTGCGTGTCGTTGTGAACCCGGCGCTGGGCCAGGTCCGCCAGGGGGTAGAGCGCCACGACGGCAAGGACGATCACCAGCCAACCGGGCATTCTCAGTCGAAGCCCGTGGGCGGCCCCCAGCCCCGCGAGCACGCCCAGCACCAAGGTGGGGACGCGGTTCTGGTCGTTCACCACGGTCAACCGCCACGGCGCGAGCAACGTAGCAACGGCTGCCAGCACGAGCACTCCCTCGAGCACCAGCGCCGGCCGGCCGTGGAGCACCAACGGGAGCAGGCACCCGGCCAGCAGCAGGCTCGGCAAGGCATAGCGGAGGTCGACAGCGAACAGCAGCGGGACGCCCTCCGGACCTCCGGCGGTCGTCGGGGTCGCGAGGTAGGCCACGCCACCGACCAGTGCCGCCGTGCCCAGCACACCGAACGCCGGGCGCCTCGTCCGCAGCGCCGCGACCACGCCGGCCAGGAAGATCAGAACGAGCAACCACCACGCCGGGCCGAGCACCTGGTAGCTCATTGGTACGAAAAGCTTGCCGATCACACGGGCGTCGGTCGCGTAGTGCAGCACCGACTGGGCGTTGTGGTCGAACAGGCTGAACGCCGGGCTCGGCAGTCCGGGGACCGCGAGGAACGGGACCGGCGAGCCGGTGAGGACGAGGTCCCGGACGTACCAGAAGGCAGCGGGGACGGCGAGACCCGCGACGAAGCCCGACCAGGCACGCCAGCGCACTGAGGGTACGAGGAGCAGGGCGAGCGTCAACGTGCCGAGCATCGGTAGCACGGTGAGCTTGGTGCCGACCGCCAGCCCTGCGGCTGCACCGGCCACCGCCAGCCCACCGAGGTCACCACTGTCGAACGACTCGAGGAGCAGAGCTGCCAGCGCCAGCACTGCGGCCAGCGCAGCGACGTCGCTCATCGCACCACCAGGCAGGAACTTGGCGATCAGCGGCCCGCCTGCAACGACCACCACCATCGCCAGCACGCTCAGCGTCCGGCGTCGCCGCAGCCCCAAGGACACGGCCGCGAGCAGCAGCATCCCGAGCCAGGCAAGGTTGAGGTAGGGCCCGAGAACATCCCGTCCGAACGTCACCAGGCCGGCGCTGCGCAGCAACTCGGCGTTGCCGGGGTAGTACTGGACCGGCGTGCCGGGGTCGACGTGGATCAGCGGGCCGACGCGATGGGTCCGGGCCCACTCCTGGGCGAACGGCAGGTGGTAGCTCAACGAGTCGACGTCGAAGACGCCATGCAACACGACGCCGCGGATCTCCACGGTCCAGACTGCCAGCAGCGACGCGACCAACCCGACGGAAAGCGCTGCCCTCCAGGGGATCTCGGGCGGCCAGACCGAGCCGCGAATCTCCGGCCCGCGGAGCCCGCGGCGGCCGGTGACCACCACCAGGACAACCCCGGTGACCGTCAGCGCCCACCCTC
The DNA here is from genome assembly GCA_046590985.1 of Mycobacteriales bacterium. Classification (GTDB taxonomy): domain Bacteria; phylum Actinomycetota; class Actinomycetes; order Mycobacteriales; family SCTD01; genus RYN-111. Next base: position 1,915 of record JBKJVH010000242.1, read on the forward strand.
GGAGCAGTCCGACGGCGCCGAGGAGCTGCAGCACCAGACACGCAGCAGCGAGCATCAGCACGACCGTGGAGAGCACCGCGTGCGGGCCGCGCCACGTCGGCAGCAGCTGTAGCCGCAGCGCCCGCGCGACCGACCCAATCCCGAGCACGAAAAGCCCGAGCTCGAGCACCCCGAGCAGGTAGCCGACGACCGGCATCAGACCGGGAGCTTGCGGAAGAGCGGCCGTGGGATGTGCCGGAGCACCGACATCACCAGCCGCAGCGGCGCCGGCGCCCAGACCACGTCGGCGCCGGTGGCCAGACCCTTGACCACGACCTGCGCGACCTTCTCCGGCGTCGTGGACAGCGGCGCCTTCGGCAACCCTGCGGTCATGCGCGTGGCCACGAAGCCGGGACGCACGACCAGAACCCGCGCACCCGTGCCGCGCAGCGCTTCCCCGACCCCGAGCGCGAAGCCATCCAGTCCGGCCTTGCTCGCGCCGTACACGTAGTTGGACCGACGAACCCGCTCCCCGGCAACGGACGAAAGCACGACGGCGGCCCCATGACCCTGGGTCCGGAGCTGGGTTGCCACCACGGTCAACGCGCTGACCCCGCCGATCAAGTTGGTGCGCATGACGCCGACCGCGCGGGCAGGGTCGAGCTCGTCCTGCTCCTGGTCGCCGAGGACGCCGAACGCGAGCACCACGACGTCGAGATCCCCATGCGCGGCGACAACGCCGCCGATCACGCGCTGGTGGCTGTCGACGTCGTCTGCGTCGAACTCGACCGGCATGCCGCGGCCCGCCAGGACCAGGGTCCGCGGGTTCAGGGCGTGCGCGATGGCGAGCCCGATCTCCGAGCGTCCGCCGAGCACGAGCACGGTGCCGGGACGTCCGAGGGCGTCAGTGACCACGAGGAGCCTGTCGTCGGGCCAGCAGCGGGAGCCGCCGGCTGAGGTCGGAGCGGAGGACACCGTCCGGGTCGAGCCGTGCCTGGACCTGCTGCCAGCAGGGCAGCTGCGGGTACATCGCCGCCAGCACGTCCGGCCGCAGCCGCGAGTCCTTGCTGAGGTAGACCCGGCCGCCAGCCTCGGCGACCTGCTCGTCGAGCCGGTCGAGAAGCCCTGCCAGGCCAGGGATCGAGGTCGGTACGTCGAGAGCCAGCGTCCAGCCGGCCATCGGGAACGACAGCATCCCCGGCTGCGGACCGAGGCGCTTCAAGATGGCGAGGAAACTTGGGGCGTGGGCCGTGGCAAACGCCTCGACCGCCGACCGCACCACGTGGTCGGCGGCCAGCGGCACGACGAACTGGTACTGCAGGAAGCCGTACCTGCCGTACACGCGATTCCAGCCGCGGACGCCGTCCAGC
>JBKJVH010000132.1:0-15937 GCA_046590985.1 Mycobacteriales bacterium
GTCCGCAAGGTCGTCACGGTGCCGGTCATCGCGAGCGGGGGAGCGGGCGCCCTGGCGGACTTCGCACCGGCCGTCGACGCGGGCGCGGACGCGGTGCTCGCGGCAAGCGTCTTCCACTTCGGGCAGCTCCGGATCGGCGAGGTCAAGGACGCCCTGCGAGCCAGTGGCCACCAGGTCCGCTAGGGACCGACGCGCGTCTCGAGCAGGCTCGCGACCGCCTCCGTCGTGCCGTCCAGGGTGACCTCGGCGGCCTCGCGCCGACCGAACAGCCACAGGAACAGCTCGCCGACCTCGCCACGGAGCAGCACCACGTCGGCGCCCCGCCGGATCCGCATGCTCCGTGCGCCGGGGGTGACGAGCCGGATCCCGAGCCCGGCCGCCCGCCGGGTGAACAGCGGCCCGATCCCGAACAGCCGCTCCCAGAGGGCGTCCTCGAGCGCCCGGGGGAGCGACCGCTGGCCCAGCCCCTGGGGGCGGCGGACGTCCTCGTGGTGGACGAACATCTCATGCACGTTCGCGATCGGCGCGGCCACCGGGGACCACGGCCGCGGACCCCTCTCGAGCTGCTTGAGCAGGTCCTCGTACGGGGTCCTGCGGGCGTCCCGCTCGTACCGAGCCGTGAGGCCGTGCAAGGCGGGCACGACCAGACCGGGGGTGGCCAGCAGCTTGCGCTCCCGGGCCACCAGGTGCGCAGCGAGGTCGTGCGTGGCCCAGCCCTCGCAGAGGGTGGGGGCGTCCGGTCCGAGGTCGGCGAGCAGCGTGAGGAGGTCGGCGCGTTCGCGCCCGGCGAGGGACATCTGCCCAGCCTGCCAGAAACGGGTTGACCTCCACTGCGCTTGAGGTGCTGGAGTAGACGACACTTGCCGTACGCAACCGAACGGATCCGCTTCGCTGTGACCTCTCCACCCGTACCCCGCCCCGCCGTGATCCGTCGTGGCCTCGGCATCCTGTGGATCGCCGTCAAGGAGGAGCCGCGGATCTTCGCGATCTCGGCCGTGGGCAGTGCTCTGTTCGGTGCCATGACGATCGCGCAGGCCTACGTGTTCGGGCACGTGACCAAGGACGTCATCGCTCCGAGCATCACGCGCGGCGACGCCACGACGGCGACCCTCACCTCCGCGGTGCTGCTCATCCTCGGGGTCGCGCTGCTGAAGGTCGTGGGCATTCTCGGCCGCCGGCTGGCCGCGGGCATCATGCAGTACCGCCTGCAGGCGACCTACCGGAAACGCGTCACCCGTCGCTACCTGGAGCTGCCGCTCGAGTGGCACCAGCAGCACCCGACCGGGGAGCTGCTGTCGAACGCCAACAGTGACGTCGAGGCCACCTGGTACCCGATCGCGCCGTTCCCGTTCGCGGTCGGTGTGGTGCTCATGCTGATCGCCACGCTGGTGCTGCTGTTCTTCACCGACCCGGTGCTGGCCCTCGTCGGGTCGATCATCTTCCCGTCCATCGCGGTGCTGACGGTCGTGTACAGCAAGCGGATGTCCCCGTTGATGACCCGCGCCCAGCAGCTCCGCGGCGAGGTCAGCACGGTCGCGCACGAGTCCTTCGACGGGGCGCTGGTCGTCAAGACCCTCGGTCGGGAGGACTTCGAGACCGCCCGCTTCACGGCCATCTCCCGGGAGCTGCGCGACACCCTCGTCCAGGTCGGCAGGGTGCGTGGGCTGTTCGACCCGATCATGGAGGCGCTGCCGGTCATCGGCGTCCTGCTCGTGCTGGTCGTCGGGTCCGCCCGGGTCAGCTCCGGCGACCTCGACAGCGGCACGCTCGTACGGGTGGCCTACCTGTTCACGCTGCTGGCGTTCCCGGTCCGGGCGATCGGCTGGGTGCTCAACGAGCTACCGCGCAGCGTGGTCGGCTACGACCGCGTGCAACGCGTCCTGACCGCGGTCGGCGCGCAGGAGTACGGCACCGCGCTGCCGTCCCTCGACGCTCCGGTCTCGCTCAGCGCGACCGGCCTCGGCTTCGCGTACGGCGACGACGTCGTCCTGCACGACATCACCTTCGACGTCGCGCCGGGGCGCACCGTCGCGGTCGTCGGCCCCACCGGATCGGGCAAGTCGACGCTCGCGACCCTGCTGGTCCGGCTGGTCGACCCGCTGTCCGGGGTGGTGGAGTTCGACGGCACCGACGTGCGGGCCTTCGCCCCGGGGTCGATCGCGACGGTCGCCGCGCTGGCCCCGCAGACCACGTTCCTGTTCGACGACACCGTCCGCGGCAACGTGACGCTCGGTGCCGACATCCCTGACGAGCAGGTCTGGGCGGCGCTCCGGGTCGCGCAGGCGGAGGGGTTCGTGGCGGCGCTCGGCAAGGGCCTCGACACCGTCGTGGGGGAGCGCGGCACGACGCTGTCCGGCGGCCAGCGGCAGCGGCTCGCGCTGGCCCGCGCGGTCGCCCGCAACCCGCGGTTGCTGGTGCTCGACGACGCCACCTCCAGCGTCGACCCGTCGGTCGAGCAGCGGATCCTGGCCGGCCTGCGCGAGTCCTCGACCGCGTCGACCGTGGTGGTGGTCGCCTACCGCCGAGCCACCATCGCGCTCGCCGACGAGGTGGTGTTCGTCGAGGAGGGCCGGGTCGGGGACCGCGGCTCGCACGACGAGCTGCTGCTGCGGTGCGACGGCTACCGCGACCTCGTCACGGCCTACGAACGCGCCGAGATCGAGCGCGAGGCCGAGCACGCCGGCGACGAGACGGCCTCGGCATGAGCGCGTCCACGATCGCCGCGGCCGGCCCTGAGGTCGCCGAGCGCAGCTCCCTCGGCACCCTGGCGCACGCCCTCAGGGTCGCGCCGGAGTTCCGCGCCGGCCTCCGGACCACCCTGCTGCTGGCGTTGGTCAGCACGGCCGGGCGCGTGGTCGTACCCCTCGCGGTGCAGCAGACGATCGACCACGGCCTGAACCGGTCGCACCCCGACCTCGGGCTGGTCCGGCTCGCCTGCGGGCTGGCCGCCGTCGCCGTGGCGATCACCGCGGTGGCGAACTACCTCATGAACGTACGGCTCTACCGCACCACCGAGGACGGCCTGCTTGCGCTGCGCACCCGGGCGTTCCGGCGTGTCCACGACCTGTCGGTGCTGCACCAGGCCACCGAGCGCCGGGGGTCGCTCGTGTCGCGGGTGACCGGCGACGTCGACACGATCAGCACCTTCATGCAGTTCGGTGGTCTGCTCATCGTGGTGTCCGTGGCACAGGTGGTGCTGGCGACGGCCCTCATGGCCTGGTGGTCGTGGGAGCTGACCCTGGTCGTCTACGTGTGCATGCTGCCGCTGGTGCTGTCCCTGCGGATCTTCCAGCAGAAGCTCCAGGTCGCCTACCGGCTGGTCCGCGAGCGGATCGGCGAGCTGCTCGGTGCTGTCTCGGAGTCGGTCGTCGGGGCGCCGGTCATCCGGGCCTACGGCGCGCAGGCCCGGACCGCCGCGCGGATCGACGACGCGGTCACCCGGACCCGTGAGGCCCAGACCCGCGCGCAGACCATCTCCGCCACGACCTTCTGCAGCGGCGAGCTCACCACCGCGCTGGCCAACAGCGCCGTCGTGGTGATCGGGGTGCTGCTCGCGACCAGCGGGCACCTGACCCTCGGCCGCCTCGTCGGGTTCCTGTTCCTGGTCACCTTGTTCGTGCAGCCGGTGCAGGTCGCCACGGAGGTCCTGAACGAGGCCCAGAACGCCGTCGCCGGGCTCCGCCGCGTCCTCGGTGTGCTGGACACCCCGACCGATGTCGGCGACCCCTTGCCGGGCCTGGCGCTCCCCGAGGGCCCGCTGGCCGTGACGTTCGAGCACGTCCACTTCGCCTACCCCGGCGGGCCGGACGTGCTGCACGACGTCAACCTGACGATCGCGCCGCAGACACGTGTTGCCGTCGTGGGAGAGACCGGCAGCGGCAAGACGACCTTCGCCAAGCTGCTGACCCGGCTGATGGACCCGACCCGTGGGCAGGTGCTGCTGTCCGGGGCGCCGCTGTCGCAGGTCCGGTTCGCCTCGCTGCGCAGCAGGGTCGTGATGGTCCCGCAGGACGGCTTCCTGTTCGACACCACGGTCGCCGCCAACGTCCGGTACGGCCGGCAGTCCGCGTCCGACGCCGACATCCTGCTGGCCTTCAGCGAGCTGGGCTTGAGCGACTGGCTCGACACCCTCCCCGACGGCCTGCAGTCCCACGTGGGGGAGCGCGGGGAGTCGCTGTCGGTGGGGGAGCGCCAGCTCGTCGCCATCGCCCGCGCCTACATCGCCGACCCCGACCTGCTCGTGCTGGACGAGGCCACCAGTGCCGTCGACCCCGCTACCGAGGTACGGCTGGCGCGCGCGCTGGACTCCCTCAGCCGTGGCCGCACGACCCTCACGATCGCGCACCGGCTGTCGACCGCGGAGGCCGCCGACGAGGTGCTCGTGGTGGACAAGGGGGTGGTGGTGCAACGCGGACCGCACCGCGAGCTCGTCGACGTCCCCGGGGTGTACGCCGACCTGTACGCCTCCTGGGTCAACCAGAGCCGGTGAGGTCGCGGGAGCGCCGCGGTCTGGTGCTGGCGTTCTTCGCCTTCGGCTGCTTCTGGGGTGCCTGGTCGGCCGTGCTGCCGGCGATCCGCACCCAGGCCGGCGTCTCCGACGGGCAGCTCGGGCTGGCCTTGGCCGCGGTCGCGCTGTCGGCCGTACCGGTCATGCCGCCAGCCGGCCGGCTGGTGGACCGGTTCGGCGCCGCTCGGACGGTGCCGCTCAGCTTGGTGGCCTTCGCGCTGGTGCTGCCGGTGTTCACGCTCGCGCACTCCCTCGCCGGGCTGCTGCCGGGGCTGGTGCTGCTGGGCGTTGCGACCGGCGCGCTGGATGTGGTGATCAACACGGCCGCGGCAGCCTGGGAACGGGTCGAGGGTGACCGGCTCATGAGCGTCGCGCACGGCTACTTCTCGGTCGGCGTCCTGGTCGGCAGCGTCAGCGCCGGACTCGCCCGCGAGGCCGGCGCGGGGCCGCTCCCGGTCCTCGTGGTCATCGCGGTGCTGGTGCTGGTCGTCGCCGCGAGCCAGCCGCGCTACCGGCAGGCCGACGGGGACGAGGTGCCGGGGGAGCGGGCTGGTTTCTCCCGGGTGCTGCTGGGGATCGGGGTGCTCACGGCCGGAGCGTTCCTGTGCGAGGACGCCGTGCAGTCCTGGAGCGCGCTGCACCTGGAGCGAGGGCTGCACGCCACACCGGCGATCAGCGGCCTCGGGCCGGGGCTGTTCGCCGGCGCCATGGCGGTCGGCCGGCTCGGCAGCGGCCTGCTCCGACTGCGGCCGGCGACAGCGTTCGGGGCCGCCGGGTCGCTCTTGACCGTCGGCGTCCTCGTGGTCGCCCTCGCCCCGTCGCCCGCGGTGGCGCTCCTCGGGCTGGTGCTCGCCGGCGCCGGCACCTCGATCCTGGCTCCGGTGCTCTACTCGGCGGTCGGGGAGCGGGCGGCGCCGGGGCGGCAGGGCGCGGACCTCGCGCGGGTCAGCGCCCTGGGCTACGTGGGCTTCTGCGCCGGGCCGCCGCTGGTCGGGGCCATCTCCGCCGGCAGCTCACTGCCGGTGGCGCTGGGCTCCTTGGCGTTCCTGGCCGCCGCGATGGCGGTCGGCGGACCGCTCCTGCTCAGGAGCCCACCTGCCGCCGTCCGCCCTTCTGAGAGAATGACGTCATGACCTCTGTACGCCCCACCGAGCTCGACCCCGCCATCGCCTCCCAGCTCAAGCGCGACCGCGACGGCCTCGTCGTCGCCGTCTGCCAGCAGCACGACACCGGCGAGGTGCTGATGGTCGGCTGGATGGACGACCAGGCGCTGCACCTGACCCTCACCACGGGCCGCTGCACCTACTGGTCGCGGTCACGCCAGGAGTACTGGGTGAAGGGCGAGACGTCCGGCTCGCAGCAGTGGGTCACCTCGGTCGCGCTCGACTGCGACGGCGACACCTTGCTGGTCAAGGTCGACCAGGTCGGCGGGGCCTGCCACACCGGCGACCGCACCTGCTTCGACCGGATCTCCCTACCTACCGTCGTCGGCACCCGCCCATGAGGCTGGGCCTCACCACGCCGTCCGCGGCGGAGTTCGCCCTGCTCGACCAGCCTCTCGTTCCTGTTGTCCGCAGGCTGCTGGCTGACGGCGAAACCGCCGTCGGGGTCTACCGCAAGCTCGCCGGCAACCGACCGGGCACCTTCCTGCTCGAGTCCGCCGAGCAGGGCAAGCAGTGGTCGCGCTGGTCGTTCGTCGGCGTCCGGTGCGCCGGGGTGCTGACGGAGAAGGACGGCACGTCCCTGTGGGAGGGCGCCGGATCCGCGACGGTCACAGCCGACCTGCCCGCCGACCCGCTGGAGGCCGTCCGGGTGCTGTCCCGGTCGCTCCGCTCACCGCGTGACCCGGACCTGCCGCCGCTCACCGGCGGGCTCGTGGGCTACCTCGGGTACGACGTGGTCCGACGCCTCGAGCGGCTCCCGTCCACCGCGCCCGACGACCTCGGCATGCCGGAGCTGGCGATGCTGCTGGCCACCGACCTGGCGGTGCTGGACCACTCCGACGGCACGATCCTGCTCATCGCCAACGTGCTGCGCGGCGGGTCCTACGCCGACGCCGTCGAGCGCCTGGACGCGATGGCCTTCGATCTTGGCAAGAGCGCCGACTCCTCGGTGGCGGTGCTCGACGCCGCCGTGCCGGCTGTGGTGGCGCCGTCCGCGACGGACTACATGGCTGGGGTCGAGCGGGTCCGGGAGCACATCCGGGCCGGGGATGCGTTCCAGGTCGTGCTGTCGCAGCGGTTCGAGATGGCCACCGACGTCGACGCGCTGGACGTCTACCGGGTGCTGCGGGCCACGAACCCGTCGCCGTACATGTACCTGCTCCGGTTTGCCGGGCACGAGTCGCCCTACGACGTCGTCGGCAGCTCGCCTGAGGCGCTCGTGACGGTGACCGGCTCGCGGGCCGTGGTGCACCCGCCGGCCGGATCGCGGCCGCGCGGGCAGACCCCCGCGGAGGACGCCGTGCTCGCCGCCGAGCTGCGGGCCGACCCGAAGGAACGGGCCGAGCACGTGATGCTGGTCGACCTCGCCCGCAACGACCTCGGCCGGGTCTGCGCCCCCGGCACCGTCGACGTCGTGGACTTCATGCGGGTCGAGCGCTACAGCCACATCATGCACCTGGTCTCCACCGTGTTCGGCACGGTCAAGTCGGGCCTGGACGCCCTCGACGTCTTCGACGCGACCTTCCCCGCCGGCACGGTGTCGGGTGCCCCGAAGCCCCGCGCCATGGAGATCATCGAGTCCCTCGAGCCCTGCCGCCGCAACCTGTACGCCGGGACCGTCGGCTACCTCGACGCGGCCGGCGACATGGACATGGCGATCGCGATCCGCACCGCCGTGCTCCACAACGGCCGCGCCTACGTGCAGGCCGGCGCCGGCCTGGTCGCCGACTCCGACCCGGCGACCGAGCAGCGCGAGTGCGAGAACAAGGCCGCCGCGGTGCTCCGAGCGATCGCCGCGGCCGGCACCCTTCGCGGGGCATGACCGCCCGACGCGAGCTACGGCTGGCCGTGCTGGTCTGCCTGCTCGGTTCGGCCCTGGTGCTGTACGCGGTCGACCGGACCTGGTTCAGCGTCGCCGAGGCCCAGCAGGTGTCCATCGACGCGGTGCGGACCGCCGTGAAGGGTCATCGGATCGTCTCTGGGGCGCAGGCCCTGGGCTATGTGGGGCTCGCGGGGGTGGTGGCGCTGGCTGCGACCAGGCGGACGGGTCGGGTACTGGTCGGGCTGCTCGTGCTCTCGGCCGGAGTGGGGGTGGTCGTCGTGATCGCCCGGGCTCTCAGCGCCGGGCTGTCCGAGCGGGGGGTGGGCGCCCTGCGCCCCGGCGGCTGTGGGGTGGGTCCCGGGGGGTGCTTCGCTGCGTTCACCGACCCCAAGGCTTCGGCCGGCTGGGCGTGGCTCGCGCTCGCCGGTGGGGTGCTGCTGGCCCTGTCGGGACTGCTGGTCGCCGTCCGCGGCCGCCGCTGGGCCGCGCTGTCCTCCTCGTACTCGGCCCCCGCCGCCCGCGCCGTCGAGCCGCCCGTGACGGACAAGGGCGTCTGGGATGCGCTGGACCGCGGCGAAGACCCCACCTGAGCGTGGCGCCGGCCGCGTGGCGTGGCACACCCGGGCTCGGACCCCCCGGAGGAAGGCCGCAAACGCGGCGGTCTAACGTGGCAAGCGACAGATCCGAGCGAGCGGGGGACAACGAGGTGAGCGTGCTCGACGACATCATCGTCGGGGTGCGCGAGGACCTCGCGGCGCGTCAGGCGGTCACCAGCCTGGAGGTGCTGAAGGAGCTGGCGCACAGCCAACCGCCGGCGCTGGACGGCCGCGCCGCCCTCAAGCAGCCGGGCATCGCGGTGATTGCCGAGGTCAAGCGCAGCAGTCCCAGCCGCGGCGAGCTCGCGACGATCACGGACCCGGCGCAGCTGGCCGCGGACTACGAGCTCGGTGGCGCCAGCGTCATCAGCGTCCTCACCGAAGGGCGCCGCTTCGGGGGCAGTCTGCAGGACTTCGACGCGGTGCGCGCGAGGGTCGAGGTTCCGCTGCTGCGCAAGGACTTCATCGTCTCGAGCTACCAGCTCTGGGAGGCGCGGGCGCACGGCGCGGACCTGATCCTGCTCATCGTGGCGGCGCTCGAGCAGGAGGCTCTCATCAGCCTTCTGGAGCGCACGCTCAGCCTTGGGATGACGCCCCTGGTGGAGGTCCATGACGAGCTCGAGTGCGTCCGGGCGCTGGACGCCGGCGCGCGGATCATCGGGGTCAACGCGCGCAACCTCAAGACCCTCGAGGTGGACCGCGAGGTCTTCGGCCGGGTCGCCCCCGAGATCCCCAGCAACGTCATCAAGGTCGCCGAGTCCGGGGTGCGCGGTCCGCACGACCTGCTTCACTACGCCGGCCAGGGTGCCGACGCCGTGCTCGTCGGCGAGAGCATCGTGATCGGCGGAAACCCCCGGCAGGCGGTGGCCGACCTCGTCACCGCAGGCGCCCACCCGGCGGCCCGGCACCAGCAGTGATCCGCATCCCTGGCTCGGCTCCCGAGCTCCCTGACGCCGCCGGCCACTTCGGCCCGTACGGGGGTCGCTTCGTTCCCGAGGCGCTCATCGCCGCGCTGGACCAGCTCGCACAAGCGCACGCCGACGCCCAGCGCGACCCCGTGTTCCTGGCCGAGCTCGACGAGCTGCTGACGAACTACGCCGGTCGACCGACGCCGTTGACGGAGGCCACGCGGTTCGCCGAGCACATCGGTCGCGGAGCGCGGGTTTTCCTCAAGCGTGAGGACCTCGCCCACACCGGCAGCCACAAGATCAACAACGTCCTCGGACAGGCCCTGCTCACCAAGAAGATGGGCAAGCGGCGGGTCATCGCCGAGACCGGCGCCGGCCAGCACGGCGTGGCGACGGCCACGGCGGCGGCGCTGTTCGGCTTCGAGTGCACCGTGTACATGGGCGAGGAGGACACCCGCCGGCAGGCCCTCAACGTCGCGCGGATGCGACTGCTCGGGGCCGAGGTGATCCCGGTGAGCACCGGCACGAAGACGTTGAAGGACGCCACCAACGAGGCGTTCCGGGACTGGGTGGCCAACGTCGAGACGACGCACTACGCGATCGGCAGCGTCGTGGGACCGCACCCGTTCCCGATGCTTGTCCGTGACTTCCAGCGCATCATCGGGGTCGAGGCGCGGGCCCAGATCCTCGACAGGACAGGCGAACTGCCCGATGCGGTGATCGCCTGCGTCGGTGGCGGCAGCAACGCGATGGGGCTGTTCCACCGCTTCATCGCCGACGAGTCCGTCGCCCTGGTCGGCTGCGAGGCCGGTGGCGACGGGGTCGAGACCGGTCGGCACGCCGCTCCCCTGACTGCGGGCACTCCCGGGGTGCTGCACGGCGCCCGCAGCTACCTGATGCAGGACGACGACGGTCAGACCCTGGACACCACCAGCATCAGCGCCGGCCTGGACTACCCGGGTGTCGGACCGGAGCACTCGTGGCTCCGCGACGCCGGTCGCGCGACCTACACCGGGGTGACCGACACCGAGGCCATGGCTGCGCTCGAGACGCTCGCCAAGACCGAGGGCATCCTTTGCGCGATCGAGACCGCGCACGCCTTCGCGGGGGCGATCACCTGGATCCGTGCGCAGGGCGACGACGACCGCACGGTGATCATCAACTGCAGCGGTCGGGGCGACAAGGACGTCGACACCGCCGCGAAGTGGTTCGGGCTCGCATGACCCGGCTCGACGAGCTGTTTGCCCAGTGCCGCAAGGAGAACCGGGCCGCGCTGATCGGCTACCTCCCGGTCGGCTTCCCGTCCTACCGCGAGTCCGTGGACGGGATGCTCGCGATGGTCGAGGGCGGCGTCGATGCCGTCGAGGTCGGCGTCCCCTACACCGACCCAGGCATGGACGGGCCGGTCATCCAGGTGGCCGTCGACCTGGCGCTCAGGAACGGCGCCCGGGTGACCCAGGTCTTCGACGCCGTGCGCGAGGTCAGTGCCTTCGCGCCGACGGTCGTCATGGGCTACTGGAACCCGATCGAGAAGCTCACGCCGGCCGTGTTCGCCGAGCGGCTCGCGGCTGCCGGCGGGTCCGGTGCGATCACGCCGGACCTCATCCCCGAGGAGGCCGCCCCCTGGATCGAGGCCGCGAAGGCGCACGACCTCGACCCGGTCTTCCTCGTCGCCCCGAGCAGCAGCGACGCTCGCATCAAGGTGGTCGGCGCCACCAACCGAGGCTTCGTGTACGCCGCCAGCACGATGGGCGTCACCGGCACCCGCGCGACGGTCGGCAGCCGCGCGGAGGAGCTGGTCGCGAGAACCAGAGCGCAGACCGACCTGCCGGTGTGCGTGGGGCTCGGGGTCAGCAACGGTGACCAGGCCGCCGAGGTCGCGGCCTACGCCGACGGCGTCATCGTCGGGACGGCGTTCGTGCGCGCGTTGCAGGAAGGCGGCCTGGCCGCGGTGCGGCGGCTGGCTGAAGACCTGGCACGCGGGGTACGACGACGCGCGTGAAGGGCTTCGCGGTCGTCCTGCTGGTCCTGGTCAGTGCCTGCTCAGGGGCCGCCAGCACGCAGCAGGCGATCCCGACCCAGACGACCCCGGCGCCCACCCTGAGCGCCGCGCCCACGGCCACGACCGCGACGTCCGCGACAGCGAGCCCGACCCTCCAGCCGAACGTGGGCCCCAAGGGCGGCCCCGTCCCGAAGGGCTTCACGCCGCAGTCCGTGACCTTCGTGTCCACCGAGACCGGCTGGGCGCTGGGTGACGCGACGTGCAGCACGCCGCCCTGCACCAGCATCGTCCGCACCCGCGACGGCGGCCGGACCTGGAAGGGCATCCCGGCGCCGGTCGCCGGCATCGCGAGCGAGGGCGGCCCGAGCGTCCGGCAGATCCGGTTCGGTGACCTGCTCAACGGCTTCGCCTTCACCGAGAGCCTGTACGCCACCCACGACGGCGGGGCGCACTGGAGGCCCCTGCCTGTACGGGGAAGTGTCGCGTCGCTGGAGGTCGGCCACGGCCGGTGGTGGGCCGTGGTGGAGGGCTGTGGCTTGGCTGTCGACCCGTGCACCAAGAGCGGCCGCGTCGTCACCGGCCGCGTAGGAAGTGGCACGTTCAGCACCGTCCAGCAGCTGCCCCCGACGGTGACCGGTCAGCTCGTGCTGCAGGGTGCGGCGGTCTACCTCGCGCTGTCCCGACCGGAGCAGAACGCGACCACCCCCACCCTGCAGGAGTACTCCGGCGGCACGTTCGCGAAGCGCGCCATGCCCTGTGACGACACGGAGGTGCCCTACCTGGCGGCCGCCGCGGAGCGGCACCTGGTGCTGGTGTGCGAGTCGCAGGACGCCGCCGCCGGGACGCAGGGCAAGAGCTTCTTCAGCTCCACCGACGCCGGCCGCACCTGGACCCAGCGCCCCAAGCCCGCCCAGATCGTCGGCACGGCGCTCGCCGCCACGCCCAGCGCGGTCTTCGTGGGCAACAGCCGTACCGGTGTGGAGGTGAGCAGGGAGGGCGGCGCGTGGTCGCCGAGCCTGCGCTCCGATGCCGGCGCGGGCTTCGTCGGGTTCGCCAGCCCGACCTTCGGCGAGGCGCTCGTCGGGCAGCAGCTGTCGCTCACCCGCGATGCGGGCAGGACCTGGCACACCGTCGCCTTCTAAGGTGGAGCGGTGCCCCTCGCCTCGATCCCCAGTCCGTCCTCGGGGGTCCTCCACCTCGGCCCCCTTCCGCTGCGCGCCTACGCCGGCTTCATCCTGCTCGGCGTGCTCGTCGCCGTCTGGATCGGCAACCGGCGCTGGGTCGCCCGGGGCGGTGAGCCCGGCACGGTCGCCGACGTTGCCGCGACGTGCGTCCCCACCGGCCTGGTGGGCGCGCGGATCTACCACGTCATCACCAGCCCGGACGTCTACCTGAAGGACCCGGTGGAGGCGCTCTACATCTGGCACGGTGGCCTGGGCATCTGGGGCGGGGTCCTGGGCGGCGCGCTCGGCGCCTGGTACGTCCTGCGCAAGCGCGGCATCAGCTTCCTCGCCTACGCCGACGCGCTCGCCCCCGCACTGCCGGTGGCGCAGGCGATCGGCCGCTTCGGCAACTACTTCAACCAGGAGCTGTACGGCAGGGCGACCACGCTCCCCTGGGGACTGGAGATCGACGCCGACCACGCACCGAACGGTCAGGCCGGCACCTTCCACCCGACGTTCCTGTACGAGGCGCTGTGGGACCTGGGGGTCGCCGGCCTGGTGATCTGGGCCGACAAGCGCTGGCAGCTCGGCAAGGGCCGGGCCTTCGCCCTCTACGTCGCGGCCTACTGCGTCGGGCGGGGCTGGATCGAGGCCCTGCGCGTCGACACCGCCAACCACCTGTTCGGGATCCGCCTCAACGACTACGTCTCGGCGGTGCTCTTCCTGGCCGCGACCGGCTACCTCATCGCCCGTCGCGGTAGCGGTCCGGACGTCGTCATCAAGCCCGCCGACGTACCCTCAGAGGCGTGAGCACCGAGACCGGGACCGAGCCCATCCGTGGGGAGCACCACCACGACCACCGCGACGTCACGGGCGGCTGGCTGCGACCGGCGGTGTTCGGCATCACCGATGGACTGGTCAGCAACACCTCGCTGATCGCCGGGGTCGCGGGGGCGCACGTGGCCACCCATAACATCATCCTGACCGGCCTGGCGGGGCTGGCCTCCGGTGCCTTCTCGATGGCGACCGGGGAGTACGTCTCGGTCGCCTCCCAGACCGAGCTGACGCACGCCGAGATCGAGATCGAGAAGGCCGAGATCAGGCGGGTCCCGCAGGCCGAGCTGGCCGAGCTCGCGGCGATCTACGTCGCCCGAGGCGTCGAGCCGGCGTTGGCCAAGGAGGTCGCCCGGCAGCTGTCGGCCGACCCGGAGCAGGCCTGGCGCGTGCACGCCCGGGAGGAGCTCGGGGTCGACCCCGACGACCTGCCCAGCCCGTGGACCGCTGCCGGTTCGTCGTTCGTGGCGTTCGCCCTCGGCGCCTTCCTGCCGCTGCTGCCCTACCTGCTGGGGGCGACCACGCTGCTGCTGTCGGTCGTGCTGGCCGGCATCGCGCTGTTCGCGGCCGGGTCGGCCGTGAGCCGCTTCACCAACCGCACCTGGCACTACGCCGGGGCCCGCCAGCTCGTGCTCGGCGCCGCCGCGGCCGGGGTGACCTACCTGATCGGCAGCGCGGTCGGCGCCGCCACCTGAGCCTGCTGCGGCAGCAGCGGGGCCGGCGCAGGACCGCCCAGCGCAAGGCGGATCTCGACCGTCACCCAGCCGCCTTCGGCGCGTACGGTGACCCAGCCGCCGTACACCTCGACGAGCCGACGGACCACGTAGAGCCCCATGCCCAGGCCCTCGTGCGTGCGGGTCGGACTGGCGTCGGCCTGGGTGAACGGCTCGAACAGGTGCCGGGCGGACTGGGCGTCGAGCGGGCCCCCCTCGTTGCTCACCGTCACCCACACCTGCTCGCCCTCGACGCCGCCCGCCACGATCGGGACCGCGCCCGGCTCGCCGTGCTGCTGGGCGTTGTCGACCAGGTTGGCCAGCACCTGGTGCAACGCGGCCCGGTCGATGCGCGCGACCGTGCCGGGCTCGACGACCAACGAGACCTTGGGAGAACCAGGCCAGGCTGCCCCTGCCAGCATGACGACCTCCGCGGCCACCGCCTGCACATCGCAGACCGCCGCCGGGTCTGCCGCGGTCGCCCGAGCGGCCGTCAGCATGTTCTCCAGCAGGCGCGACAGTCGCTCCTGCTGGCCCAGCATCCCCTGCAGGAGCTGCCGGCGGGCGCCCTCATCGAGCCGGTCACCGCGCTTGAGCAGCGTCAGGGCCGCGCCTCGGATGCCGGTCAGCGGGGTCCGGAACTCGTGACTCACGGTGCCGATCAGGTCGGTACGGATCCGCTCGGTCTCCTCCAGTCGCGCTCGGATGCTCGCCTGGCCCTCCCAGAGCGCCGCCTGCAGGAGCTCCTCGCCGGCGCGCGCCTGCTCGTCGGCCCGCCAGAACACCGCGAGCACCAGGGCTTCGGCGAGCATGAAGGCGGCGCGGACGCTGACCCAGAGCCAGCTGTGGGCGCCGTCGTCGGAGGGCAGCACGAGCGTGCGTACGACGGCGTTGGCGAGCACGCCACTGACCACCGCGAGACCGAACACCGTCCAGTCCTGGTAGAGCGCGACCAGCGCCAGGACCACGTACAGGTGGGCGGTGAGCTCGACGTGCTTGGGGAACATCTCGATGAGCACCAGGGAGCAGCACAGCAGTGCGCCGGTCGCGGCCAGCGCACGCGGGCGATGCGGGAGCGGTCCGACCGCGACGGCCAGCAGGGCAACCGCCGGCAGCAACCCGATGAGCTCGTCCAGACCGCGTCCGAACAGGGAGGACAGCAGGAGCAGCACGGGCAGATGCGCCAGGGTCACCAGGCACACGAGGCTGTGGCGCCAGCCGGCCTGCTGGTTCGACAGCGGCCGACCACGAGGCAGCCACCGTCGCAGGTTCGCAGCCCAGAAGTGGGCCTGAACGGGGGGAGTTGCCACCCTGCCAGCGTGCGACCTGGGCCCTTGGGGCACCATGGCCCGAACGGGCCATTTGCGACAACAGGCCCACCGGTGCGGAATTCTCGGTTCAGCGCGGAGGTCCGGTCGTGTAACGTGATCGTCATCTGCAGCAGGGCCAGTGACGTCCCGGGTGGCAGCACCGCACGCGAACGAGTCGACCACCCCGACGGAAGGCCAGCTCCATGTCGAACTACCCCCCTGCCCAAGGCCTTTACGACCCCGCGAACGAGCACGACGCGTGCGGTGTCGCGTTCGTCGTGGACATCGCCGGCCGCGTCACGCACGACCTCGTCGAGCAGGGCCTGACCGCGCTCCGCAACCTCGAGCACCGCGGCGCCTCCGGCAGCGAGCCCGAGACCGGCGACGGTGCCGGCATCCTCACCCAGGTCCCGGACGCCTTCTACCGGGGTGTCCTCCCGATCGAGCTGCCCGCCGCGGGCCACTACGCCGTGGGGACCGCGTTCTTCTCGACCAACCCGCGCGAGGCGGTCGAGGCGCAGCTGGCCATCGAGAAGATCGCCGGTGAGGAGGGCCTGACGGTCCTGACCTGGCGCGACCTGCCCATCGACGCCGAAGGTGCCGGCATCGGCCGGACGGCCGCTTCGGTGATGCCGGTGTTCCGGCAGGTCTTCCTCGCCGCCCGGGATGACGCGCTCTCCCCGTACGCGCTGGAGCGCCGGGCCTATGTGACCCGCAAGCGGGCCGAGCACGAGACCGGGACGTACTTCCCGTCGCTGTCGACCCGGACCGTGGTCTACAAGGGCATGCTCACCACCGGGCAGCTGCAGCCGTTCTTCCCGGACCTGTCCGACGAGCGGTACGCCAGCGCCCTGGCGCTCGTGCACTCGCGCTTCTCGACCAACACCTTCCCGAGCTGGCCGCTCGCGCACCCCTACCG
>JBKJVH010000018.1:0-17777 GCA_046590985.1 Mycobacteriales bacterium
GGGGAGATCTACTGGGCGCATGATGCGGGCGTCCCGCGCCGCGAGGCCCTGCTCACCGGCTCCTCCAGCATCTACCAGTCGCTGCGCTGCGGGATCGCGCTCGCCGAGCTGCTCGGCGAGCCGCAGCCGGAGTGGGAGCTGGCCGCCGGCCTGCTCCAGCACGCGGTCGCGCACCACCCCGAGGTGTTCCTCGACAAGAGCCGGTTCTCGATGGACTGGTACTACCCGGTCCTCGGCGGTGCCGTCCGTGGGAAGGCCGCGGAGGAGCTGTTCGCGGCCCGCTGGGACACCTTCGTCGAGCCCGGTCTGGGCATTCGCTGCGTGTCGGACGAGCCCTGGGTGACGGGAGCGGAGACCGCTGAGCTCGCGCTGTCGCTGCTGGTCAACGGCGACCCGGACCGAGCTCGCCAACTGCTCAAGGACGTGCAGCACCTGCGCCACGAGGACGGCTCCTACTGGACCGGCTTCGTCTTCGACAAGGGTGTCCACTGGCCCGACGAGCGGTCCTCCTGGACCGCTGCCGCGATGGTGCTCGCTGCCGATGCCCTCGCGGGCGGGCCGACGCTGGCGCTGTTCGCCGGCGACGGGCTGCCCACCGGGGTGCTGCTGCCGGCCGACGCCTGTCTGGAGGACGGCGCCACCTGCGTCGGCTCGCGCCGGACCTGACCCGCTGCGTCCGCACGCGTACGCGGAGGGCCCCTTGACCTTGTAGCCGAGAGCCGGCTACATCACGCGACGGCGGTGCCCTGACGCCGCAGCACCCGCAGGGAACCGGTCACGGAGGTCTCCGCGAAGGCGCCGGTGTCGACCGCCCGGCGCAGCACGTTGTACGGCGGCCGGCCACCGTCCGCGGGGTTCTCAAAGACGTCGTGGATGCAGAGCACCCCCCCTTCCACGACGTACGGCGCGAACGCGGCGTAGTCGTGCTGGGCGACGGCCTCGGTGTGGTTGCCGTCCAGGAACAAGAATGTCAGCGGCGAGGTCCACCAGCGGGCGACCTGCTGCGTGCTGCCGACGAGCACGGTGACGGTGTCGTCCAGCCCGGCGTCCCAGAGCGTGTGTCGCAGCGACGGCAGGGTCTCGAGCCGACCGGTGTGCGGGTCGACCAGGGAGGTGTCGTGCCACTCCCAGCCGGGCTGGTTCTCCTCGGAGCCGCGGTGGTGGTCCAAGGTCGCGAGCTGAGCCCCGACCGCCTTTGCCGCGGTGCCGACGTGGACGGTCGACTTGCCGCAGTAGGTACCCACCTCGAGCCACAGGCCAGGTGCGGCGGACAGCGCGGCCTGGTGCAGCGCGGCTGCCTCGTTGTCGGGCAGGAAGCCCTTGGTGGCAGCGGCAACGGCGAGGAGGTCGGGGGTCACCGGACCAGTATCCCGACCCGCTGCCGCCGGCCTGGAGTGAGGGCGCTGTAGCCCCTCCGGGAGGGCCTTCGCTTGTTAGGGTGAAACGTGCTCTCTGGGGTCTTCTTCGCGGCCGCCGCCCTGCTCGTGGTGGGGGGCGTGCAGAAGCTCGCGGACCCGCAGTCACTCGTCCGGGCGCTCCGCAGTGTCGGGGTCCCGGTACCCAAGGTGGCGGTCCGGTTGCTGTCGGTGGCTGAGATCGGCCTCGGGACGGCGGCCCTGCTGACCGGGAACGGCGTGGGAGTGGCACTGTCGTACGCCGCCTTCACCGGGTTCGTGCTGGTCGCCCGGTCGCGGGGAGGCGTGCTGGCCAGCTGCGGCTGCTTCGGCAAGGTCGATGTCCGCCCCACGCGGCTGCATGCCGCCGTCACGGGTGGGCTCGCGCTTGCCGCGGCTCCCGGGGCACCTGGGCGGGTGCCTCTGGAGGTGCCCCTGCTGCTCGCGACCGCCGCGGTGGCCGTCACCGGCTATCTGGTGATGGCAGCACTGCCGCAGCTGGACGTCCGGTGACGGCCGTCGTCGCGGCGCTCGCCGTCGCCGTGCTGCTGCTGGCTGTCCTGGTGGCCGGACTGCTGCGCAGCCACGCGGAGATCCTGAGGTCGTTGCAGGACCTGGGTGCCGGTCTGGAACTCGATCGGGGTGTCACCGGGCCGGTCGGCCTGGCCGCCCCACGGACGTCGATCCTGCCCCCGGAGCTCAGCGGCCACACTCTCGACGGTTCGGTGTCGGCGACGTCGCTGCGTGGTCAGAACACGCTCATCGCGTTCCTGTCGAGCGGCTGCACCACGTGTCAGGAGTTCTGGAAGGCGTTCCGCGACGAGCGCCCCGAGGTGCCCGGCGACGCCCAGCTGGTCGTCGTGACCCGGGGTCTGGAGCAGGAGAGCGCGGCCGCTCTTCAGGATCGACTCCCGGCGACCGTCCCCCTACTGCTGTCCGACGAGGCATGGGAGGCCTTCGAGGTGCCCGGCGCACCGTACTTCGTCTACCTCGACCCGGCCGGCGAGGTGGTGGGGGAGGGCACCGGCACGTCCTGGAAGCAGATCGTCACCATGATCACCGAGGCGCGCGCCGACGCCGCGCTGCTGTCCAAGGGCGGTGGGGCCGCCCGCGACCGGCGGGACCTGCTCGTCTTGCACGAGGCAGGCATCGAGCCGGGCGACCCCAGCCTGTACACCCCGTGAAGCTCGCCAACGGCGTCGACCTGGCCGTACCGCCGGGGTGGAAGGTGCTGGCCCGGCCGGCTGATCCGGGGAACCGGCACCTGCTCGTGCACGCCGCGACCGTGCCGCTGCTCCCTGATCGGGGCGACTACGGCAGCGGGGTGGTCGGCACCCTGGGCCCCGACGACGTCTTCCTCTCGCTGTTCGAACACGGTCCTGAGGCGCTCGGAACGGCGCTGTTCCGGACCCGAGGTGTCCCGCGGCCGCGGCCCTCCGACTTCGACCCCAACGCGATGCAGCAGGTCCACGCGGGGATGAGCGGCGGGCAGTGGTTCTTCACCGAAGCCGGGCGCACCTGGGGCCTCTACGTCGTCCTCGGCCGGCACTCCCGGCGCCAGCGGGGCGCCGTCCACGTCAACGCACTGCTCGCCGGGATGCGCATCCGATGACCACGCCACTGACCCAGCGAGCGGCCGAGGGCGCCTCGGCCTGGCTGTCCGCGCGCACCTCGCGGCGGGGGTTCCTGGCCCGATCGGCGGTGGTCGGCAGTGCGTTGATGGTGAACGGCTGGGCCTACCTGCTGAAGCCGCAGTCCGCCTATGCCGCAGTCTGCGGGCCGGGGTCGTCCTGCTCCAGCGGCTGGACGGTGTTCTGCGCGACGATCAACAAGGGGGTGAACGCCTGCCCGCCCGGTTCGGTGGCGGCGGGCTGGTGGAAGGCCGACGGCGCCTCCCTGTGCGGCGGCAAGGCGCGCTACATCGTCGACTGCAACGCCACCTGCAGCCGCTGCACGACGGGCAGCAGTCGGCCCGGGATCTGCGCCAGCGGCTGCTGGTCGTGCCGGTGCGGCTGCGGTCCCGCCGGGCAGTGCGACAACCGCCGGGTGTGCTGCAACGCCTTCCGGTACGGCCAGTGCAACCAGCAGATCCACCAGGTCGGCGCGGTCCACTGCCGGGTCGTCTCGTGCGTACCGCCCTGGACCTTCGCGAACTGCACCAAGGCGGTGGCCACCGACAACCGCACCCGCGACCACAACTCACCGGCGCTGCCGTCCGCCTGGTCGGCCATCACGGCTCGGTACGTCCAGCTCGGAGACCTGACGAGCGTGCTGGGACCCAGCGTGAACGGGGAGTTCGCCGTCGCGAACGGTCACGCGCAGCGGTACGTCAACGGCCGGATGTCGTGGCGCTCTGGCATCGGCGCGTTCTACACCCAGGGCGCGGTGCTGGCCCGGTACCTCGCTCTCAACGGTGAGGGCGGCGCACTGGGTTACCCGCTTGCCGACATGATCCCGATCGGTCGGGGCGCGGCGGCCCGTTTCCAGCACGGTCGGATCTCCTGGCACCCGACGACCGGGGCGCACGAGACCCTCGGTCCGATCGCCACCCGCTACGCCGCCGCCGGCAACGAGCCCGGCCGGCTCGGCTATCCGCTCGGAAGTGTCCTGCCCGCGGACGGGCAGGGTCGGGCCAACACCTTCCAGCGTGGCCGGATCTCCTGGCACCCGAGCACCGGCGCGCGGCTCCTGGGCGCACCGATCGCCGCACGCTACGGGGTGCTGGGCGCGGAGGGAGGTCCGCTGGGCTACCCCGTGACCGACGAGGCCGCGGTCACCGGGGCCATCGCGAACGCGGCGTTCCAGCACGGCCGGATCGCCTGGTCCGAGCTGACCGGCGCCGTGGAGGTGCTCCTTCCGCTGGCCACGGCCTACGCCCGGGCCGGGAACGAGACCGGCGTGCTCGGCCTGCCGATCGCGGCCGCGGCGGCGGCCGCCGCCGGGCGGGCCCAGCGGTTCCAGCGCGGCCGGATCAGTGCCGGGCCGCCCGGGGTGTTCTTCACGTTGGGGCCCATCGCCGAGCGGTATGTCGCGTCGGGTGCCGAGAGCGGCTCACTCGGGTGGCCGACGACCGACGACTACGCCCCTGCCACAGGCCTGCGTCGCACCGACTTCCAGTTCGGCACGATCGAGTACGACGAATCCACCGGGATCACGACCATCACCGGGCCGGGAACACCATGACGGCCCTGCTCGTGATCGCCGTCGTGGCGGCGGCCAGGTCGACGTGGTCGCCGTGCGGCTGGTCGGTCCTGTCGACCATGACGCCACTGGCCGAGCGCGCCCGCGGTCACCGGTTCGCGGTCACGGCGGCCTGGTACGTCCTCGGGGCGGTCCTCGGTGGGCTCAGTCTGGGGGTGCTGGTCGCCGGCCTCGCGCTCGTGGTCACCGCGGTCGACCTTCCCGGAGCCGCGCTGGTCGGCGGCGTCTGCTGCCTGCTGTGCGCCGCGGCGGACACCAGCGCAGCGCCCGTCACCTTGCCGGGTCACCGGCGGCAGGTGAACGAGGACTGGCTCGAGTCCTACCGGCCGTGGGTCTACGGCCTGGGCTACGGCTGGCAGATCGGCACCGGTCTGGTCACCTACCTGAGGACCACGAGCGTGTACGCGCTGGTGGTGCTCGGCGCGCTGGCCGGCTGGCGGCTCGCGGTGCTCTGCTGCTTGGTGTTCGGGCTGGTCCGCGGGCTGGCCGTGCTGCTCAGCGCGGGGTGCACGACCCGGGAGCGTCTCGTGGCGTTCCACCGCCGGTTTGCTGCGGCCGATCCCGTCACGCGGGAGGTCACCGCGCTGACCTGCGCAGCGGTGGGGCTCTGGCTGCTGGCGGGCTGGCTCGCGGTCGGGGTGCTGGCACTCGGCTTGGCCGTGCTGGTCCCGCTCCGCCCTGCGGTCTCGCCGAGGTGACGCGTACCAGGGTGCTGGTGCTGGTGCTGGTGCCGGCGGTGGGTGGCGCGGCCTTCGTGCTGGCCCGGCCCTCGGAGCGGGCTCGGGTGCTCAGGGCCTGTCACACGGCGGTCCTCAAGGCGCCCGGGGCAACGGGAGGCTTCTTCAACGAGCAGGTCGCGCGTCCGGGCCCTGGGCGCTATGTCGTGACCGGGCTGGTCGGCAACCCCGGGGCTGCGGCGCAGTGGACCTGCGAGGTGGCCGCGCACGACGGCAAGGTGACCCTGGAACGCGCGGAGCTGCGCTGAGCTCACCAGCCGCGTAGGCGCCACTCCGCCAGCGCCGGTCGCTCGGCGCCCAAGGTCGTGTCGGACCCGTGCCCCGGGTAGACCCAGGTGCTGTCCGGGTAGCGCCCGAACACCTTCGTCTCGACGTCGTCGAGCAGCGCGGCGAACCGCGCTGGATCCTGCTCGGTGTTCCCGACACCACCCGGGAACAGGCAGTCACCCATGAAGAGGTGGCCGCCCTCGGGGGCATAGTGCAAGGCGACCGAGCCGGGCGTGTGTCCGACGAGGGTGATCGCGGTCAGCTCGTGCGGGCCGACGGTCACGACGTCCCCGTCCGCGAGCAACCGGTCGACCGGGACGGGAAGCTCGCCGGCATCGGCCGCGGTGGCCAGCACCGGCGCTCCGGTCGCCTCGACCACCGCCGCCAGCCCCTGCCAGTGGTCCCAGTGCCCGTGCGTCTCGACGATCCCGATGAGGTTGCCGTCGCCGAGCGCCTCGAGCAGCCGCTCCGGGTCGCCGGCTGCGTCGATGAGCAGGGTGTCCCCGGACGCGGTGTCGCGCAGCAGGTAGCAGTTGTTGTTGAACGGGTTGGTCGCGACCTTCGTGATCGTCAGCCCGGGGAGCTCGCGGGCGTCCACCGGCCCGCCTACCTCGACCAGCCCTGTGTATCCGCTCACGTGCGCTCCTTCACCGGATGAGACTGTCGGACCCCGACGTTAGCCTGGGACCGACCTCTCTCGAATGGACACCCGTGGCTGACCGGCTCGTGGTTCGCGGTGCGCGCGAGCACAACCTCAAGGACGTCTCCCTCGACCTGCCGAGGGACGCCCTGATCGTCTTCACAGGCCTGTCCGGGTCCGGGAAGTCCAGCTTGGCCTTCGACACGATCTTCGCCGAGGGGCAACGCCGCTATGTCGAGTCGCTGAGCGCCTACGCCCGGCAGTTCCTGGGGCAGATGGACAAGCCGGACGTCGACTTCATCGAGGGGCTCAGCCCGGCGGTCTCCATCGACCAGAAGTCGACCAACCGGAACCCCCGATCCACGGTCGGCACGATCACGGAGGTCTACGACTACCTCCGGCTGCTGTTCGCGCGCGCCGGCACCCCGCACTGCCCGGTCTGCGGCCGGGTCATCGCCCGCCAGCAGCCGTCGCAGATCGTCGACCGCGTGCTCGAGCTCGAGGAGGGCAGCAAGTTCCAGGTGCTGGCGCCGGTGATCCGCGAACGCAAGGGGGAGTACGTCGACCTGTTCGCCGACCTCCAGACGAAGGGCTTCAGCCGGGCGCGCGTGGACGGCGTCGTGCACCTGCTGACGGAGGTGCCGAAGCTCAAGAAGCAGGAGAAGCACACGATCGAGGTGGTCGTGGACCGCCTCAGCGTGAAGGAGTCGTCCAAACGCCGGTTGACCGACTCCGTCGAGACCGCGTTGCAGCTCGGCAACGGCCTGGTCACGCTCGACTTCGTCGACCTGCCGGAGGACGACCCCAACCGGCAGCGGACCTTCTCCGAGCACCTCGCGTGCCTGTATGACGACCTGAGCTTCGAGGAGCTCGAGCCGCGCTCGTTCTCGTTCAACAGCCCGTTCGGGGCCTGCACCGACTGCCACGGCCTCGGCACCCGCAAGGAGGTCGACGCCGAGCTGGTCGTCCCCGACGAGGAGAAGTCCTTCGCCGACGGCGCGATCCAGCCCTGGTCCAGCGGCCACAACATCGAGTACTTCGGGCGCCTGGTCCAGGCCCTCGGGGACGCCCTCGGCTTCACGCTCAAGACCCGTTGGAAGGATCTGAACGCCACGCAGCAGAAAGCGGTCCTCTACGGACACGAGACCGAGGTGCACGTCCGCTACTCCAACCGTTACGGCCGCGAGCGCAGCTACTACACCGCGTACGAGGGGGTGGTGCCCTTCCTGGAGCGCCGGCACAACGAGGCGGAGAGCGAGTCCAGCCGGGAGCGCTACGAGGGCTACATGCGGGAGGTGCCGTGCCCGGCGTGCAAGGGCGCCCGCCTCAAGCCCGAGGTGCTCGCGGTCACGCTCAGCGGCAAGTCGATCGCCGAGATCGCGGCGCTGTCCATCGCCGACTGCGCGATCTTCCTGCGCAGCCTGGAGCTCGACGACCGGCAGCGCATGATCGCCGAGCGGGTGCTCAAGGAGGTCAACGAGCGGATGGGCTTCCTGCTCGACGTCGGCCTGGACTACCTGTCGCTCGACCGGGCCGCCGGCACGCTCGCCGGCGGCGAGGCGCAGCGCATCCGGCTCGCCACCCAGATCGGCTCCGGCCTGGTGGGCGTGCTGTACGTGCTGGACGAGCCGTCCATCGGGCTGCACCAGCGGGACAACCATCGGCTCATCGAGACCCTGGTACGGCTCCGCAACCTCGGGAACACCCTGATCGTGGTGGAGCACGACGAGGACACCATCCACGCCGCCGACTGGGTCGTGGACATCGGCCCGGGCGCGGGAGAGCACGGCGGCCAGGTGGTCGTCAGCGGCACGGTGCAGGACCTGCTGGAGTCCCCGGACAGCATCACCGGCGCCTACCTCAGCGGTCGCCGGTCGATCGAGGTGCCGGCGATCCGCCGCCCGCGCGACCGCAAGCGCCAGCTCACGATCGTGGGCGCCCGCGAGCACAACCTCCGTGAGGTCACCGTCGACATCCCGCTCGGCCAGCTTGTCGCGGTGACGGGCGTCAGCGGTTCCGGCAAGTCGACCCTCATCAACGACATCCTGGCCGCGGTCCTGGTCAACCAGCTCAACGGCAACCGTGAGGTCCCGGGCCGGCACACCCGCATCACCGGGCTGGACCATTTGGACAAAGTCGTCCGGGTCGACCAGTCTCCGATCGGGCGGACACCGCGTTCGAACCCCGCCACCTATACCGGCGTCTTCGACCACATGCGGAAGCTCTTCGCCGAGACGACCGAGGCCAAGGTCCGTGGCTACCTGCCCGGCCGGTTCTCCTTCAACGTCAAGGGCGGCCGCTGCGAGAACTGCTCCGGCGACGGCACCATCAAGATCGAGATGAACTTCCTCCCGGACGTGTACGTGCCCTGCGAGATCTGCCACGGCGCGCGCTACAACCGCGAGACGCTCGAGGTGCACTTCAAGGGCATGACCATCGCCGAGGTACTCGACATGCCGATCGAGGAGGCCGCCGAGTTCTTCGAGGCGGTCCCGGCGATCGCCCGTCACCTGCGGACCCTCGTCGACGTCGGGCTCGGCTACGTCCGGCTCGGCCAGCCGGCGCCGACGCTGTCGGGCGGCGAGGCCCAACGGGTCAAGCTGGCGTCCGAGCTGCAGAAGCGCCAGACCGGGCGGACGATCTACGTCCTCGACGAACCGACCACCGGGCTGCACTTCGAGGACATCCGCAAGCTGCTCATCGTGCTGGGGCGGCTCGTCGACCAGGGCAACAGCGTGGTCGTCATCGAGCACAACCTCGACGTCATCAAGACCGCCGACTGGGTCATCGACATGGGGCCGGAGGGCGGCTCCGGTGGCGGCACCGTGGTCGCCGAGGGCACCCCGGAGGACGTCGCCGAGGTGCCGGCAAGCCACACCGGCCGGTTCCTCAAGCAGGTGCTCGCGGGTCGGCAGGCACCTGCGGAGAAGCCCAAGAAGAAGGCGCCTGCCCGCAAGAGAGCAGTTGCCCGCACCTGAGCGGCAACCTTTTGGTCACGCGACGCGTCAACAGGTTGCCGCGGGCAACCAGCCGTGGCCGTTACCCTTTGGCTCACGCTCGTCACTTCCGCGGAAGGCTTGGCATGTCCAGCAGCACCCTCAAGACCCGTACGGCGCTCCTCGCCGGCGGTACGGCGCTGCTCGTGGGCCTGCCCGCCCTGCCCGCGTTCGCGGTGGCACCGCCGACCGACGCCACCGCGGCGAGCCACGTCGTGGGTGACCGGTTCGTGAACCTCAGCTGGACCGACGGCGACGGCACCGGTGCGATCGTCCGCGACGTGACCGGCCTGGCGACGCCGCACACGCCCACGCAGGGTCGGGGCGTCCCGATCACCAGCGCCACATCCGCGCACGACACCGGCTTCACCAACACCGGCACGGCCACCTACGCGATCTGGTCGACCGCCAGCGACGGCACCCCCAGCGCCAACCCGCTGGTGGCCACGGTGGCGAGCGTCGCCGTGGTGCCGACCACCCTCACGCTGCAGACCTCCCGCACCCAGCTGCCCGTCGGCGTGCCCGTGACGATCGCGGGTCAGCTCAACCGCAGCGTCAGCGGTGGCCCGGTCCCGTCTGCCAACCAGCCGGTGAACCTCTACGGCGTCGACGGTGGCAGCACGACCAAGGTCCTGCTCCGGCACCTCACGACCGACGCGAACGGCCGGATTCGCACGACGCTGGCCCCGAAGCGCTCGCTGTCGCTCACCTTGAAGTTCGCCGGTGACAGCTTCTCGGCCGCCTCCACCAGCGCCGCCCGCGTGTTCCGGATCGTGCCCCGCAACGCCGCGACGCTGAGCCCGACGACCGTCAAGCAGCGGGAGGTCGCGACCGTCGCCGGCCGGGTCACGCCCGGGTACGTGAACGCGCGGGTGCTGCTCCAGGAGTACTACAGCCACGCCTGGCACAGCCTGGCCGCGACCCACACCGCCAGCGCCGGGGCGTACGCGTTCCGCGTCGCACCGCCCGTGGGGGCGCACGTCTACCGGACCGTGCTCACCGCCACGCCGGCCTACCTCGCCTCCGGCACCACGCCGCTGACGCTCACCGTCACCGCCCGCGACCTGACGCGCGGCATGCAGGGTGCCGACGTGCTCGCGCTGCAGAAGCGGCTCGCGGCGCTGCACTACCAGCCGGGAGCCCTGAACGGCACCTTCGGTGCGGACACCCAGCACGCCGTGTACACGTTCCAGAAGGTCGAGCGGCTCGCCCGGACGGGCACCTGGGCGAAGGGCGAGCGGGCCCGCGTCGCGCACCCGACGATCCTGAAGGTCCGCTTCCCGTCCAGCGGCACGGCCGTCGAGGTCGACGTGACCCGGCAGGTGCTCGTGCTGTCCAGGGGTGGCGTCGTGCAGCGCATCATGGACGTGTCCACCGGTGGGGAGTACCGCTACACCGACCAGGGCGTCAGCTACGTCGCGCACACGCCCCGGGGCGCCTTCACGATCCAGCACAAGATCGACGGGGTACGCACCAGCCGGCTCGGTTACCTCTACCGCCCGTCGTACTTCTTCCAGGGCTACGCGATCCACGGGGAGTCCTACGACGTGCCGACCCACCCCGCCAGCCACGGCTGCGTCCGGGTGACCAACTACAACGCCGACATCCTGTTCCCGATCCTGGTCGTCGGCACCCCCGTGCACGTCTTCGACGAGTAGCGCTGTCGGTCCTCGGACGTACTCTGAGGAGGTGCCCGACCCGTCGACCTACCGCCCCGCGGCAGGCACGATCCCGGTGGAGCCGGGGGTGTACAGGTTCCGTGACGAGCGGGGCCGCGTCGTCTACGTCGGCAAGGCGAAGTCGCTGCGTCCGCGGTTGTCGTCCTACTTCCAGGACCTGCACAACCTGCACCCGCGGACCCGGCAGCTGGTCACCACCGCGGCGTCCGTGGAGTGGACCGTCGTCGCGACCGAGGTCGAGGCGCTCCAGCTGGAGTACTCCTGGATCAAGGAGTTCGACCCTCGTTTCAACGTCAAGTACCGCGACGACAAGAGCTACCCCTCCCTCGCCGTGACGCTGCACGAGGAGTTCCCCCGCCTGCAGGTCATGCGCGGGCCGAAGAGGAAGGGCGTCCGGTACTTCGGGCCCTACTCGCATGCCTGGGCGATCCGCGAGACCCTCGACCTGCTGCTGCGCGTCTTCCCGGCGCGTACGTGCAGCGCCGGCGTCTTCACGCGGGCCGGTCAGGTCGGCCGGCCCTGCCTGCTGGGATACATCGACAAGTGCGCCGCCCCGTGCGTCGGGAAGGTCAGCGCCGACGAGCACCGGGCGATCGTGGAGGACTTCTGCGACTTCATGGCCGGCTCCTCGACGACCTTCGTGAAGCGCCTCGAGAAGCAGATGACCGAGGCGGCGGACCTGCAGGACTACGAGCGCGCCGCGCGGCTCCGGGATGACGTCGGCGCGATGAGGAAGGCGCTCGAGAAGCAGACCGTCGTGTTCACCGACGCGACCGACGCCGACGTGGTCGGGATCGTGGAGGACGCCCTGGAGGCGGCGGTCCAGGTGTTCCATGTCCGCGGCGGCCGGATCCGCGGCCAGCACGGCTACGTCGTGGACAAGGTCGAGGAGCTCACCACCGGCGACCTCGTGGGGCAGTTCCTCACCCAGGTCTACGGCGAGGACGAGGACGAGTACGGCGTGGCGTCGGCCGGCGCCGACGTGCCACGGGAGGTGCTCGTGCCGGCACTGCCTGCCGACCACGCGTCGATCGAGCGCTGGCTGAAGCAGCTGCGCGGCACCAACGTCTCGCTGCGGATCCCGCAGCGCGGGGACAAGAAGTCGTTGATGGAAACGGTCGAGCGCAACGCCGCGCAGGCCTTCGCGCTCCACAAGACCAAGCGGGCCAGTGACCTGACCGCCCGGTCGAAGGCGCTGGCCGAGATCCAGGAGGCGCTCGCGCTCGACGAGGCGCCGCTGCGCATTGAGTGCTTCGACATCTCCAACCTGCAGGGCACGTCCGTCGTCGCGTCGATGGTGGTGTTCGAGGACGGCCTGGCCCGCAAGTCGGAGTACCGACGCTTCGCGATCAAGACCGTGGCGGGCCAGGACGACACCGCGTCGATGCACGAGGTGCTGACCAGGCGGTTCAAGCGGCTGAACGAGCAGGCGCCGGCGCTGGAGGAGGAGACCGGCAAGCCGAAGCGGTTCGCCTACCCACCGAACCTCGTGGTGGTCGACGGTGGACCACCGCAGGTCGCCGCCGCCGCCCGGGCGCTCGCCGACGTCGGCGTCAACGATGTGGCGCTCTGCGGTCTCGCGAAGCGACTGGAGGAGGTCTGGCTCCCCGGCGACGAGGACCCCGTGATCATGCCGCGCTCCAGCGAGGGGCTCTACCTGTTGCAGCGGGTCCGGGACGAGGCACACCGGTTCGCGATCGCGTTCCACCGCGAGAAGCGGTCCAAGGCCATGACGACCAGCGCCCTGGACGACATCGGCGGGCTGGGGGAGACCCGCCGGAAGGCGGTGCTGCGACACTTCGGGTCCTTGAAGAGGCTCAAGGCGGCAACGGTCGAGGAGGTCATGGAGGTGCCCGGAGTGGGACGTCGCACCGCCGAGGCCGTCGTGACTGCCCTCGCCGGCGCAGCCCCGGCCGTTCCCGCCTTCGACCCCGTCACCGGTGAGGTGATCCCGTGAGCCTGCAGGTCGTGGTCGTCACCGGGATGTCCGGCGCCGGTCGGTCCACCGCGGCGCACTGCCTCGAGGACATGGGCTGGTTCGTCGTCGACAACCTGCCGCCGTCCCTCCTCGGCACGATGGCCGACCTGGCCGTCGGCTCCGAGGGCGCGGTGTCCAAGATCGCGATCGTCACCGACCTCCGGTCCGTACCCTTCTCCGGCGACCTGCAGAGCGGTCTGCTCGACCTGGCGAGCCGGGGCATCCAGGCTCGTGTGCTGTTCCTGGAGTCCTCCGACGAAGCTCTCGTCCGCCGCTTCGACTCGGTGCGCCGGCCGCACCCGATGCAGGGCGACGGCGGGCTGGTCGAGGGCATCGGACGCGAACGGGAACTGCTCCGCGACCAGCGGGGCGAGGCCGACCTGGTACTCGACACGAGCCTGCTCAACGTCTACGAGCTGCGCGCCCGGGTGGAGGCCGCGTTCGACGAGGAGGGGGCAGCCGCACCGCTGCAGCTCACCTTGATGTCGTTCGGCTACAAGTACGGCCTGCCGGTGGACGCCGACCTGGTCGTCGACTGCCGGTTCCTGCCCAACCCGCACTGGGTGCCCGCGCTGCGCCCCCACACCGGCCAGGACGACGACGTCCGCGACTACGTGCTGTCCCGACCCGGCGCGCTGGACTTCCTCGACCGCTACCAAGGCGTCGTCGAGCTGCTCGCCGACGGCTACCTCCGTGAAGGCAAGCGCTACGCCGTGCTCGCCGTCGGGTGCACGGGCGGCAAGCACCGGAGCGTGGCGATCTCCGAGGAGCTGGGCCGACGGCTGCAGCACCTCCACATCGACATCGACATCCGGCACCGCGACCTGGGGCGCGAGTGAAGGTCGTCGCCCTCGGAGGAGGGCACGGCCTGGCGGCGTCGCTGCAGGCCCTCACCCAGGTCACGCCTGACCTGACGGCCATCGTCACCGTCGCCGACGACGGTGGCTCCAGCGGTCGGCTCCGGCGCGAGCTCGGGGCGATCCCGCCTGGCGACCTCCGGATGGCCCTCGCGGCGCTGGCCGGGGACGATGCCTGGTCCCACACCTGGGAGCGGCTGCTCCAGCACCGGTTCACCGGCTCCGGTCCACTCGCCGGGCACGCTGTCGGGAACCTCATCCTGACCGCGCTTGCCGAGACCACGACGGGCATCGTGGAGGCGCTCGACCTCGTCGGGCGGCTCGTCGGCGCCCGGGGCCGGGTGCTGCCGGCCAGCATCGAGCCGCTGCAGATCGTCGCCCAGGTCGTGGGTCTGGACCGGCGCGACCCCGGGGCGATCACCCAGGTCATCGGCCAGGTCGCCGTCGCCAAGACCTCCGGGTCGGTGTGTGCGCTGCGGCTCGAGCCGGCCGACCCACCCGCGTGTGCGGAAGCCGTACGAGCCGTGCTGGACGCCGACTTCGTCGTGCTCGGGCCGGGGTCGTGGTTCACGAGCGTGCTGACGCACCTGCTCGTCCCCGAGCTCCGGGAGGCGTTGGCCAAGACCAGCGCGCAGCGGGTCGTCACGCTCAACCTCGCGCCCCAGGCCGGCGAGACGGCCGGGTTCTCGCCGGAGGCGCATCTCGAGGTGCTCGCGGCGCATGCGCCGGAGCTCACCCTGGACGTGGTGCTTGCAGATGCGAGCGCGGTGCTGGACAGCCATGGTCTGATGTCACGAGGACTGCACGAGGCGGTCGAGTCGGCGGGGGGTCGCCTGGTGCTGGCACCGGTCTCCCTCGGCGACGGCACCGCCCGGCACGACCCCCAGCGGTTGGCCGAGGCGTACGCGCAGATCATGGGCACGCAAGGGAGAGGTGGAACGGCATGGCGATGACGGCTGCCGTCAAGGACGAGCTGTCGCGGCTCACGATCACGAAGCCGTGCTGCCGCAAGGCAGAAATGGCGTCGCTGCTGCGCTTCGCCGGGGGACTGCACCTGGTGTCCGGGAAGATCGTGATCGAAGCCGACCTGGACGCCGGCAGCACCGCCCGCCGGCTCCGCAAGGAGATCGCCGAGGTGTACGGGCATGCGAGCGACGTCCACGTCGTCGCTCCCGGTGGGCTGCGCAAGGGCAACCGGTGGATCGTGCGGGTCTCCAAGGACGGTGACGGGCTGGCCCGGCAGACCGGCCTGGTCGACGCGAACGGCCGCCCGGTACGAGGCCTGCCGCGCGCTGTGGTGGCCGGTGGCGTCTGTGACGCTGCGGCAGCCTGGCGCGGCGCGTTCCTGGCACACGGATCACTCACCGAGCCCGGCCGGTCCTCGTCGCTGGAGATCAGCTGCCCTGGTCCGGAGGCCGCCACTGCGCTGGTCGGGGCGGCTCGCCGCCTCGGCGTCCAGGCCAAGGCCCGCGAGGTCCGCGGTGTCGACCGGGTCGTGGTCCGGGACGGCGACGCGATCGCGGTGCTGCTCACCCGCCTCGGCGCCCACGAGGCGCTCATCGCCTGGGAGGACCGCCGGATGCGCCGGGAGGTCCGTGCCACCGCGAACCGGCTGGCCAACTTCGACGACGCCAACCTGCGCCGGTCCGCGCGTGCCGCGGTCGCTGCCGGGGCCCGTGTGCAGCGCGCGCTGGAGATCCTCGGACCCGACGCACCGGAGCACCTGCTGTCCGCGGGCCGGCTGCGGATCGAGCACGCCAACGCGTCGCTGGAGGAGCTCGGCGCCTTGGCTGACCCGCCGATGACCAAGGATGCGGTGGCGGGGCGGATCCGGCGGCTGCTGGCGATGGCTGACAAGCACGCCGGCGACCTCGGCGTCCCCGACACCGAGGCGGCCGTCACGGCCGACATGCTCGGGCCGTGACGGCGCAGATCGCCCTCGCGGGGGCGATCGACGGGAACGTGCTCCGGGCAGCCGGCTGGCAGGTCCGTGGGGCGTTGAACGTGACGCCCTACGACGACCTCAGGGACGTACCGTCCTACGCCGGCATCGAGGACCTCCTCGCCGATCCCGCCCTGGATGCGGTGGCGCTCGACGGGCGCGATGACCTGCTGGCCCGGCACCTCCCGCTGCTGCTGGAGCACGGCGTACACGTGCTGCTGCCCGGCCCGGCGCCGCTGGACCCGGAGGTGCTTCGTCACGCCCGGGCGGTACGCGACCCGGTGTTCGGCAGCGGTCCGGCGCGACTCGTGGACCACCCCTCGCGGCCGGCGAGGTCCGGTGCGGCTCCTGCCGAGGTCGCCGTCGGGCTTCTCGAGCGGTGGGAGCCATGGGCGCTCACCGCTGCCGCCGCGATCCCCATGGTCGGTACCCCGGTGCTGCAGGCCACCGTCCGCGGCTGGCCCCGGGGAGTCGCGGCCGCCGCCGAGCTCGTCGACCTGGCCCGGGCGTGGTGCGGTGACGTGGTGTCGGTGGTCGCGGCGCCCGCTCCGCTGCCGGCCGCCTCGCTCGGTGACGGGTTGCCGGTGGCCTGGTCCCTGTTGCACGCGTCCGGCGCCACCACCCTCGTCAGTCATGAGGGCGCCCCGGTGCTCGCGCGGCTGTCCTTCGACACCGCCCGGCTCGAGCTCGGCCCGCTCGGCGGTCGCTGGACCGGTGGTGCCGAGCTGCCGCTGCTCCCGACGCCCGACCGGCGGGACGTGCCGCATGCCTGCGCGACCCCGCCCGGGACACCCGCGGGCCTCGTCGGCTGTGCGGTTGACCTGCTGCACGCGGTACCGCGGGCCGAGATCGGGGTCCAGCGGTGGCCCTGGCCGGCCGACCTCGGGGACCTCCAGGCCGTCACGCGGGTGCTCGCGGCGCTTCGGGAGTCTGCCCGCGCCGAGGCCCCCGCCGCCGTCACCTGAGCCGTGGACCGGGGTGCGCCCGGGCTCCAGGAGGTGGGTCACCGCTCCGCGTGGACACCACGCTCAGGTCGGCACACCCGGGGTGGGAGGGCCGGGGGAGTCGTCCCACTCGACCTGGGTAACCTCACCGGAACCGACCAACGCAGCAGAGGAGCATCCGCAGTGACCGTCCGCGTAGGCATCAACGGCTTCGGCCGCATCGGCCGTAACTTCTTTCGGGCCGTGGCGGCCAGCGGGGCTGACATCGAGATCGTCGCCGCCAACGACCTCGGTGACCTCACGACGATGGCGCACCTGCTGAAGTACGACTCCATCCTCGGTCGCTACCCCGCGGACGTGTCCGTGGTCGATGGCGGCATCCAGGTGGGCGACCAGACGATCAGGATCTTCGCCGAGCGCAACCCGGGCGACCTGAAGTGGGGTGACGTCGGCGCGGACGTGGTCGTGGAGTCCACCGGCTTCTTCACCGACGCCACCAAGGCGAAGGCACACCTCGACGGCGGCGCCAAGAAGGTCATCATCTCGGCGCCGGCCTCGAACGAGGACGTCACCATCGTCATGGGCGTCAACCACGAGGTGTATGACCCGGCCGCGCACCACGTCATCTCGAACGCGTCCTGCACCACGAACTGCCTCGCGCCCCTCGCGAAGGTCTTCATGGACAATTTCGGCATCGAACGCGGCCTGATGACCACGGTCCACTCGTACACGGCAGACCAGAACCTGCAAGACGGCCCGCACAGCGACCTCCGCCGCGCCCGCGCCGCCGCCGCGAACATCATCCCCACCTCGACCGGTGCGGCCAAGGCCCTCGGCCTCGTCATCCCCGAGCTCGTCGGCAAGCTCGACGGCTACGCACTGCGCGTTCCACTCCCGACCGGCTCGATCACCGACCTCACCGTCACCGCATCACGGGTCGTCACCGTCGACGAGGTCAATGCCGCGTACAAGGCCGCCGCGGAGGGCCCCCTCAAGGGAATCCTCAGCTACACAGAAGACCCGATCGTCTCCAGCGACATCGTCGGCGACCCGCACTCCTCGATCTTCGACGCCGGACTCACCAAGGTCATCGGCGACCAGGTCAAGGTGGCCTCGTGGTACGACAACGAGTGGGGATACTC
>JBKJVH010000147.1:0-3953 GCA_046590985.1 Mycobacteriales bacterium
CCGGCTGATCCGCTCCACGACCGACCGCGGTGTGGTGGTGGTGCTCGACCCCCGGCTCGCGACCGCCCGTTACGGCGAGGTGCTGCGCGCGACGCTGCCTGGCTTCTACCCAGCGCAGTCTTTGGAGGCAGTCCTTGCCTCGCTGCGAGCCATCGATGAGACCGCAGACGAGATCGCGCCTGTCGAGCAGGGCCGCGATCGCAAGCTGGCCACCCGGTGAGCGCGGCACAGGAGGCCCTCGCCTCCGTCGGCGACGCGATCGTGCTGGACGTCGCCGATGGCGTCGCGACCGTGCGACTCAACCGGCCGGCCAAACACAACGCCATCAACCTCGGCATGTGGCAGGCCCTCGCCCGGCTGATGCCCGCCCTGGCAGACGATCCCGGGGTCGAGGTGGTTCTGCTCCGCGGCACTTCCGGCGGACCCTTCAGCGCCGGCGCCGACGTCGAGGAGTTCAGCACGCTGCGCTCGACTGGCGACAGTGCGGCTGTCTACGGAGCCGCGGTGGCTGCCGGTGAGGCCGCGCTGGTGCAGTTCCCCAAGCCGACAGTGGCGGTAGTCGAGGGCTTCGCGATCGGCGGCGGCTCGCAGCTCGCGCTGGCCTGCGACCTGCGGCTGTGCCAGCCGGGATCTCGCTTCGGCATCACGCCGGCGAAGCTCGGCATCGTCTACGGGCTCGCCTCGACCGCACGGCTGGTCGACGTGGTCGGCCCCGCGTGGGCCTCCTGGATCCTGATGACCGGAGACCTGATCGATTCTGCTGTCGCCTTGCGCATTGGTCTGGTGCACGAGGTCTGCGACGACGTGGACGCGCGCGCGGCTGAGCTCGCGGCGACTCTCACCAGCCGGGCGCAGGTGTCGCTGCTGGGCGCCAAGGCCTTGATCGCCAAGGTCACGGCGGGCGAGCGCGTCGAGGACGACGATGTGCGGCGGCACTACCACCACTCACTGCACAGTCCCGAGTACGCCGAAGGGGTCGCCGCCTTCCTCGCCAAGCGGGCCCCCGACTTCAGGGCTTCCCGAACACCGCTCTCGGAGGCGTAGGCGGCACGGGTGGTTCGGCGTCCGTCGCGGGTCGCGCGTTCCTCGCGAAGGCCCGTCCCTCCTCCACCCTGGCCCGGCCGATCGAGCGGGTCGTGACCTGCCTGAGCTGTTCGGTCGGGAAGGGCTGATCCGAGCCGGCCAGGACGACGTTGCCGAACCGGCGGCCGCGCAGCACGCCGGGATCAGCGAGCACGACCACATGCGCAAAGACCTCGGCCAGGCCGGCCGCCTGCTGCCGGGCAAACGGCAGCACGCCGGTGTCGGCGACGTTGACGGCATAGACCCCACCCGGCTTGAGGATGGCCTTGGCCTCCTGGAGAAGCTCCAGGGTGGCCAGGTGCGCGGGCATCTGTGCGCCGTTGAACACATCGGTCACGATCACGTCGCTGGCCTCACGATGCAGGTGGGACAGCGCCTCGCGGCCGTCGCCGACGCGAAGCCGGAAGCCGACCGTTGTGAGTTGCTGCCGCACGACGTCCGCCAGAAGATCGTCTGCCTCGATCACGATCTGCGTGGAGCCGGGCCGGGTCGCCGCCACCCAGCGGGCCAGCGTGCAGCCACCGCCACCGAGGTGGACGACCGACAGCGGCTGGTTCGGAGTGGCGACGCCGTCGAGGACGTCTGCGAGCAGCTGGACGTACTCGAACTCCAGGTGCAGCGGGTCGTCCACGTCCACGTAGGACTGGGGAGTGCCGTCGACCACCAGCAGCCAGCCTGCGGGCCGGTCCAGATCGCGGATCAGTTCCGCCGTACCGGATCGAACGGGCCAGGAGCCGCCGGTCGTGCTCCTCAGTTGATGTCGCCGCTCTTGCCGTCGGTGCGGATGTCGGCGATGTCCTTGCAGGTGTCGCAGACGGGCAGCGACTTGGGGTCCTTGCTGGGCGTGAAGACGTGGCCGCAGAGCGCCTCGACCGGCGTGCCGAGGATGTAGGCCTCAGTGACCTTGCCCTTGTCCTTGACGATGTGCGCCACCGAGCCTGGGTCCTGGAGCTCGCGCTCCTGCGTGCGCTCCTCGATCAGGGTGGATGTCCCGATCTGCGGTGTGGTCATGTCCACAACTGTAGGCAGGTGGTCGCACGGACGGGAGTTCGGCGCTAGCGTGGTGAGCGCACCAGCCCATACATGGCCCCCGGTCCCAAATACGTCGCTCCGAGCGACACACCGCCGTGAGGCGACCTGAGGGCTGGTGCACACACTTCTCTGGAGGATGCGTGCCGGACCGGCCGTCCAAGGCCCGGACGATGCCGCCGCACCAGGTCGACACCCACGCTGCGCTCGAGGGCTCCCACGAAGCGGAGCTGGTGCTGCGGCTGGAGCAGGCGCTGGCTTCCTTGCCCGAGGCCGAGCGGGTCGCGGTGGTGTCCGCGATCGCCTACGCCGGCGGGTCCGTCGGCGTCGCGATGGAGCTCGGCTTGGAGCTCGACGATGCCGATGCGCTCACCCGCAACGGGCTGCAGCTCCTGCGGGCGGCGCTGTCCGATCTCGACCCGCACGGCAAGCCGCTGACCTGACAGACCCGGACGAGGCGGTGGGGTTGATCTACGGGGTCGAACCCTTGATCTGAGCGGCGCGGTAGTCCGGATCGATCTCGTTGGTACTGAAGATGCTGGTGGACTGGACGTAGACCCAGTCCTCCGGAATGGGACCCTTTCCCAGAACCTCCCCGGAACGCTTCCGGAACTCCATCTGAAGGTCGTTCAGTCTCGCCTTGTACGCCTCAGCCTCAGCCTTGGATGCGGCAAAGGCCGGTGACATGACCGTAGGCATGACCGTGTTCTCGGGGTCGTCCGCCCATCGGTACGTTGCGTCGACGACACGGGCTTCGGCCAAGGAGATCAGGGACTTGTTGAGTGCCACGAGTTGGTCGGGCTTGGCCGGATCGAACTGGACCATGAACTCGTCCGCCGTGTAGACCCGCTCGGTGACCCTTCCTGCGGGACGCTCCTCGACCACCTTGACCAAGCCAACTTCCTCCATCTTGCGCAGGTGGTAATACAGCGTATTGGGCGAAACTCCCAGCCTTGCCCCTAGCTCTTTGGCGGTCAGTTGGCGGGCTGGATAGCGGAGCGCGTGATCGATGCGGATGCGTAGGGGGTCGGCTCCCGCGACCGCGAGCCTTTCGTTCTCAATCCATCGCTTCGGTGCCGTCTGGGTGGCCGCCGTCTTGCTGGACGTGGCTTTCGCCATTCGTTCTCCCTTGGCAAGTGTGGCTGCCCCTCACTTCAGTGTGGGACGCCTAGACCATAGTGGAGACGATCTACACTCGTCAACCAAATGCTCTGTCTTCTCGCATCGGGTAGAGCCGGCTCTCAGCTCTCAGCTCTCAGCTCTCAGCGCTCAGCTCTCAGCGCTCAGTTACCGGACTACCTTCGCCGCCTGAGGCAGGTCTTGCGTTGTTGGTCGCATCTGCGACCCATCCAGCCACACGCTCAGTAGACCACTCCCATGTTGGCCAGTTAGGAGGTTGTGGCCACCATGCACCCGTGACGACGTGGGATGAGGCGTGCGAGATGTGCAGGCATGCCTCGTAGCCCATGCGCTCCAGTTCCACGAGCAGCTGCTTCCCGGTCAGGACCTTGTCGATGCCGCGCACCGCGAACTGAAGGACACCAGCGAATGGGATCGCGCTGGACAGCGGCCCCCCTCCGTAGTTGAGGGGCTGGTCGAAGCGACGGAAGAGATCAAGGACATCACTCGGTGCACTCATCAGCGCCGGTGCTTTCGGGGTTCCCGGCAGGAAGACGTGCACTCCAACGCCGGTCCCGGACATGCCGGAAGGCTAGCTCCAAGCACGGGCCTGAGAGCCGCGAAGTAGTGCTGCCCCGCCATGGATAGCGCCGCACCTCAGTGTTCAGGTAGTGCTCGGCTATGACAGCCAGTCGGCGCGGCTTCAGGCAGGGAGAGTCGGG
>JBKJVH010000047.1:0-2456 GCA_046590985.1 Mycobacteriales bacterium
GATACCGTGGAACAGCCCCTCCAGCCAGCCGACCAGCTGAGCCTGGGCGATCCGCAGCTCGCCGTCAGAGGGCACCTTGTCGTCGGTGAACGGGAGCGTCAGTCGGTCGAGCTCGGCCCGGAGCTCGGGCGCGAGTCCTTCCTCCAGCTCCTTGATCGAGCTCTGATGGATCTCGCGCAGCCGGGTGCGGGCGGCCTCGTCAAGGGGAGCCGCACGCACCTCCTCAAGCAGCTGCTTGACCATCGAACCGATGCGCATGACCTTGGCTGGCTGCTCCACCATCTCGGCGGGGCTGCGCTCCTCGTCACCGGTCAGTGCCGGCAGCACCACCTGCTGGCCGTCACCGCCGACGAGCACGATCTGGCTGTCGTCCTGGGGCTTTTCCTCCGGGCTGGTCATCCCGTCATTCTGCCATCGCGACGTCCAGCACGATCTTCCCCACGTGCGACGACTGGGCCATCAGCTCGTGCGCCTGTGCCACCTGCGTCCAGGGCAGCACCCTGTCGATCACCGGCTGCACCTCGCCGGCAGACACGGCAGGCCACACCCCGGCCAGCACGGCCGAGACGATCTCGGCCTTCTCCTGCGCTGGCCGGGCGCGAAGCGTCGTCGCGAACACGGCTCCCCGCTTGCCCAGCAGCGCGCCCAGGTTGAGCTCGCCGGACACCCCTCCCTGCAACCCGATGACGACCAGTCGGCCACCGGTGGCAAGAGCCTCGACGTTACGGCCGAGATAGGCAGCCCCCATGTTGTCGAGGATGACGTCGAACGGGCCGGTCGGGACGAAGTCCTCCTCCTTGTAGAGCACGGCTCGCGAGGCACCCAGCGCCAACGCCCGCGTGGCCTTCTCCGGCGAGCCCACCGTGACCACAACGTCGGCGCCGTGCCGGACCGCCAACTGGATGGCCATGGTCCCGATCCCCGATGTGCCACCGTGCACCAGCAGGCGCTCGCCAGGTTGCAGCGCCGCGAGCTGGAACACGTTGGACCAGACCGTGCACACCACCTCGGGCAAAGCTGCCGCTTCGACCAGTGACACGCCCTCGGGCACGGGCAACAGCTGACCAACGGGTACGACGACCTTCTGCGCGTAGCCGCCACCCGACAGCAGAGCGCAGACCTCGTCGCCGACCGCCCATCCCGCGACGCCCTCACCCAGGGCGCTGATGACGCCGCTGCACTCGAGCCCCGGGAAGGCAGAGGCACCCGCTGGCGGGTTGTAGAACCCCTGCCGTTGCAGCAGATCCGCCCGGTTGAGGGCGGTCGCGGTGACGTCGACGAGGACCTCCCCTGCGGCAGCGACCGGGTCCGGAACCTCAGCGAAGGTGAGAACCTCGGGACCGCCGGACGTCGGAAGGGTGATGGCCTGCATCAGCCCAGTCTGCACGGCTGGCTCTGTGTCAGTGGTGACTCGTTAGCCTGGCCGCACAGGAGGCATTCATGGCGCAGGCGCATCTGGACCGACTCAGCAGTGTTGACGCGGGGTTCCTGCACATCGAGGACGATGGCGCGCACATGCACATCGGTGCGCTCGGCATCTTCGAGGGCCCGGTCCCGTCAGGCGCGGCATTCCGGTCCCACATCGACTCACGCCTGCCGCAGCTGCCGAGGTATCGCCAGAAGCTCCAGGAGATGCCGTTCGGCACGGGCCGTCCGGTGTGGGTGGAGGACACGTCGTTTCGGCTGGACTACCACGTGCGGCACACAGCGCTGGCAGCTCCTGGTGGGCGCACGGAGCTGATGACGCTGGTGAACCGGGTCATCGGACAGCGGCTCGACCGCACCAAGCCGCTGTGGGAGATCTGGTTGGTGGAGGGCTTGGACGAAGCGAAGTGGGCGGTGCTCGCGAAGACGCACCACGCCATGATCGACGGCGTCAGTGGCGTGGACCTGCTGACCGTCCTTTTCGACCTCGAGCAACATCCCGCGACGCTGCCGGTACCGCCACCCTGGCGGCCAGCTGACCCGCCGGGCACCGTTGACCTGCTCACGACCGGGATGCGTGGGATGGCGCGGAACGTGGGCGAGCTGTCCAGCCGCGGCCTCAAGCTTGCGGTCCGGCCCAAGCAGGGCGTGCCGG
Source organism: Mycobacteriales bacterium (assembly GCA_046590985.1). GTDB lineage: Bacteria > Actinomycetota > Actinomycetes > Mycobacteriales > SCTD01 > RYN-111. The sequence continues at coordinate 2,081 of JBKJVH010000047.1, forward strand.
CCCTGCTGGGGGCGGCGAGTGCGCTGGCCGAAACGGCGAGGCCGATGCTCGATGCCGCTCCGAAGACGCCGCTGAACAAGAAACCGGGTCCGCATCGCAGTGTCGCCGTCGTCACCACCCGGTTGGCCGACTACAAACGAGCGAAGTCGCGCAACGGCGCCACGGTCAATGACGTGGTGCTGGCGGCAGTGGCGGGCGCCCTGGGGATGGTCCTGGCCGATCGCGGCATGGACGTGGACGGCGTGCAGCTGCGGGCGTGCGTGCCGGTGTCGATGCGGCCGGCCGACAAGAAGGGCGCTCTCGGCAACGACATCGCGATCATGATGGCGCCGCTACCCGTCGGGATGAAGGACCCGCAGAAGCGGCTGGCCTTCGT
>JBKJVH010000110.1:0-11613 GCA_046590985.1 Mycobacteriales bacterium
GACGACCTCGAGGGCCTCGGCGGACACATCCAGCACGGTGATGTCGGTGAAGCCGCGATCCAGGAGCTCATCGGCCAGGTGCGACGCGCCCGCTCCGACATCGATGACAGCCCCAGCCGGGTGGGTCACGTCGCTGACCAGCCGCAGGGAGATCGTGGGATGAGTCTGGAACCAGCTGACCTGCTCGGCGGCTTTGCTGCTGTAGACGCCGTCCCAGTGCCGCGTGGTGTCTGAGGTCACGATCGCGACAGTACTGACAGCCATCGACGGGGCCAGCCGGATCCGACGGCCACGGTTCGATGAGCGGCCGGCGGCGGCACCGGGTCAGCCTTCCTGACGTGGGTGATCACCGTCGGCCTTGTCGCAGGTCAGAGGCTAGGTGTACTGCTCCGCGAGGGCCAGGACCTTCTTCACATACCAGTCGGCATGGTTGTAGCTGAAGATCGCGTTGTACAGCGACTGCCCTCCACGGCCAGCGCCGTTGCGGCACAGGTAGAGCGCCGCGGCAGGCACTGCGTCGTAGGCGCTCATGATGTCGGCCTTGCCGTCACCGTCACCGTCGACCCCGCTGTACGCCCAGGTCGACGGCAGGAACTGCATCGGCCCGAGGGCACCAGCACTCGACGGCCCGACGTCGCGGCCGTGCCCGCTCTCGACCTCACCGATCGCCGAGAGCACCTTCCAGGACAGCCCCGGGCAGTACGTCGCCGACTGCACGTACAGCTCGCGGTAGGTCGCCGGCCGGCGGTAGGTGATCGCCACCGGTCGGAGCACGGTGATGTCCACGGCGTCCCCCAGGGCCTCGCGGACGTTGCGCTTGAGCCCCTTCAGCCCGCGGTCCGGCGCGGCGATCAGGGCGACGGTGTTGCTGAGGCCGAGCCGGGCGCCGGAGACGCGGTCCAGGACCAGGTCGACGCCCGGCAGCCCGTAGTCCGCGACCGCACCCACGTGGCCCTGCGTCACCGTGCCGCCCACGACCCGCAGGGTGCTGCCGAGTGGCAGCTTCGCGGCGTACGAGGGAGCCAGGTCGCCGCGGGCGACCGCGGCCCAGAGCGCGTCCGAGGAGGCGGTGGCCTTGGGGGTGAAGGGGCGGAACTCCGAGGGGTCGACGGCAACAGCGTGCAGGGGGTGGCCACCGACCCGGAGCGACCGCGCGCCCAGGACTGTGGCACCGGTGACCCCCGTGATGCGGCGCAGGGCGGCCGTCTGGGCCCCCGTGAGCGGGTGGCCGGTAGTGACCAGCAGGTCCGCGACCAGGAGCTTCCTGAGGGCCGCTACGGGCCGTACGACCGGAACCCGGGACCGGGAGGCGGCGACCGGGACAGGGGCGACCGGGACGGGGGCAGCCGGCTGCTGGTCGAGCGCCTGCACGAGCGACCGGGTCGACTGGTGGGCCGGCGGCGTGGGGAGCCCGTTGGCGGCGACAGCCACGCCCGCGGCGGTGACCAGGGAAGCAGCAGCGAGCACGAGCCGGGCAGAGACTGTCAGCACGCGCAACCTGGGCCTTCCTCTTGCCGGCTCCTCGCTCTGCTACGCATGTCGCGTGACAGCAGGTGTGCCGGATGACCACTCAACGACGCACCCGTCGGCCTCGTGACGGGTGGCGGAACAAGTGGGGGTACATGTCCTGCTTACCCCAATTGTCTCGGCGCAAGCATGAGATGTTGACGCTGTGAAGCCTGTGTGGGACGTCCTCGTCGTCGGCGCCGGCCCCGCCGGAGCGGCCGCCGCCCGCGCTGCCGCGAGCGCCGGTGCCCGCACGCTGCTGCTCGAGAAGGCCGAGCTGCCGCGCTACAAGCGCTGCGGCGGCGGCCTGATCGGGCCGTCGCAACGCGCGCTGGCCGAAGCCGGCATCGACCTCAGCGCGCTGTCCCGAGACCACGTCGGGCGGGTGACCTTCACCTGTGCCGGCGGGCGCCGGTTCTCGCGCAGCACCGCCCCGTTCCTGCCGATGATCGTGCGCTCCGAGCTGGACCTGGCGCTCGTCGACGCAGCCCGCGCGGCCGGGGCCGAGGTGCAGACCGGCATCACCGTCGCGGCCTACTCCGAGGTGGACGGTGTCGTCACCGTCGGCACCTCCGCCGGGCCGTACTGGGCGCGTGCGGTGGTCGCGGCAGACGGTTCAGCAGGGCGCGCGGCGGCGTACGTGGGGGTCGTCTGCGAGCAGGTCGACATCGGCCTGGAGGCAGAGCTGCCGACCCCGCAAGGCTCGGACTGGGAGGGGCACGTGCTGCTCGACTGGGGGCCGGTGCCCGGCTCGTACGGGTGGGTCTTCCCCAAGGGCGACACCCTCACGGTCGGCGTCATCGGCGCCCGCGACCAGGGCGCGGCGATGCGCGACTACTACCGGACGTTCGTCGCCTCGCTCGGCCTGGACCTCAGCACCGCCACCCACGACGGCGGCCACCAGACCCGGGTACGGGCTCCGGGCTCGCCGCTGCGCAGGGGGCAGGTGCTGGTCGCCGGGGACGCGGCCGGTCTGCTCGAGCCCTGGACGAGAGAAGGCATCTCCTTCGCGCTCCGCTCCGGCCGGCTGGCCGGGGCGGCCGCGGCAGGGGACGTGTCCGGCTATGAGTCGGCGGTCGAGGCCGAGCTCGGGTCAGAGGTGACCGCGGGACGGCGCGCGCTGGCCGCGTTCACGCGACACCCGGGGGTCGTGCACGCCGTGATGAGGTTCCTGCCGCCGATGTGGCCGCTGTTCGTCGAGCTCGTCAGCGGCCGGACCACCATGGCTGACCAGCTCGAGCGACGACGCGTCCGCTGGCTGGTGGCGGCCGTCGGCGGCTGAACCGCCGGACTCAGGCTCCCGCGAACTCGGCCCGGAGCGCCGGGCCGTTCTCGTCGAGCGCCGGCTCAGCGAACCGCACGCCGGCGTCCGGCCAGGTCGAGAGCTTGACCGGGTTGCCGGGCACCGGCACGCCGCCAGCGTCGACGACCATCTGCCGGACCCTCGACTGCTCGGACCCGACGGCCTCGGCGATGTCGCTGATCGGCCCGCACGGCACCCCGGCCCGCTCGAGCACGTCGAGCCAGTGCGAGGCCGCATCGGTCCGGAGCACCGACTCCAGCAGCAGCTTCAGGTCCGCGCGCGAGGCGTGCCGCCCGGCGTTCGTGGTGAAGCGCGCGTCCGTGAGCAGCGCGGGGAGCCCAAGGCTGGAGGCCAGCGCACCGAACAACAGGTCGTTCGCGGCGCAGATCGTGATGTCCCGGTCGGCGCAGGAGAACGTGTCGAACGGGGCGATCGCGAAGTGCGCGTTGCCGATCCGGCCAGGCTCGACGCCGGTCGCCAGCCACGACAGCGCAGCGCCCTCCAGGAGCGAGATCGTCGCGTCGTACATGGCGATGTCGATGTGGGTGCCCCGGCCGGTCGCGGCCAGACCGAGCAGCGCGGAGGTGATCCCGCCGAAGGCGTACAGGCCCGCAGAGAGGTCCGCGACGGGTGACCCGGGCTTGATCGGCGGCCCGTCGACCGCGCCGGTGATCGCCATGATCCCGCTCATCCCCTGCACCACCGCGTCGTACGCAGGGCGCTGCGACCACGGCCCGGTGTGCCCGAAGCCGCTGATCGAGCAGTAGACCAGCCGCGGGTGCTCCTCCAGGAGCTGCGCCGGTCCCAGCCCGAGCCGGTCCATCACCCCTGGGCGGTAGTTCTCGACGAGCACGTCCGCTTTCGCCACCAGCGCCCGGGCGACGCTCAGGTCAGCGGCGTCCTTCAGGTCGAGCGCGATCGACTCCTTGCCGCGGTTGACGCGAGCGAAGTACAGCGACCGGTCCCCCACAAAAGGCCCGTACGTACGCGAGTCGTCCCCAGTGTCCGGTTTTTCGACTTTTACCACCCGCGCGCCCCCATCCGCGAGCATCATGGTGGCGAACGGTCCAGCAAGGACGCGAGAGAAGTCGACGACGAGCAGACCTGCAAGGGGACCAGGTGCGGTGGGTTTCGACACGCCGCACATCCTGCCCCGGGTGGGAACGCCTTGACGAAGTGTGGTGTTGTGATGGACGTGACTGGAACTGTGACGCCGACTGCACCTTCGACCTTGACCCACGCCGACCGCTGTGACCGCTGCGGTGCGCAAGCCCGCGTCCGCGTGGTCCTTGCCGCCGGCGAGCTGTTGTTCTGCGCGCACCACGCGAAGGCCTACGAGGACAAGCTCCGCGACACCGCCGTGGCCTGGGTCGACGAGAGCGCCCACGTCGGACCCTGATTCACGACGGCGTAGCGCGCGCCATCCAGCGACCTTCGGCCGACGCCACCTGTAGCGGGATGGCGAAAGCCCTCGTCAGCAGCGGCCCGGTGAGGACCTCATCGATGGGGCCGGCGGCCACGACCCGTCCGCGCGAGAGCAGCAGGGCATGGGTCGTCCCGACCGGGATCTCCTCGACGTGATGGGTGACCAGCACCGTCGGCGCGGCGTCCGGGCCGGTGCAGAGCCGCGTGAGCAGCCGGAGCAGTGCCTCGCGGGCACCGAGGTCGAGCCCTGCTGCGGGCTCGTCGAGCAGCAGCAGCTCCGGGTCGGTCATCAGCGCGCGCGCCAGCAGGACGCGCTTGCGCTCACCCTCCGACAGTGACCCGAACCGACGGGTCGCGAACGCCCGCAGGCCGACCCGACCGAGCAGGTCGGTGGCCCGCGCCAGGTCGTTCTCGTCGTAGCCCTCGATCCAACGGCCGATCACGCCGTGCGCGGCGGTGAGCACCACGTCGACGGCGCGTTCGTGGGGCGGGACGCGGTCGTTGAGGGACGACGACGACAGCCCGATCCGGGTCCTGAGCTCGCCCAGGTTGACCTCGCCGAAGCGTTCCCCCAGTAGCTCGACCGTCCCCGCCGACGGGAACAACGCGGCGGCCGCGACCGACAGCAGCGTGGTCTTGCCGGCGCCGTTGGGGCCGAGCACCGCCCACCGCTCGCCCTCGTTGACCTCCCAGTCCACGCCGGCGAGCAGCGTCGCACCCTCGCGGACGACGGTGACCCCGGACATCGACAAGACGCTCACGAGTGACGACGCTACCGACGCATGCGGCAGGATCGTGGGATGGCCTACACCTGCTTCGACCTCGAGATCACCGACCACGTCGCGCACCTGCGACTTTCGCGCCCCGAGGCGTACAACTCGATGATCGCGGAGTTCTGGTCCGAGCTGCCCGCGGCCGTCACCGCGATCAGCGACGAAGCCAGCGCCCGGGCCATCGTCATCTCCAGCACCGGCAAGCACTTCTGCTCCGGGATGGACCTCGGGGTGTTCGCCGGGCAGAACGAGGAGGGCCTGGACCTCGGTCGCAAGCAGGCCCGGATGCGCAGCACCGTGAAGACCCTGCAGTGGACGGCAACTGCGCTGGAGAAGGCTCGCGTTCCGGTGCTGATGGCCATCCAGGGCGGCTGCATCGGCGGGGCGGTCGACCTCGCCACGGCTGCCGACCTGCGCTACTGCTCGGCGGACGCGTTCTTCGTCGTCGCCGAGATCAACATCGGGATGACCGCGGACATCGGCACCCTGCAGCGGCTCGGCAAGTGCATCCCGGAAGGCGTCGCCCGGGAGCTGGCCCTCACCGGCCGTCGGATGACCGCGGCCCGCGCGTACGAGGTCGGGCTGGTGCAGGAGGTGTACGCCGACCACGACTCCCTCGTGGCAGGCGTGCTCGAGACGGCGAAGGAGATCGCCGGCAAGTCGCCGCTGGCGATCTGGGGGACGAAGGTCGCGATGAACTTCGCCCGCGACCACAGCGTTGACGACAGCCTGGACCACATGGCGACCTGGCAGGCCGGCATGTTCCAGCCCGAGGACATGGTCGAGTCGTTCACCGCCAAGGCCGAGAAGCGGGCTGCTGCCTACCCGGACCTGCTGCCCGAGCGCGGCCAGCTCTAGCAGGGCTCCTGATGGGAGCGGAACCCTGCACGAACCGTCACCGCACAACGCACACCCCGACCGTTCCTCCGCGGCTGGGAACCCCAGCTGCGTTGGCCAGAGAGTCCTCCGGGCGTACGGCATCGACCCGGCCGGCGAGCACCTACCCCCTCCGGCGGGCCTTCAGCACCACGTCGACGGTGTGCCCTGCCCCGGCGCCGGTGGTCACGTGCCGACCGCGTTCCTCGTAAACCTGGACCTCCCAGGCCCGCCCGAGAGCGGTGTGCACGTTGCGCGGCAGCAGGTAGTCCGCCGGGTCGAAACCCACCCGGCGCACCCCGTCCGCGTCCGAGTCCTGGTGGTGCACGAACAGCAACGTGCCCCCCGGACCGACCAGGTCGAGCACTGCGGCGAGCGAACGACCCTGCTCGTGCAGCAGCGCCGGGTACTGCACGTTGACCAGGTCGAACTGCCGCCCTGCAAGGGCCGGATCGAGCGCCCCTCCCTTGAGGAGCTCCACCGTCACGCCGGCGTCGGCGACGTGACCAGCGGCCCGGGCCAGCGCCGTGGCCGCGACGTCGAACGCGGTGACCTGCCACCCCTGCTGGGCCAGCCAGATCGCGTCCGCACCCTCGCCGCATCCGACGTCCACCGCCGTACCCGGCGTGACCCCGCTGATCTCCGCCAGCAACGCGCCGTTCGGGTTGCCGCTCCAGACCCTCTCGGAGGCTGCGTACCAGGCGTCCCAGTCGAGGGGGCCATCGGGCGCGTGGTCGTGAGTCACGACAGGGACGGTACTGGCGAGCTGTGCCGCATCGTCACCGACATCCGGGCCCCGGACGCGTTCCGCTGCCGCGGCACCGCGTGCTCGAAGCGGTGCTGCATCGCGCCACCCATCACCATCAGGTCGCCGTGGCCCGGGGCGTACTCCTTGAGCACCGGACCACCACCTCGGCGGCGTAGGAGAAACCTCCTGGAGGCACCAAGCGAGATCGTGACCACGAGCGGGTTGACCAGGGTCTTGCGCACCGCGTCGCCGTGCCAGGCCACCGCGTCGTTCCCGTCGCGGTAGAGGTTGACCAGGCACGAGTCGAACTCCACGTCGTAGCGCGAGGACACCGCGACCCGGAGCTCCTCCAGCGGAGCGGGCAACACCCCACCGAACACCCCCGTGAGCCGCGGCTCGAGGACCTCCTGCTCCCACAGGACCCGGCTCCGCTGCTGCCACGCCGTGTGCTCGAGCAGCCAGCCGAACAACGCCGCGTGCTCGGGCAGCCAGCCCGGTACGAGGTCGATCCAGGACGTCGTCGACAGCGCGTCCCGTCGGAGCCGGTCGAAGGACAGCCGGTCAGCCGACGCCGCGAACAGGCTGTCCTGCCACAGGAGGTCCACGCCTCCCAGGATAGAACGCCCGTTCGAAAGAGGCTAGCCCCGCCCGTGCAGCAGCTTGACGGCCTTCACGAGCAGCGCGTCGGTGCGGGCCGTCCGCTGGAAGCTCATCAGCGCGACCGGCAGCGCGAACCGCTGACGCGTGATCGCTTTCGCGCGGGTGAACTCGCGGAGCCCGTCGTCGCCGTGGATGCGGCCGAAGCCGGAGTCGCCCGACCCACCGAACGGCAGCCCCGGGACACCGGCGAAAGCCAGCACGCTGTTGACCGACGTCATGCCGGACCGCAGCTGGCGGGCGATCTCCACCCCACGGCGGCGCGAGAAGACCGCACCCGCCAGGCCGTACGAGGTGGCGTTCGTCAGGGTGATGGCTTCCTCGATGCTGGCGACCCTGGTGACCGTGATGGTCGGGCCGAAGGTCTCCTCGGTGATCGCGAGGGAGTCCTCCGGGACGCCGGTGAGGATCGTCGGCTGAACCAGCGTGCCGTCGATCCCACCGCCGGTCACGACGGTGCCGCCCTTGGCCACCGCGTCCGCGATGTGCCGCCGGATGATGTCGACCTGCGACGGCATCGTGATGTGCCCGTAGGACTGGCCCGCGGTCACCGTCAGCGCCTTGTCGGTCAGGGCGGTGAGGAACCCGTCGTAGGCCTTCTCCGTCGCGTACACCCGCTCGATGCCGATGCAGGTCTGACCGGCGTTGGCCATCCCGCCCCACAGGGCCGCGTCGGCCGCCGCATCCAGGTCGGCGTCGTCGTCGACGATCATCGAGTCCTTGCCACCGCACTCCATCAGGACCGGTACGAGGTTCTCCGCGCAGGCCGCCATCACCTTCTTGCCGGTGTTCGACGACCCGGTGAAGGCGATCTTGTCGACCCCCGCCCGGCACAGCGCCGCGCCGGTCTCCCCCAGCCCCGTGATGAGCTGGAAGACCTCGTGACCCCCGGCCACCTCGGCGAAGGAGTCGACCAGCCACTTGCCCACGGCGGGGGTGTACTCCGACGGCTTGAACACCACGGTGTTGCCGGCCGACAGCGCGTACGCAATCGACCCCATCGGGGTGAACACCGGGTAGTTCCACGGCCCGATGACCCCAACGACCCCGAGCGCCTGGTACTCCAGCGACGCCGCCTGGTTGGCCATCATCATCCCGGCCGACACCTTGCGCGGACCCAGGACGCGGCGGGCGTTCTTGGCGGCCCACGCGATGTGGTCGATGGCGAGCAGCAGCTCGAGCTGCGCATCCCCGACGGGCTTGCCGTTCTCGCGGTGCATGACCTCGGCCAGCTCCGGCATCCGGCGGGCAAGCACACCCTTCCAGGCGTTCAGAACGTCCTTGCGACCGGCGAACCCGAGCCCCTGCCACCAGCCGATCGCGGCTCGCGCCCTCGCGACGGCCGCCACCACCTCGGCTGCCCCCTGTACGGGGAAGCTGGCGTACACCTTGCCGGTCGCGGGCTCGAGTGAGTCGAAGGTGGCTAGTTGGCGTTCGGGGGCGAGCGTCACGGGTGCTCCTCAGGCTTGATGTGGGCTACTCCACGGTAGCCCGACAGGCGGTTCGCCGTCGCAGGGCGCACACTGAGTCCGTGGCTCAGGACAAGCGCACGGTCGTGACCAGCGCCGGGCTGTCCGGGACCGCGGACCGCAAGCTCCGGCAGCGGCGGTACGTGATCACGCAGGCGATCCGGGTCTCCTGCTTCGTGCTGGCGGTGGCGCTGCCCGTACCGCTCTGGGCGAAGCTCGTCCTCATCGTCGGCGCCTTCACGCTGCCCTGGATAGGCGTGGTCGCGGCCAACGCCGGGCCGACCGTCCAGCGCGGTCAGAAGAACGCCATGATCGAGCACCCCGCCGCACCGCTCCGGATCGCCATCGAGCCCGGCCGGACGATCGACGGCGACTGAGGTCAGGTCAGCTCGGCGGTCGTGGAAATCAGCAGTACGGCGCTGGCGAGGAAGACCAGGCTCAGCGCCGCCCTGGCAAGCCAGGGCAACGCCGGGTGGGTCAACGCGCCGCTCCCCCGAAGCGCCTCGCGGAAGAACCACAGCACCACCACCACCGCCAGCGCCGCGAGAAGCGGGAACACCACGACCCACAGCACCAGGGCCGGCAGGACCCGCGTGAGCGACGCCCGGGAGCTCCAACCGTTCGGGCTCGTCCACCGCTCGGCGAGAAGGGTGAGCAGCAGCGCATACAGGCCGGGGATCAGCACGAACATCGAGATGGCCAGCCCAGCCGGGTCGAGCAGTCGGAAGTCGACGCCGTCGGTGTGCACCAGCAGCTGCCCCACCACCACGGCCGGTCCGACGGAGATCGACGCGACCCGGAACCAGTGCGGCCCGATCATCAGCCCTCGGAGCACGGCGTAGAAGGCGGCTCCGAGCAACCCCAACCCGAGCGTGACGACCAGCAACGACAGCGTGTTACCCAGCGTGAAGCGACCCATGGTGAAGCCGTCGTCACTGGTCACGCCGGTCGCCTGGGGGTTCAGCCGTGCGAGCAGCATCATGGCCAACCTGCCCCCGACCCCGCCGACCAGCACACCGGCGAGCGCGCCCGCTGCGGTGATGCCCGCGAGCGACCGCAGATCCGGCACCGCCCGTCGCGCGAGTGGAGTGTCCAGGATCGACGCCATCGAGCCCTCCCTCGGTCAGTGGCCGAGCGGGTGCGGCTGCGGGCACGCTGTCGAGCCGAGGTAGGCCGCCACGTAGTGCGCCAGCTGCGAGCGGGCCACTGTCTCGCGCAGCAGGAACTCACTCACCGGCAGCTTCTCGTCGGCGTTGCTGACGAGCGCGTCCCGGTTCAGGACGGCGCGGGCGGCGGCGCAGGCGGCCGCCGCGGCACGGGCACCTGGTGCGGCCTGCTGGCCGGTCAGCGCCGTCAGCACCCGGACGTCGTCGGTCACGTGCCGGTCGACCGCCTCCGCGAGCGGCAGGCCCGCTCCCCCGCTGCTGTACATGTCGGGCAGCACCACGACGCCGTCCTCCGGCCGGATCCGGCCGAGCACCTCGACGAGCATCTGCGCTGCCATCACGAACACATCACGAACAGCCCGGCTTCGGGTAGCACCCTGACCTCCTTCGCTGTGACGTGCATCACCCTACCGAGGCTCAGCGGACCCGCTTCCCAGCGCGGAGCCCGTCGGTTGTCCATGATCCACAGAACCGGAGCAGTCGCGAAACGCCCCTTTCGGGTTGCTCCCGTTCCGTGGATCTTCGTGATGGCCTGAGCCGAACGACCACCAGTGTTGGGCCCGTGCCAGAGTGCGCTCATGCCTGATCTCCACCTCGCGCAGGAACCCGACGCCGATGCCCTGCTGAACCGCGACCCGTTCTCGGTGGCGGTCGGGATGCTCCTGGACCAGCAGTACGGCATGGAGCACGCGTTTCGCGGCCCGTGGAAGCTGGCCACCCGGATGGGCACCGAGACCCTCGACCTGCACGCGATCGCGGCGGCAGATCCGGAGGCGTTCGCCGACCTGTGCTCCACCCCACCGGCGATCCACCGCTACGCGCGCTCGATGGCCGGCCGGGTCCAGGGCATGGCGCAGCACGTCCTCGAGCACTACGACGGGGACATCACGCAGCTCTGGCTGACCGCCAAGACGGGAGCCGAGCTGCACGCCCGGCTACTGGCGCTCCCCGGCTGGGGTGACATGAAGGCCAAGATCTTCACCGCGCTGCTCGCGAAGCAGCTCGACGTGGCGCCGAAGGGCTGGAAGGCGGCGGCCGGCGACTACGCGCTGAAGGGACGGCGCTCCATCGCCGACGTGACGGACCCGGTCACCCTGATGGAGGTCCGGACGTACAAGCAGGCCATGAAGAAGGCGGCCAAGGGCTGAACCCCTCCTCTGCGAGAATGGAGGCATGGACCTCTCGACCTTCGCCGACCTCGCGCTCCGGTCGGAGCTCGTCGATGTCCTGACGGGCCTGGGGTACGAGGAGCCGACGCCGATCCAGCGCGAGGCCATCCCGCCGCTGCTCGAGGGCCGCGACCTGGTCGGTCAGGCCGCGACCGGCACCGGCAAGACCGCCGCGTTCGCGCTGCCGCTGCTGAACGCGCTCGAGCCGGGCGACCGGGGCAGGCAGCCGTCCGCGCTGGTGCTGGCGCCGACCCGCGAGCTGGCCGTGCAGGTCGCGGAGGCCATCACCCGGTACGGCGCCACCCTCGGCGCCCGGGTCCTCGCGGTGTACGGCGGGCAGCCGATCACTCCGCAGCTGAAGGCCCTGCAGAAGGGCGTGGACATCGTCGTCGGCACACCAGGCCGCGTCGTGGACCACCTGAACCGAGGGTCGCTGAAGCTCGACAGCCTCAGCACTGTCGTGCTCGACGTGGCCGACGAGATGTTCGACATGGGCTTCGCCGACGAGATCGAGGCGATCC
>JBKJVH010000096.1:0-7347 GCA_046590985.1 Mycobacteriales bacterium
GACGTCGAGGTGCTGCGGGACGAGGAGCGCGCGAACTGGAAGCAGCCGTCGCCCAGGGTCACCGAGTTGGCCAGGGTGGTGCGACCGGCACCGGAGCCGGTCGGGCGGCCCGCGCCGATGAAGGAGCAGCCGGCCGTGGCGCCGTTGGTGTCGAAGTCACCGCCGGAGATGTCCCAGCTGGCCATGGAGGTGATCTGCTGGTCGAGGGCGCGCATGACGACCTCGGTGGTGTCCGGGCCGGTTCCGTTGAGGGCAGCCTGACCGTCGGTCGGATCGGCGAACGCAACGCCCGAGAACGGCGTCACAAGCAGGCCGGCGGTGATCGCCGACGCAGCAAGGGTCTTCTTCACTGGTGGTCCTTTCGTGGATGGCACTCTGGAGGGAGCAAGTGAGCGGTGGGATTTCGTGCTTTGGTGCGGCAGAACAGACCGGGGGTGCGGTCACCCCGAAGCAGTGGCCCCCCCGAGGTTGCGAAGCAGGCGACTCAACAGGAGTGCGCCCGCTGCCGCGCACAGCAGACCAGGGACGAGCCACGGGAGGGTGACCGCAACATTGCCGGTGGATGACGTCGCCGCAACGTCCGTGCCCGAAGCGGTCACCGGGGCAGGCCCGTTCACGAGCAGGGGCGGGCCAAGCGGACCGACAGCCGGCCGGCCGCTGGAGATCACGCCTGTCGGCGGTACAGCAGTGCCCTCTCCGGTCGAGGGGGTCGTGGGCGGTGGGGTGGTGCCCGGGGGAACCTGTCCGTTGTCGGTCAGGAGCAACGCGCTCGGATCCCGCAGGGTGGCAGCCCCCTTGGTGAGGCGGGCGGTCATGGCCGCCGGCAGCGGCGCGTAACCCGGGGGGAGCTGGCCCAGGGCCGTGCCGGGGACCTGGCCGGCGCCCGCCGCGTAGTCCAGGATCTTGGCGAAGGCGTTGTTCTGGGCCTGCGTGGTGGCCGCGACGTCGACCAACGCGTAGGACATCGTGGTCAACGGGTAGCCCGCCCCATGGACGTGCGCCGGGTCCGCCACCAGGACGCCGTCCGAGCGGGCTGTCATCTGGTCGCGCGCCGTGGCGAGGCTGTCACTGGTGGCCGCCACGAAGGCACCCGAGCTGTTCTGCAGCCGCGCCGTGGGCAGCCCGTAGCGGGCGGCAACGGCGGAGTTGGTGATCACGAGCATGCCGGCCTTGCCCGGCGTCTGCCGGGCCTCGGCCTTGTAGCCCGTCGCCGTCCCGTCGTACACCAGCGGCGGGATGTTGAACCGCTTGGTGTCCCCGCGCACCGCTGCCTGGGCAGCCTTGCTGTCGTCATCAACCCGGGGGTGCAGGTTGATCTGGCAGAGCAACGGAAAGGTGTTCGCGGCCGGGTCGGAGATGTTGTCCACGCACGTGGGGTCGTACTGCGGGAAGCCGGCCAGGTCCGCGGTGATCTTGCCCTTGTAGTAAGGGTTGACCAGCATGCCGTCCGGGTCCGGTGCCCCCTCGAGGAAAGCCTTGGCGGTCCGATCGCCAAGGATCCAGCGCCACAGCACGTTGTAGGCGTCCGCGGAGTTCGCGCTCACCAGGACGTCGGCCATGTCCTCGGGGTTCTGGTTGGTCGACCCTTGCGCCAGCCAGCCCGCAGCGTCCGGGTTGAGCTTGAGGAACTCCGGGTCGTCGTACAGCCTGCGCGGGTTGTTCTTGGGGAAGCTCCGGCGCGGGGTGAAGACCGGCTGGAAGGTGCCGCTGAGCGTGGAGCTGTTGTAGCCACTGTCCTTGCCGCCGTTCGGCGCGGCACCGTGGTCGTACGACTGGGTGAGGAGCTTGGCGAGCAGCCGGGCGTTCAGGTTCAGGACCGTGGTGCGCGTGCCGTTCTCCACATAGCGGTCCGCGCCGAGCCGGAACTGTCGGTCGGCGGAGAACCCGACGACCACCCCTGAGGTGGTCACGGGCGCCGTCACGAGGGTGTCGACCCCTTCGGGCGGGACAGCGACCACCCCCAACCGGTTGGGGCTGCTGATGGTGTTGCGGATCGCGTCGTCCTGGAGCGGGCCGAGCACGCTGCTGGCGGTGGTGCTGTCGCCGCAGAACTGCGGCTGCCAGCTGCGCAAAGCTCCCAGGGCGAGGTCGTGGGCAAGCAGCTGCTTCAGGCCGGAGCCGATCTTGCAGCCCGCGCTGACCGGGGCGAAGCCCAGTGGGACCTCGATGCGCCGGTCCCACAGCGTCTGCGACAGCGGGCTGGCCAACTGGTTGCCGATCGGCTGCGAACCGTCCGGCTCGCCGGCCCACCGCGGCACAGCCACCAGCCAGCACGACCTGACCGCCGTGGCCTCGCGCCGGCCGCAGCCGAGGTGCTGGGCCTCGAGGTCGGTCTGCAGCTCCATGAAGACGTCGCCCGTACCGTCCGGACGCGTCCGGCCCTGGAACACCTCGTTGGTCACGCGAGGCTGGATGTAGTCGAGCACCTGGTCGCGCTCGAAGGGGTCGGTCGGCCCCAGGTCAGCGGCGTCACCGAGCGGGTCGAACGGGACGAAGACGTCACTCTCGTGCCCGGATCGCTGCCAGTGGACGGCTCCCTTCGCGGTGGTGAGTCGCTGCACCCAGCCGACCAGCCGAACCGGCGGTGAGGCTTCAGCTGCGTTCAGGCACGACACCTCGACGCGGTAGTCGCCGTCGACCCAGGAGGTCACGTGCGCGGCGGACTTCAGCGCGGCGAAGGAGAAGGGCTGCGTGACCACCGAGTAGTGCCGCGTGAACCCGGCCGCGTCGGTGCGGGTGAGCGAAGGGGGTGTCCCGTCCGTCGGTGCCTGCAGGTGCAGGGGACTGACACTGCCGGCGTCCTTCGGCGGCACCAGGTCCACGCGGTAGCCGGTCGTACCCGCGGGGCAGGTCGGCGTGCCGCTTCCCATCACGACCTGGGCGTTCTCGGACCAGAACCCCGGCGCCTGGTTGCCGTCGACCGAGACGGCGCTGAGGTCGCCGGCGATGCGGTAGTCCCGCTCTCGCGGGTCGTTCACCAGAATCCGGGTCTTCCCGGCCCCGAAGCCCTCAGCACCCTCGCGGTCGTAGCCGCCGTAGGCGCACTGCTCCCGCGTCGGCGCCACGGTCGGACCGTCGCTCCAGCACTGCATCAGCTCCAGGAAGTTGCCACCGTTGGAGTAGTCCGCGCCGGCCCACGACACCTCGATGGTCTGGTTGAGCAGGCTCTGGGTCTGGCTGACACGCAGCCGCCAGTCCTTCAGCTGGTTGTTGGCATAGCTCCCGGAACCGTCCGCAGAGCTGCGCCCGCCTTGGCTGAGCCAGGCGACCGTCGTGGCCGAGTCGGTGACCACCGTCGCAGGCGGGTCGACGCCGGCCGCCGCCGCGGCACCCGGCAGCACCGTCGTTCCCGCCCCTAGGGCGAGCGCCGCCGCCAGGAGCAGCCGGGCCGTGCGGGTCAACGTCATGCCTTCGGCGGGGAGGTGCGACGACGGACGAGCGGCGGCCCGACGGTGGCGATCAGCAGGCAGAGCGCCGCCAGCACCTGGAACCAGAGCTTCGCGGCGGCGTTGTCGCCGGCGGGCGCCGCGACCGCGACGCCGTCGATCCTGGTGGTCCCGTCCGCGGTGGTCCCCGCAGCGCCGGTGGTCGTCCCCGCGGCGCCGGTGGTAGCGCCGGTGGTCTCGGGGCCGGCCACCAGGCCGGTTGTCCCGGGGGCTCCGGTGGCCGAGCCTCCGGTCGCTGCCGCACCACCCGTGCCGGCGCCTGTCGTGCCCGTCGCGGCACTACTCGTGCTGCTCCCGGTGGTGCTGCCACCTGTCGTGCCGGTCCCCCCGGTGGCGCCGCCACCACGGGAAGCCCGGACGGCGCCGCGCGTCCCGCCCGTACCGGTGAGGCACTGGTCGGCGCCGGTGCGGTCGCACGCGGGCGGTTGCGGTGCGGTCTTCGCCAGGGTGTTGGTCCCGTCGGCGCTGAACGTGGGGTTGTTGCACTTGTTCAGCGAGATGTTGGTGGCGGTGACACCCGGGATGAGCTTGATCTGCTCCAGACCCGCCTTCACCAGGTTCTGCGGGAGCGGCGAGTAGCCGAGTACCCCCGCCGACTGCTGGCCCTCACAGACCGCGTAGTAGAGGAAGTCCCCCAGGGCTCGGCCCTTGTCCTTCTTGAACGTGCCGCCCTCGGCGGTCGGGATGATCATGTACGAGTAGGACGACAGCGGGTACGACCGGTGATCGGCGCTGCCGTACACCCCGTCCAGGATCTGCGTCAGGTAGGTGTTCCTGTCCGCCTTGTTCTGGTTGATCTTGGCCGACAGCAGCCCGACGGCGACGGCCTGGTCGGTGGGCTCGACGTAGTACCCGCTGGTGTTCAGGACCTTCGCGACGGGGAACTTCGCCCGCAGCGCGTAGGAGTACTCGACATAGGTGATGGCACCCTCAGCGGTGGGCGAGGAGGTGTAGCCGGACACGCCCAGCGAGCCGGACTGCGACACGAACCCCTGTACCGCCGGGTAGTTGGAGGTGAACGGGCAGGTCGCCCCCTTGTACGCCACCCCTTGGCGTTTGCAGAAGGCGTTCCACAACGAGGACTGGGTCTTGGACATGTACGTCGTGAACTGCGCGGTCGTCCCGGAGCCGTCCGAACGCACGACCGGCACGATGCGCCGGGCGGGCAGCGTGATCCTCGGGTTGTCCTTCTGGATCGCCGGGTCGTTCCAGGTCTTGAGCACGCCCGTGAAGATCTTCGTCACGTTCTCGCCGGACAGGCGCAGGTTGGTGACCTGCTTGCCACCGACCTTCAGGTTGTACATGAACGACGTGCCACCAGCCACGATGGGCAGGTAGGCGAAGCCGCGGTTCGGGGGGGCGTCGTAGCCGCCCTGCGCATCGGTGAGGCCGTACGGGATCTCGCTCAGCGCGAAGTCCGTGGTGCCCGCGGTGAACTCGCGACGGCCGGCCGAGGAACCGGTCGCGCTGAAGCTCACCGAGATGCCGAACTGCTTCACGTCGGCGGTCCACTGCTCCACCATGTTGGCGCTCCACGTGGACCCCGAACCGCTCACGGCGCGGTAGCCGTCGGCCGCGCCGGCGGGCAGCGCTGCGGAGGGGACGATCAGGGCTGCGCCGAGGATGGCGAGCCCAAGGTGGCGGACGATGGGCTTCACGAGGGAGCTCCGTTCGAGAGGGGAAGAGGCCGTTCGGCTGAGCTCATGCGGACGGCGTCGGCCTGCGAGGCTCGGACAGCCCGTCGCCGCTGCCGCTTGTTGAGGTCGCCCGGAGCCCGGCCCCCGATGAGCCGGGCGATCACGAAGAGCACGAGGACCATGAGCATGAGGACGGCAGCAGCCCCGAAGCCGCGCGCGATCTGGGTGGGCTCGGGTGAGCGGGTCAGGATGAAGGTGGCGAGCGGCAGGCTCGCCATCGGCCCGGACGTCGGGTCGCTGTTGAGACCGGTCGTGTAACCAGCGGTGAGCAGCACCGGAGAGGTCTCACCGATGCCGCGGGCGGTGCCCAGGATGATCGCGGTCATGAGCCCCGACTTGCTGGTGGGGATGACGACCTGCCAGGCGATGCGCCACCGGGAGGCACCGAGCGCCGCGGCGGCTTCCTTGAGCGTGCCGGGGACCAGCCGCAGCACGACGTCCGCGGCGCGGATGATGATGGGCAGCATCATCACGAACAGGGCCATCGCCGCGGCCAGCCCGCCCTTCTGCCCGAGGTTGAGGTCCCGGAGCAGTCCCGCAAAGCTGGAACGGGAGCTCTGGATGCTCAGGATGACGGCGAACACGAACAGGCCCGCGATGATCGACGGCAGGGCGGTCATCGCCTCGACCACGGTCCGTACGAGCTTGGAGAACCGGCTGCGGCTCTCCGACAGGTAGATCGCGGACACGATGCCCACCGGGATGGCGAACGACAGCGCGAGGGTGATCTGGATCGCCGTGCCCAGCATCGCGTGCGTCACACCGCCCTGGGTGAGCGGCTGCAGCGGCCCCGAGGTGGCGAGGTCCTGCGTGAAGAAGTTCGGGTGCGACAGCGCCGCGGAACCGCGCTTGAAGGTGAAGGTCACGACGACGACCAGCGCGAGCAGCATGAGCCCGCCGATGCCGTGCACGACGGCGGCGGCCAGTCGGTCCTTGACCAGCGGACCTTCGCAGGTCATGGCCGTGTGCAGTCCGTAGATCCCGAGGAACAGGACCCACGCCAGCACGGCGAAGCCCAGCACCCCCGAGAACGGCAGGACGAACGCGTACAGCAGGTAGGCCAAGGACAGCGCGGCCGCGCCGGAGGCGACGAGGGCGAAGACGTCCTCGGGGCGCCTGCGGGTCAGCTGACGGCGAGTCTCCAGGCGCACCACCGGGGCCACCTGGGGCTCGCCCGGGTGCGGCGGCAGGACTGCGGTCATCAGGACACCGCGCCGGAGCGGCTGCGGCTGATGGCGGCCGAGGCCAGCGTGTTGACGATCAACGTCAGGATGAAAAGGCTCAGGCCGGCGGCCATCAGGCTGGAGATCTCGAACGGGCTGGCCTCGTTGAAGCGCAGCGCGATGAGCGAGGAGACCGTGCTGCCGCCGTTCTCGAGGATCCGCACCTTCACGTCGAAGGCGATCGACAAGATCATGTAGACGGCGATGGTCTCGCCGAGGGCCCGACCCAGGCCCAGCATGGTGCCGCCGATGATGCCCCCGCGCCCGAACGGCACGACGACGGACCGGATCATCCCCCACCGGGTGGCGCCGAGCGCGTACGCGCCCTCGCGCTCGCCGAGGGGCGCCTGCGTGAAGCTCTCGCGCATGATCGAGGTGGCGATCGGAGCCACCATCAGCGCCACAATGACACCGGCGATGAACATCGAGCTCGTGAACGAGGTACCGGAGGTCGCCGGGTTGCCGGCATCCACGGCCCTGCCACCCTCCTCCACGCGGAAGAACGGGATCCACCCCGCGTACGTCGCGAGCCACCGCGGCAGGCCCTTGCCCTGCGGACCCTGCACGAGGACCTGGGGCTGGAGGAGGAAGAACCCCCACAACCCGAAGACCACGCTGGGGACGGCGGCCATGAGGTCCACCAGGTTGATGAGCAGCCGCTTGATCCGCTGCGGCGCGTACTCCGAGATGTACAGCGCGGTGCCGAGCGACAAGGGCAGCGCGATCGCGATGGCGGTCAGCCCGACCAGCACGGTTCCGCTGAGGATCGCCGCGATGCCGAAGTGGCCACTGTCGGGCTGCCAGGTGGCGGTCGTGAGGAAGTCCCACTTGGCCTTGCCGATGGCCTCCGTCGCGCGGGTGAGCAGGAACCCGCCGATGAACAGCATGATGACCAGCGCCACGGACCCGCCGATCCGGGTCACCCAGGTGTAGACCGTGTCCACGGGTGTCTGGCGCGCCGTCAGCTGGCGGGGCGTGACC
>JBKJVH010000012.1:0-7174 GCA_046590985.1 Mycobacteriales bacterium
AGAAGGCGCCTGCCAAGAAGGCGCCTGCCAAGAAGGCTCCTGCGAAGGCGCCCGCCAAGAAGGCTGCACCTGCTAAGAAGGCACCCGCGAAGAAGGCGCCCGCCAAGAAGGCTGCGCCCAAGGCCCCCCTCACGACGGCGGCAAGGGCTGCCACGAAGGCCCGCACCCGCCGGGTCGCCCCGAAGCCCGTGCCCGTGCCCGCCAAGACTCGGCTCCGCGTCGTGCCCGATCCGACGCCGGTGACCCGCAAGAGCGCCGCGGAGCGGGACGGCGTCAAGACCCGCGCGACCGTGCCCGGCTGGGCGGACGTGCTGCTGGGGACCACGCCGGGCAGCGACCGCTGAGGCGGATCGCCGCGGCCGGAGTCCTGCTGCTCGTCACGGCCTGTACGAGCGGTGGTGGGAACGGTCGCGCCCGCGTGGTCAACAGCGCCGGTCCGCTGGATCGGCTCGACGCGGTGGTGCGGCTGGTCGCGACCGACCGCAGGGCGGTGCTGGCCGCGGTGGAGTCCGTCCAGGTCGCCGCGACAGCGCTGGACCAGACCGACCAGGTCTGCCTCACCGGCAACGGGATCGCTGCGCGGACCTCACACCGGCAGGCGACGCCGCTCGCTCAGACGGCGGCCACCCGGTTGCGGGCGCTGACGGGGACGCTGGCGGCGTACCGGGCTGCGCTGGGATCGCTCACGGCGGCGAGCGTCGCGGTGACCGGCGCTGCCCGTTCCGCGCTGCTGCGGGTCGTGACCGCGGGGCAGGCCGAGGCGGTGGCGGTGGAGGCGTTCCGGGTCCGCAGCAACGGGGTCTGGCCGCAGTACGTGGCGCTCGACGGCTTCGAGGCATTGTGGATCACCCGGTCGGTGACGCCGTGGTACCGCACCGACCAGGAGGGCAGCAACGCCTACCAGGTGCTGGTGGAGGACCAGCGGCCGGCGCTGGCCGCCGCCCGGACCAAGCTCGGCAACGCCGTCACGGCGGTGCAACCGGCCATCGAGGCGCAGGGCAGCACGCTGGTGGCCGCTGATCAGGCGCTCAGCAGCGTGCGGAGCAAGCAGGGCAGGTAGCCCGTAGGCTTCCGAACGTGCCGGTTCCCGCTCCCCGACGACGGCTCGAGCGCCTCGTCGCGCTGGCGCTCGCGGCGCAGCTGACCGTGGGGGTGCTCGCCGCGGTGCGACTGCAACCGGCCTCCCTCCGCTCGGTCCCGGACGCGCGTGCGAGGGCGGCCAACGCCCGGACCCTCGCGCCGGGACGCACCTCACAGGTGGAGGCCATGCTGGCCGCCCGTTCGACGGCGCTGCTGCACCGGGACCGCCAGGCCTTCCTTGCCACGGTGGACCCGAACGCGGCGGCGTTTCTCAGACGCCAGGGCACCGTGTTCGACAACCTCGCCGGGGTGCCGCTGGCGAGCTGGCACTACGACCTCGACCCGACGCAGATGCGCCCGCACACCGCGCAGCTCGACACCCTCCGCGGCACCTGGTGGTCTCCGGACGTCACGCTGCGGTACTCCCTGGCCGGGTACGACCGGACGCCGACGCTGCAGCCGCAGGGCCTGACGTTCGTCCAGCGCCTCGGCCACTGGTACGTCGCGGCTGACGACGACTTCACCTCCACCCCGACGGCGCGGGAGCTGTGGGACGGTGGCCCCGTCGCGGTCGGCCGCGGCAGGTCCTGCCTGGTGCTGGGGCACCCGCGCAGCAGGAAGCTGATCCGGTCGCTCCTGGGCGAGTGCGACAAGGCCGTCCCGCGGGTGACAGCGGTCTGGGGCACGGGCTGGTCGCAGAAGGTCGTGCTGCTGGCGCCGGACAGCACCGCTGAGCTGGCCAGGATCGTCCCTGACGCGGGCGACCTCAGCCAGATCGCGGCGCTCGCGACGGCGGAGCTGGTGTCGCCCGGCAGCGGATACCACCCGGTCGGGGACCGGGTGCTCATCAACCCGCGCAACTTCACCTCGCTCGGCCCGCTCGGCCGGCGGGTCGTGCTCACGCACGAGGTCACGCACGTGGCGAGCCGCGGGTCCACGGGCAACGAGGTGCCGACCTGGTTCGTGGAGGGGCTGGCGGACTACGTCGGCTACCGCGGCGTGCAGGTACCGCTCGTGCTGGCCGCCGAGGAGCTTCGCCGCGACGTCCGCAGGGGCAAGGTGCCGGCGCGGCTGCCGGTCGACGGGGACTTCGACGGCGCCCGCAAGGACCTCGCCCAGATCTACGAGATGAGCTGGCTCGCCGTCGTGCTGATGGCCAAGACGTACGGGCAGGCCGCCATGCTGAAGGTCTACCGGAACGCCGGCGCGGACACCGACACCGGCGCGCTCGACCGGGCGCTGCGCACGGACCTGCACGTGACCCTCGCCGCGTTCACCCAGACCTGGCGCGCCGACCTGAGGGCTCGGCTTTCGTGAAGGCACCGTGGTTCATGCTCGGCGGCTGCCTGGTGGGGCTCGTGGTGGTCGCGCTGACGACGGTGCCGTTCCCGGTGTTGTCCGGCGCCCACCCGCACGTGGACGTGCTCCGCGACTTCACGCCCGCGCAGCTGGCCAGGGAACGGAGCTACCACGGCGCGATCCGGCCGCCGGCGTACACGTCCTTGGTGGTGTCGCTCGTGGTTGCTGGCGTGCTGGGCCTGACCCGGCTCGGTGGGCGGCTGTACGCGGGGGTGCCCGGGCACTGGACCCTCAAGGTGCTGGGCGGCACCGCGCTCGTCGTCGCCCTCGGTCAGCTCGCCACGCTGCCGTTCGACGTGCAGGCCGAGCGGGTGCTCCGGCGCTATGGGCTGTCGACCCAGAACTGGTCGGGCTGGACGAACGACCTGCTGCGCGGGTACGGCCTGCGCGTCGCGATGACCTCGCTGGTCCTGGTGGCCGTGCTGGCCCTGGTGCGACGCTTCCCGACGAGCTGGTGGGCCTGGGGCGGCCTGACCGCCGCCGCGCTGGTGTTCGTCGGCTCGTTCGCCTACCCCTACGTCGTCGAGCCGGCCTTCAACCACTTCACGTCGCTGCCGGCCGGCGAGCTGCGGACCGACCTGCTGACGATGGCCGCACGTGACCACGTGCCCGTGAAGGACGTGCTGGTCGCGGACGCTTCGCGGCGGACGACGGCCCTCAACGCCTACGTCAGCGGCATCGGTGCGTCGCGACGGATCGTGGTCTACGACACCCTGTTGCGGGAGGCGACCCCCCGCGAGGTCGAGCTGGTCGTGGCGCACGAGCTCGGGCACGCGAAGCGGCAGGACGTGCTGCACGGCACGATGCTCGGCGCCCTCGGTGGGGCTTTCGGAATCTGCGCGCTGTACCTGCTGCTGGCCTGGTCGCCGGTGCTCCGGCGGGTCGGGGCCACCTCCGCCGGCGACCTGCGCGTGGTGCCGCTGGTGCTGCTGCTCGCGGCCCTCGTGCCGCTGCTGATCTCGCCGCTGACCAACCTGGTGTCCCGGCACATCGAGGCCCGCGCTGACCTGCACTCCCTCGATCTGACAGGCGATCTCGCCACCTACATCAAGAGCGAGCAGCGGCTGTCGACGACGAACCTGTCCGACCTCGAGCCGAATCCGATCGTCTACAACCTGTTCTTCACCCACCCCAGCGGACCGGAGCGGATCGCCCTCGCCCGGGAGTGGCAGCGCCTGCACCGATGAGGACGCTGGTCGTCACGAACGACTTCCCGCCGCGGCCCGGTGGCATCCAGGCCTTCGTGCACGCGTTGGCTTCCCGGCAGCCCGACGGGGAGGTCGTCGTCTATGCCTCCACCTTCGCCGGCTCCGAAGCCTTCGACGCCGCCCAGCCCTTTCCCGTCGTACGCAACCCGACCTCCGTGCTGCTGCCCACTCCCTCGGTGCTGCGAGAGGTCCGGGAGCTCGCGCGGGTCGAGGGCTGCGACCGGGTGTGGTTCGGGGCCGCGGCGCCACTTGGCCTGCTGGCCAAGGGATGCGGGCTGCGATCGGTGGCGTCCACGCACGGCCACGAGGTCGGCTGGGCGCTGCTGCCCGGGGCCCGCCAGGTGCTGTCGCGGATCGGCCGGCACGTCGACGTGGTCACCTACCTGGGGGAGTACACCCACCAGCGGCTCGCCCCGGCGCTGCGCGGGGTGCGCATGGAGCAGCTCCCGAGCGGTGTGGACACCGTCGCGTTTCACCCGGGCGCGGGCGGCGACGTCGTCCGCCGGCGGCACCGGCTCACCGGCAGGCCGGTCATCGTGTGCGTGTCACGGCTGGTGCCCCGCAAGGGTCAGGACATCCTGATCCGGGCGCTTCCCCTTGTACAGCAGGCGATCCCGGACGTAGCCCTGCTCCTGGTCGGTGGGGGTCCGGATGCCCCGCGGCTCCGCGAGCTGGCCTCCTCGGTCGGCGTTGCGGACGACGTCGTCCTCACGGGCTCGGTGCCGTGGGAAGAGCTGCCGGCCCACTACGACGCCGGCGACGTGTTCGCGATGCCGTGCCGGTCGCGGTTCGCCGGGCTCGAGGTCGAGGGCCTCGGGATCGTCTTCCTGGAGGCCTCCGCGACCGGACTGCCGGTGGTCGCCGGCCGCTCCGGTGGCTCGCCCGATGCAGTCCTCGACGGTCAGACGGGCCTGGTCGTGGATGGCACGTCGGTGGCCGAGGTCGCCGCCGCGGTGACGGGGCTGCTGGCCGATCCGGAGCGGGCGGCGGCGATGGGTGCGGCCGGGCGGGCGTGGGTCGAGCGGGAGTGGCGCTGGGATGTGCTGGCCCAGCGGCTGCGTGGGTTCCTGGAGGGCTGAGCTCAGCCGGCGGAGACGACCTGGACGATCCGGGCCCGCTCGAGCGGATCCGCCCAGCGTCCGAACGACCGCGCCAGCGACCAGGCGCACAGCGCCAGGACCGGTACGGCGAGCGCCAGCGGAAGCCACCAGAGCCCCGCGTTGGTGGACTCGCCCATGACGATCGCGACCAGCCCCGCGGGCAGCACGAGCCGCACCGACGCCATCGTCAAGGCGCCGGGGGGCGCGACCGCGTCGCGAGGCCCCTTGAGGTCGGCGCGGTGCGGGCGGCGTACCGACGCCGCCATCCCGCGGGACACGATGACGGCGGTGCAGGCGACACCGCTCGCGAGGATGGCCACCAGCTCCGCGGTGGTGGGACTGCCGGGGCTGCGGATGCCACCGCTGAGCGCGGAGATCACGACCGACGCGAGGACCGTCTCGGTGAGCACCAGGGTCTTCGACCACGCGATGAGCCGCGGGTCGTGGGGGAGCGACGCGAGGAAGATCGCCCCGGAGCCGTCCAGGCAGAACGCGTTGATCCCGAACAGCAGCCCGGCGCCGGCCGCGACCAGCCCGGGGAGCACGATGACCGACTGCCACGGCACCTGGGCCCCCGCTGCCGCCAGGCCTGGCAGCACGGCCAGCACCAGCCCACCGCGACGCAGCGCGGGCGCCCGCCAGACACTGCCGCGGTCGTTGGCGACGAGCAGCCGCAGGGCCGAGCGGTGGTTGCGGCGTCGGTGGACGGCCTTGGCCTCCCGGTTCGCCCCGACGTCACCTGGCCTGCGCAGCGCCCACGCGCACGTCCGAGCCCCCGCAGCGAGGCCGGCGACGACCATCAGGGCCAGCACGGACGTCGTCAGGCTCCAGCGCAGCCACTGCCCGTGCGCGCCTGCGGTGACGCCCTGCGGGACGTACCGGGTGGGGCTGGCGTCCAGCACCTCCCCACCGGTGCCGGAGCGCACGATGAGCAGCGCTCCCAGGAGCAGCCCCGCGCCCGTGAACGCCACGACCTGGCGGCCCCGCCGGCTCTGCCTCAGCGCGACGACCGTCCACGCCAGCGCCTGCCCGAGGGCGGTGAGCGACAGCGCGTACAGGGCGGTGGTGAGGCCACCGGCGGCGGCGTTCCCGCCGCTGGTGAGCAGAGCGGTCTCGGCGACCAGCGCGAGCAGCTGCAGCACCCAGACCAGGTTGACCGGAGCGAGGAGCAGGCCGCCGAGGAACTGCGTACGCGGCTTGACGGGGTAGGTGACGAGCTGGTCGGGCGGGAAGATCTCGCTGCCGCCACCGGCCGTCAGGGGTGCGACCACGGCGAGCACGCCGAAGCCGAAGAACGCCTGCGGCGCGACGTCGCGCGCTGCCTTGACCACTGCCGGGTCGAGGGTGCCGACGCCGTTCGCGACGAGCACCACCAGGTAGGCCACGGCGCAGGCCGTCAGGATGAGCGCGCCGCGGACCCCGTCGTGGCGGACCATCTGCCAGCGCAGCCGGAACAGCGCTCTGACCTGCACCCAGGCCGAGGTGGTCACGTGATCAGGGCGCGGTAGCGCTCGGTACCGGCCTCGCCGGTGAGGTCAGCTGCCAGCGCCGCGCCGACGACCCGCCCGCCGCGCAGCACCACGGCCTCCTCGCAGGCTTCCACAGCCAGGTGCAGCAGGTGCGTGGAGACCAGTACGGCTGCGCCGCCGTCGCGGGCCTGGCTCACCACCTCGAGGGTCGCGTCCACACCGAGGGGATCGACGCCGTCGAACGGCTCGTCGAGCAGCAGCAGCCGGGGGGAGTGGAAGGCGGCCAGCACGACCGACAGTCGGCGCCCCATGCCGTGTGAGAAGCCGGCGGTCACCCTGTCCGCGGCCGCGCCGAGGTCGAACCGCTCGAGCAGGTCGCGGGCGTGATCCTCCCAGCCGCTCATGCCACGCAGCCGGGCGGCGAGCTGCAGGTGCTCCCACGGCGTGGCGCGGGGGATCAGGCCCCCGACGTCCGGGCAGTAGCCGACCAGCGCCCGCACGCCGGACGGGTTGCTCGCGGCGTCCACCCCGGCGACGGTGACGCGGCCGGACGTCGGTGGCAGCACACCGGCGAGGACCCGCATGGTGGTCGACTTGCCGGCCCCGTTCCGGCCGACCAGGGCGACGGACGCCCCGGCGGCGACGGACAGGTCGAACCCCGCCACCGCGCGTACGGTGCCGAAGTCGACGATGAGGTCCTGGGCCAGGAGGACGGGTTCCACATCTCTCCTTCGGCTGCCGAGGTCGGTTGGCTGTAGTTTCCCGCGGGAACGCTCAGCGGTCGAGGCGGGACGCCAGATTCCCACCTTGCAGGGAGCGCACGCTACAAGTCGGGGCCGTGCTCTCCCGGTCGGGCACCACATGCCTTGTCGATGGAGGGCACGAGGTCTTCGGCGGGGGCTGGAAGCGGCTGGCCGGCAGCGCTGCCTCGCGCGACGGTACGCAGCGCGGCGACAGC
>JBKJVH010000241.1:0-8212 GCA_046590985.1 Mycobacteriales bacterium
TCGTCGTGCTGGCCGGCGAGACCGGCTCGGGCAAGACCACCCAGCTCCCCAAGATCCTGCTCGAGCTCGGCCGCGGTGTGCATGGGTTCATCGGGCACACCCAACCCCGGCGGATCGCAGCCCGTGCCGTCGCGGAGCGGGTCGCCGAGGAGCTCGGCACCGAGGTGGGTGAGCTGGTCGGCTACACGGTCCGGTTCCACAACCAGACGGCGGACCGGTCGCTGATCAAGGTCATGACCGACGGCATCCTGCTGGCCGAGCTGTCGCGGGACCGGCTGCTGTCGAAGTACGACACGATCGTCATCGACGAGGCACACGAGCGGTCCCTCACGATCGACTTCCTGCTCGGCTACCTCAAGCGGCTGCTGCCGCAGCGCCCCGACCTCAAGGTCGTCATCACCTCCGCGACGATCGACCCGGAGCGCTTCAGCAAGCACTTCGACGACGCGCCGATCCTGACGGTCAGCGGCCGGACGTACCCGGTCGAGATCCGCTACCGGCCGCTCCTCGCCGTCGACGGCGAGGAGGAGCAGGACCAGCTCAGCGGCATCGTCGCGGCGTGTCAGGAGCTGCCGGTTGACGGGGACATCCTGGTGTTCCTGTCCGGGGAGCGCGAGATCCGCGATGCTGCCGACGCCCTGCGGGGCGTGTTCGACGACCGCACCGAGGTCGTTCCCCTGTACGGCAGGCTCTCTGCCGCCGAGCAGCATCGGGTGTTCGCTGCTCACAGCCGGCGCCGGATCGTGCTCGCGACGAACGTCGCCGAGACCTCCTTGACCGTTCCCGGCATCCGGTACGTCGTGGACCCCGGCACCGCCCGCATCTCCCGGTACAGCAGCCGGACCAAGGTGCAGCGGCTTCCCATCGAGGCGATCAGCCAGGCGTCGGCGACCCAGCGCTCCGGCCGCTGCGGCCGGGTCGCCGACGGCATCTGCATCCGGCTCTACAGCCAGGAGGACTTCGACGGTCGGCCGGAGTACACCGAGCCCGAGATCTTGCGCACCAACCTGGCGTCGGTGCTGCTGCAGATGGCGTCCCAGAACCTGGGTGACATCGAGGACTTCCCGTTCGTGGAGCCACCCGACCGCCGCAACGTCCGCGATGGCATCGCGCTGCTGGAGGAGCTCGGCGCCCTTGACGGCGACCGCCTGACCCGTACGGGCCGCCAGCTCGCGGAGCTGCCGATCGACCCGCGGATGGCGCGGATGGTCGTGGAGGCCGAGAAGCTCGGCTGCGTGCGCGAGGTGCTGGTGATCGCCGCTGCCCTGTCGATCCAGGACCCGCGGGAGCGGCCGGTCGACAAGCAGCCGCAGTGGGCGCAGCAGCACGCCCGGTTCGTCGACCTGACCTCGGACCTGCTTGGCTGGCTCAATCTCTGGAGGCACGTCCAGGAGCAGCAGAAGTCCTTGTCCAGCAGCGCTTTCCGCCGGATGTGCAAGCGGGAGTTCCTCAACTACCTGCGCATCCGGGAGTGGCAGGACCTGCACGGCCAGCTCAGCCGGACCGTCAAGCAGCTCGACCTCGCGCACGACAGCAGCACCGCCGACCCGGCGACGATCACGACGGCGCTGCTTGCCGGCCTGCTGTCCCACATCGGCATCCGGGACGCCGCGACGCGGGACTACCTTGGCGCCCGGGGTGCGCGGTTCGCGATCGCTCCGGGGTCGGCGCTGTTCAAGAAGCCGCCGCAGCTGGTGGTCGCCGCCGAGCTGGTGGAGACCTCCCGGCTGTGGGGACGGATGGTCGGCCGCATCGAGCCGGAGTGGGCCGAGGCCGCCGGGGCCCACGTGGTGAAGCGCACCTACAGCGAGCCGCACTGGGAGAAGAAGCGCGGCAGCGTCGTGGCGTTCGAGCGGGTGACGCTGTACGGCGTGCCTCTCGTGACGCAGCGCAAGGTCAACTACGGCCGGATCGACCCGGTCGTGTCGCGTGACCTCTTCCTGCGCTATGCCCTGGTGCAGGGGGACTGGGACACCCACCACCACTTCTTCGCCCGCAACCGGTCGTTGGTCGAGGACGTCGAGGAGCTCGAGCACCGGGCCCGCCGCCGCGACATCGTGGTGGACGAGGAGGACGTCTATGACTTCTACGACCAGCGGGTCCCGGCCGAGGTGGTGTCGGGCGCGCACTTCGACGCCTGGTGGAAGAAGGAGCGGCATGTCCGCCCCGAGCTGCTCGACCTGCGGCTGGAGGACCTGGTCCGAGGCGACGTCGATCCTGGTGAGCACCCCGACGTGTGGGTGTCTGAGGACCTTCGCTTCCCGCTGTCCTACGAGTTCGAGCCGGGCAGCGCGATCGACGGGGTCACCGTCGACGTTCCCCTGACCGTGCTGAACCGGGTGCACGCCGAGGACTTCGCCTGGCAGGTCCCGGGGATGCGGCTGGAGCTGGTGACGGCTCTCATCAAGACCCTCCCCAAGCCGTTGCGCGTCAAGCTCGTGCCGGCGCCGGACACCGCGAAGCTGCTGCTGGAGCGGCTGGCGCCGCGCGAGGAGCACCTGCTGCAGTCGCTGTCGCGGGAGGCGCGGGCGCTCAAGGGGGTGCTGATCCCGGTGGAGGAGTGGGGGCTCGACCGGCTGCCGGCGCACCTGCGGCCGACGTTCCGGATCCTCGACGACGCCGGCGTCGCGGTCGCCGAGGGCAAGGACCTGGAGGCGCTGAAGGTCGCGCTGGCAAAGCCTGTACAGGAGGCGATCTCCTCCGTGGCGGGCGATCTCGAGCAGTCCGGGCTGGTGGGGTGGACCTTCGACGACGTCCCGCTCGAGGTCGCTGCGGGGTCTGTGGTCGGCTACCCGGCGCTGGTCGATGAGGGCACGTCGGTGGCATGGCGGGTGCTGCCGACGCCGTCGACGGCGGTTCACCACGCGGGGGTGCGGAGGTTGCTGCTGCTGGCCTGTCCCTCGCCGGTGAAAGCCATCTCGGGGCGGCTGAACAACCGGGCCAAGCTCACCCTGGCCGCCAACCCGCACGGCTCGCTGACGGCGCTGATGGAGGACGCGGTGGCGGCAGCCGTCGACGCTCTGATGACGTCGGATCCCCGTACGCGGTCGGGTTTTGAGGAGCTCCTGCCGGTGGTGCGCGGTGGGTTGCCGGAGCAGACGCTGAAGGTCCTCAAGGGGGTCGAGGAGGTGCTCGGGCTCGCGGCGGAGGTCGACGCGGCGCTGGCGAAGGTCGTCCACCCGTCGGCCGCGCAGTCGGTGAAGGACATCCGGGCGCAGCGGGAGGCCTTGGTGCACAAGGGCTTCGTGACCGAGGTGGGTCCAGCACGGCTCGGCGACGTGGCGCGCTACCTGCGTGGTGCGCTCGTCCGGTTGGACAAGCTGCCGCGCGATGCCGAGAAGGACCGGGCGCTGCTCGTCGGCGTGCACGAGGTCGAGGCGGAATGGCTCCGACTACCGGCCGGCCAGGGACGTGAGCGGATCGGCTGGATGCTGCAGGAGCTCCGGGTGAGCCTTTTCGCGCAGACCCTCAAGGCCAAGGGCCCGGTGTCGGTGCAGCGGGTGTTCCGCGCGATCGACGACCTCACCGGCTGAGGTCGGCGCGCTCCTCGGCGGTGAGCGGCCGGGGCCGTCGGTCCGCGCCCAGCACCACCTGGACGGTACGGCCGACAGCGTGCAAGACCTCGCCGGAGCGGAGCTCGTGCAGCACCACGAACGACGAGGTGCCGATCTTCTCGATGCTGACGGTGATGTCGATCGACCGGGTGCCGCCGCGGATCTCCTGCAGGTAGTCGCACTCGCTCCGGGCGATGATCATGTGACCGAACAGCGTCCTGGCGTAGGCACGCAGCACCTCGACGCGCGCCACCTCCATGAGCGAGAAGTAGGCCACGTTGTTGACGTGGTTCAGCGGGTCCAGGTCGCCGAAGCGGACCTGGACGGGAACGGTCATGGAGAGCAGCACTCCGACACCTTAGGAAGCCCGGGCCGATAGGCTGCAGGCAGGTGCGCCGGGAAGTCTGGTCGGCAGTCTGTTCGTCGACCCCTGGAGCATCGTGCACGACACCCTGACCTTTGGCCTGCTGGTCCTCTGCGCGTCTGGAGCAGCGCTGCTCGCGGTGCAGTCCCACGGGCTCACCGAGCGACTGCGCGTCCCTGCCCCAGCGGTGTTCCTGCTGGCCGCGGCGGCGGTCGCGACCTGGCTGCCCGACGTGCAGCGGCCCGAGCTCAGGACCGTCGAACGGGTGGTCACCGTCGCGCTGGTGGTCATCTTGTTCGACGGCGGCCTGCACATCGGGCTCGGCCGGTTCCGACAGGCTGCTCCCACGATCTTGACGCTCGGTGTTCTCGGCACCTTCGCGACGGTGCTGGGGGCCGCGGTGCTGGTGCACCTGATGCTCGGCGTGAGCTGGTACCTGTCCGCGCTGGTGGCGACGGCCGTCGCGCCGACCGACCCCGCGGTGGTGTTCTCGGTGCTGGGCCGACGCGAGATCGAGGGTCGTAGCGGCACCGTGCTGGAGGGGGAGTCCGGCGCCAACGATCCGGTCGGGATCGCCTTGATGGCAGCGCTTCTCGGTGCCGGCAGCCTGTCGTCCGGGGCTCTGGTGGACGTCGCCGGCACGTTCCTGCTCCAGCTCGTCGTGGGGTCTGTGGTCGGGCTCGCGGGGGCGGGTCTGATGCTGGCCCTGATGCGGCGCTTCCCGCTGCCGGCGGAGGGGCTCTACCCGGTGCGCACGCTTGTTGCGGCGGGCACCGTGTTCGGTGCGGCCACGGTCGCCCACGGCTCCGGCTTCCTCGCGGTCTTCGTTGCGGGCATCGTGCTGGGGGACGAGCGCGCCCCGTACAAGCGGGAGATCGAGCGGTTCCACGGGGCGCTGGCGAGCCTCGGCGAGCTGGTCGCGTTCGCCTACCTGGGGCTGACCGTCGACCTGCACGTGCTGGCGCGGCCGGACGTGTGGGTGCCGGGCCTCGGGCTGGGGTTGCTGCTCGCGATCGTGGTGCGGCCGCTGCTGGCCGCGCCGCTGCTCCTCGGCAGCGGGCTGAACCGCGGCGAGCGGGCGTTCGTGCTGCTCGCCGGCCTGAAGGGCGCCGTGCCGCTGCTGCTGGGAACGATGCTGCTCGGCGGCGAGCAGGGCACCAGGCTGTACGGGATCGTCGTTCTGGTCGTGCTGGTGTCCGTCGTCCTGCAGGGCGGGCTGGTGCCGGTCAGCGCGCGGCTGCTGCACGTCCGGATGCTCCCCGTCGAGCAGGAGCCGTTCTCCGTCGGCGTCCGGCTGCGCGACGAGCCGCACGGGGTGCAAAGGCTCAGTGTGGCGGCGGGTTCGGTGGTCGACGGGCGGCGCATCGCGGAGCTTCCCGACCTCGCGGAGGGGACCTGGATCAGCCTGGTCCTGCGCGACAGCCGGCTCGTCCCGGTGCGCGGCGACACCATGCTGCTGGCGGGCGACGAGGTGCTCGTGCAGCTCGATGACGAGCAGGACGAGGACGCGATCCGGAGCCTGTTCGGCTGACTGTCCACAGATCGGCGGCGAGGTCCCCACGAGGGTCTGCCACGCGGCACTGTTGTGCGCATGACGAAGCCGATCGCACGCCTCACCACCCCCGCCCAGATGGTGGCGGCGCTGCCGCTGCAGCTCGGGTACGTCCCGACCGAGAGCATCGTGGTGGTGTGCTGCCACGAGCCACGCGGCCGGGTGGGGCTGACCATGCGGTTCGACCTGCCGGCCGCACCTCTCGAGGGCGTGCTGGCCGACGCGATCGAGCAGCGGGTCCGCCAGCAGGAGGCGACCCGGGTGCTGATCGTGGTCTACACCGACGAGGTGCCAGGGCTCGCGCGGATCAGCCTGGTCAGCGACCTGCGAGAGCGGTTCGCGGACCTGACCGTCACCGAGGCGGCCCTGGTGCGGGCAGGCAGGTTCTGGAGCTACCTGTGCCAGCGGGAGCAGTGCTGCCCAGCCGCGGGCACCCCGGTGGACGACGCCCGTGAGTCCTCGAGCATTCGGCTCATCGAGACGGAGGCGATCCTGCGCGGGCGCACCGTGCTGCCGGACCGGGCCGCCCTGGAGGCGTCGGTGGCGGCGCCCGGCTTCCTGGCCGCCGAAGCCGCCGGACAGCGCTGCGAGTACGCCGCGGCGCTGCTGCAGGACGCCGTCGACGAGGCAGGGCTCGGCGTCGCCGGCAGGGCATCGCTGTCGGCCTGGGACGTGGCGATCGAGCGCTTCGCCTCACCACCGGCGGTGCTGGCCGACATGGAGGCCGCCGCGTTGGCGGTCAGCCTGTTCGACGTCTGGGTGCGCGACCAGCTCGCGGCCCGGCCGGAGCGCGAGCTGGCCGCGCTGCACCCGCTGCTCGAAGAGCTCATGCGCCGCACCCCGCCGCCCTTCGACGCCCCGGTGTGCGCGTTGTTCGCCTGGCTGACCTACTGCGAGGGGGGTGGCGCCCTGGTCACGATCGCCCTGCAACGGGCCTTGTCGACCGACCCGGACTACGCCCTCGCGGAGCTGCTCCGGCAGGCGATCGGAGCGCAGGTGCCACCGAAGAAGCTGCGCCGGATCACCCGGCTGAGCCAGGAGCCCCAGGGACGCGGGATGCAGCGCCGCGCGGGCTGAGCCGCCAGGCGTACAGGGCCGCGCTGACCGCAGTCGCGAGGTTGAGCGAGGACACCCCGGGACGCATCGGCAGCGACACGACCCGGGTGGCAGCCTGCCGCACCTCCGCGGAGAGCCCGGCCCGTTCGCTGCCGACCACGAGCACCGCGTCGGACGGGATGTCGCCGAGCTCGTCCCCGTCGGCATCGAGGGCCAGGATCGGCCCCTGCACCTCGGCCAGCGTGCAGGTCAGCACCGGCAGGGCGTAGTGCAGCCCGGCCGCCCCGCGCAGCACCGCCGGATGCCACGGATCGAGGGTGCCGAGGAACGCGACACCGGACGCACCGGCGGCCGCGGCGACCCGGATCGCGGCGCCCGCGTTGCCCGGGTGTCGTGGGCCGTCGAGCAGCACCAGGGGGGTGCTGCGAAGGCTCAGGACCGACCGGTCCTCCGCGGGTCGTTCCGCGGTCCCGGACACCTTCGTCGGGTGCTCGACCAGCCCCTCCACGGCCCGCTCGGCCAGGACCCCGGTGAGGTCGGGCGCGAGCTCCTCCGCCAGTGCCAACGCCGCCGCCAGGGAACCGACGGTGATCGAGGTCACCAGCTCCGGCGCGAAGCGCAGGGCGTGCTTCACGGCGTGGAAGCCCTCGAGCGCAACGGTCACGGCTGCAGCCTGCCCTACCTGCGACAATGTGGGATGCCCACGTCCCACCGCACCTTCCCCGACCTCGGGGTGCCGGCCATCCTCTGCGCCGAGCTCGACCGGCAGGGCATCGCGCTGCCGTTCCCGATCCAGGCCGCCACGCTGCCCGACACCCTCGCCGGCCGAGACGTCCTCGGCCGCGGCCGCACCGGCTCCGGCAAGACCCTCGCTTTCAGCCTGCCGCTGGTGGCCCGGCTCACCGGCGGCAGCCGCAAGCCCCGGCAGGCCCGGAGCCTGATCCTCGTCCCGACCCGCGAGCTCGCGAACCAGGTGCTCGCTGTCGTGCAGCCTCTCGCGTACGCCGCCAAGCTCACCACCACCGTCATGTTCGGCGGGGTCGGCCAGAGCCCGCAGGTCAAGGCGATGGCGCCCGGCGTCGACGTGCTCATCGCCTGCCCGGGACGGCTCGAGGACCTCATCAGCCAGGGTTTCGTCGACCTGTCGGCGGTGGAGATCACGATCCTCGACGAAGCTGACCACATGGCCGACCTCGGGTTCCTGCCGGCCGTGAAGCGACTGCTCGACAAGACGCCGAAGAAGGGCCAGCGGATGCTCTTCTCCGCGACGCTCGACAACGGCGTCGACGTGCTCGTGAAGCGCTACCTGCACGAGCCGACCACGCACTCGGTCGACCCGGCCGTCGCGCCGGTCAGCACCATGACCCACCACGTGTTCTCGGTCAGCGCCGCCGACAAGCCCGCCGTCGTCCGGGAGCTCGCCTCCGGGATGGAGCGGTCGGTGCTGTTCATGCGCACCAAGCACACGGCCAAGAAGCTCGCGAAGCAGCTCACGGCCTCGGGCGTACCGGCCGTGGAGCTGCACGGGAACCTGAGCCAAGGCGTGCGGGAGCGCAACCTCGGCGCGTTCATGGACGGCAGCATCCGGGTGCTCGTCGCCACCGACATCGCGGCGCGCGGCATCCACGTGGACGACGTCGCGATCGTCGTCCACGTCGACCCACCGACCGAGCACAAGGCGTACCT